>NZ_OZ244997.1:1210634-1513292 GCF_965223285.1 Candidatus Leptofilum sp. | reverse complement strand
GCCGTTCCTGTACTTCTTGGGCATTTTCTTTAAGAGATTCGGTGGTTTGAATGGTGGTTTGTAGCTGGTCGCGGCTGGCTTCAATTTCTTGGAGCTGACGAGCAATGGTTTCTTCCAATTGGGTGCGTTCAGCAATGGCTGTTTCCAAATCAACTTCAGCCAACTGCACTTTTTGCGCCATAGCCTGCTGCTGAATTTGTGCCTTTTGCAGGTCAGCGCGGGCATTTTGCTTGTCTGCATTCGCTTCCTGCACTCGCCGAACCAACGTCAGGTTATCAATCAACAACGCCGCCAATACGCCAATGATAAAGCCAACCACAAGAGCCAGTATCAGTTCAAAAGACATAAATCATCTGCCTCCGGCCATTTACTGGTTCAAATGACGTGCTTCAGCCAAAATGTTCTCGGCGCGTCCCAAACGAATCTGCAAAATGTCCGCCAATCTCTCTGGGGAGAGTGCTTTTAGTTGCTCAAAGGTTTTCACCTCGGCGGCTTGCAAACGGCCGTTAAACACGGCACCAATGCCCTTCACCTGTGTTAAATCATTAGAGGCAATTTCGGGGGACCGATTCTTGGTCAAAAATGATGGTACTTCGGTTGGCCGGTTAGGCAGCGGGATGCTACGCATAAGTTCCGGTTCCGCCACGCCGCTAGCCATTTCTGTTTTCAACTCACGAACCCGCTTTTCGGTGGCGGCGAGCTTGTCTAAAAGTGCCAGCGCGCCATCCTCGGCAGAGGTGCTTTTTTGCCAATACCAAAACAGTAGGCCAACCAACCCGCCAATGAGGAGACCAATCATGAAATTAAAAGAATGTTTTTGTTTCATAAGGACTCGCTTGCAAGTAGAAGCCAATTGTGAGACGGCTCTAATTCAACTTTTCATAAACATAACATACGGCTTTAGATTGATTCTAATGGGTTATGGGGTTTAGCGCAATATTTTTTTGCGGGGTGTTAGTCATTTTGATCACGCAGCAGGTGGTTGAGTGCCTCGCGCGCAGCAGGAAGATGCTGCATGGCACGCCAATTGCCTAAAATAGCCGTCGGGGATTCTAAATCGAGCAGGAGTTGGAAGGGGTCTGTTTGGGTTTGCTCACCGGCAGCTTTGGTTTGTTGCCAATACGGCCGTAAAGTTGCAACCCATCCCCCATATTGCCGCCGCAGCCAAGGCCACACCTCTGCAAAAATGGGTGCAGCTTCGGCTACAGTCATCTTTTCCCGATGCACCTGCACGACAACCGCTTCCAACTGATCCCACTTCGCCACAAACTCATTAAGAGAGCAGTCTTTAGACCATTGGCGAAGAAATTGTGAAAATGGATTCATGGTAAGAGAAACTAGCGGCAGATGAGGATGGGCTGCTTGTACTCCAACAAAACGCGGTTTAGCGTGCTGCCCAACATCAAATTCTTTACAGAACTATTGCCAAAGCCGCCCATAATCATGAAATCTGCTTCTTGGCTATCAGCCGCTTCCAATAACGATGCAGCTGCTGGCCCAACCGGAAGCAAATAATCGGCCTCTACGCCAGCCACACTCAGGTAGGTCTTGGCTCGCGATTGTTTACGGGTGGCAATATCGAGCTTGCCATTGTCATCGTTGCTCACTGTTACGACAGTGAGTTTTATTTGCCACCGGCTTGCCAAGTAAGTAGCCACAAACAATGCTTCTTCTGCTTTGGGGCTACCATCATAGGCCAAGAGTGCATGCTGCATAGGTGAAACAGACGGAACAACCATTACCGGGCGCGGTGTGCGCTGCAATATTGTTTGCATCCCAGAAGCAAGCCGATCTAATATGGAAAGCCCTGGGGGGCAATTCAAGGCCAGCATCACCAAATCGGCAAAGGCAGCCCGGGCAACAATTTGGCGGGCAACTGTTCCCAGTTCCACAGAAAAGTTGGCTTCAATGCCTGCCTCGACGGTAAGCCACTCAAATTTGTCGCGGATTTCAGCAATTTCAGCGTCGTCCCCGTTACCTTTTTTCTTATCGGCAACATAGACCCCACGCAAACGGCCGTTTTCCCGTTGCACCATCATGATGGCCTGCTCTAACACGCGCCAATCGTCTGGCTCCCCGGAAATGGCCAGCAAGGTGTCATTAAACAGATTGTCAACCGAACGCTTTGCTAATCGCTCCTCACGCCAAACGCCCGGTGCCGGGCCAGATTCAAGCTCATCTGGCACCACAGCCTCTATAACGCGGGCAATGGCGGCCCCTGGCTTCTTCTTCCGTTGAATATCGGAAACGGCCGTTTCTGGATCAACATCCCAGCCCAGCACTTCTTTCAATTCCGCCCGGTGTTCCGCCAGCAGCGTATACATATCCGCTTCGGTACGTTCAGGGAATTGACGCATAATCCCCTGCTCGCGCACCATCTGAACCACCGGCAAGTAAACCTCATCGTGCCAGTGTGCCACGGCCTCTTCATAAGAAACATCACGCTGCAAATCGACCCCCATGTAATAATGATGGACATCAATATGATCCAACAAAAGCGAATAATGGGCGCAAAAGGTCATAAGCAAATCTGCGCCAGGACGCAGATTGTCCAAGTTTGTTTTCTCCAAAAAATCTGCGTATCGACTCTTGCAAATAATTTCATTGGGATCGTCATCTGCTGTAAACGGCACGCGCGTTTTCACTTCCGTTACAAAAGCAGAGATGGTTGGGGTGCCTAGCTGTCGTGCGATGGAAACGCGATGATTGCCATCGATCACAAAATAGGCGTCACCAAGTTGGTACACCTCAATCGGTGGCAGACCAACAAAGTCAGACGTGGCCGCTTTTACCCGCGCCCATCGTTCGCTGCCGCTATTGGAAGCCGGCAAAAAGCTGCGGGTGAAATCTTTGTAGCGTCCAACGCTGCCAACAATTTTGTCAACGGGAATCTCTTGCAGGCCCCGTTCACGGATATTGGTTGCTTTTAGCTTTTTTCTAATGTCGTCATATGAAAGCAACTCTGTTTGCTCACCGGTAAATCGGGACAACAGTTGCTGCATCGCTGCCTGACGACGTGCTTGATGAAAATCTTCAAGCGCAGCTTGATAATAATAGGTACTATCCATATGCTTTTTACTTCTCTTCTTTAAGGCAGCCGCTCACCGACAGATTAATATCGGGTGCTTAAATCGTCTTAAAATGGTGTCTACTGTACTTCCTAACATTAAGTGCATCATGGGCCGAAAGCCAAATCCGCCCATAATTAGAAAATCAATGTCCTGCGCCACGGCCGTTTCCAATACAGCATCAGCAATAGGCCTCTGGCGTAAAACATAGTCCACATCCTGAACGCCGTTTTCTGTTAAATATGCTTGCGCCCGCTCTAAAGCCTCCGCTGAAGTATGTTCCGTTTCTACCGTAACCACGGTTAAAGACAACGGCCAGCGTGCGGCCAAATAGGTGGCTACAAACAATGCCTCATCCGCTTTGGGGCTGCCATCATAAGCCAACAGCGTGCGCTCCATCGGCATTTTAGCGTAGCTTGGCACCGCCAAAATGGGACGCGGGCAATGCTGCACCAGTTGGCTGAAGCGGTTACCCAACCGCTCGCGTGGTTGTGGCCCCGGCGGATGTGCCAGATTGAGCACAACCAAGTCGGCAAAGGCGGCACGTTTTACAATCGTTTCTCTCACCGACCCAACCTCGACGGCAAACTCACCAACCAGACCAGCCTCAGCACAAGTCTGCAAAAACCGCTCTCTGATTTTGGCAACGGAACTACTGTTACGCTGACTTGCTTTGGGAACAACATGCAGCCCCAGCAGACGATCATTGTCGCGCTGGGCCACACGAATCACTTCATCCAACATCAACCAATCGGTTTCGCTGCCGCGAATGCCTACCAAATAGTCAGCAAACAAACGCCCCATGGCACGTGTCGCCTGAAATTCGCGCCATCGCCCTGGGGGTGGCCCTTCTACCAGCTCAGGCGGCACCAATGCTTGCAGCCAGCCAGCCAATCCTTTGGGCTTTTCAACCACATCGCTTATCAGTTGAGACACGGCCGTTTCTGGTTCAATTTCCCAGCCCAATGAAGACTCCAGTTCAGCCCGCCGCTCTGAAAAGAGAATGTACATATCGGCACTGGTGCGCTCTGGAAAGAGCCGCATGATGCCCTGTGCTTGAATGTGGCGCAAAACGGGCAAGTACACCTCGTCATACCAGCGGCAAGCGGCCGTGTTGGCATCCAGGGCTTCCCCTTTTGCTGCCAATAGCTCTGCGTGTGCCTCAATCTGATCCAAAAGCTGATGATATTGGCCGCAAAACGTCAGCAGCAAATCTGCCTGTGGGCGTAAATTGTCAAGGTTGGTGCGTTCTAAAAATTCTGCGTACCGCGCTTTGCAGATAATCTCATCCGGATCGTCTTCTGCCGAAAGCGGCACGCGCAACTGCACTTCGGTTACACGGGCGGTGATGCTGTCGGTACCCAGCTGACGCGCAATAGAAACGCGATGGTTGCCATCAATGACAAAGTAGACTTCCCCTACTTTGTACACCTCGATTGGGGGCATACCGACCATGTCGTTAACGGCCGTTTTCACCCGAACCCATCGCTCTTCATCGCTATCATTTTTGGGCCAGAAAGCACGCGTAAAATCTTGGTAGCGCCCCACACTGCCCACAATGGCGTCTAGCGGAATTTCATAGACACCTTGCTGTACCCCGTCAGAAGATTTCACTGCCTGACACACATCATCATAAGCCAGCAAATCGGCCGACTTTCCCGTTAGGCGGGCCATCATTTGCTGCATTGCTGCTGCACGACGCGCCCGTTTGAAATCTTCAACGGCCGTATTGTATACAACTGTTCTTGGAATAGACACGGTTCAACCTACCTAAAAATAGTGAGAAATTTTTAAACATTGTACACATCTGCCAACATGGAAATCGACAGCTATAACAAACTGTTAAAAAAGATGTTAACCCATCGTTAGCAATTATCTTTTTGCCCTTTTCTATAACCACCAAAGGCTAATCTGTTTTGCCCAATTTTACCATTTTACCCAGCAAAGGAGAAAGTAATGAATAGCATATTAGTCAACCATTTATCCCGAAAATCGGTCGTTTCTAAGAATTCATTGCACAGTTCTTTTGTTGTGCTAACTTAGCACCCTCCTCAAGCAAGAGAAGGGTGTTTTTATTTTCCTTCCTTAATTGTGAGTGAAACTTGAGTAACACAAAATGGATGAAACCAAACTCAAGGAGTTTTAGATGTCTCGAACTGATATTCGCTTGGCTCTCCCCAGCAAAGGGGCCTTGCATAAAGATGCGTTTGACTTTTTAGAAGCGTGCGGCCTAAAGATTTTCCGCCCTAATCCCCGGCAATATGAAGCCAAGATTCCCAGCTTGCCAGAACTGACAGTGATGTTCCAGCGGCCAGGCGACATTGTGACCGGGGTGCGGCAGGGGAGCATTGATTTTGGCCTGACTGGATTGGACATCTTGTCGGAAAAAGCATACGGCCGTTCCCATACCATCCTCATTTTGCACGATGCCCTGGGCTTTGGCCCCTGCACGCTTAATCTAGCGGTTCCCGAAGAGATGCCAGCCCGCACGATGGCAGATTTAGCCGCCTGGGCGAAGGATTTGGGCGAGAACGGCCGTTCCCTGCGCGTGGCCACCAAATTTATCAAAACTACCGGTGCGTTTTTAGAAAAATACGGCGTTGCTCCGGTCAAACTCATCAACGTCGAAGGGACGTTGGAAATTGCGCCCAAAATTGGCTACGCAGACGTCATCGCCGATTTAGTTTCATCTGGCATTACCTTGCGAGACAATCACCTGCGCCAAATTGATGATGGCCTCATTCTAAGCTCGCAGGCGTGCCTGGTAGCCAACAAAGCTGCCCTAAAAACGCGGACAGAAGTGCTTTCGGTGGCGCGGCAGCTCATCGAATATATTGAAGCCCATTTGCGTGCCGAAAATTCATATCTGGTGACAACCAATGTGCGTGGCACTTCGCCAGAAAGCATTGCTGAAAAGATGCTTAGCCAGCCACATTTGCGCGGTTTGCGTGGCCCTACCATCGCCCCCGTCGTGGCGCGGCACCACGTACCAGATGAGCCAGACTGGTTTGCCGTCAACATTGTCATCCAAAAACCCAGTTTGTTTAAGGCAATTGCAGAATTGCGAACAATTGGCGGCAGCGGTGTGGTTGTGTCGCCGTGCAAATATATTTTTGAGGAAGAGCCAGAACGGTATCGAGCGATGTTGACTGCCCTGAACGGTGATCAGTAAGCCGCTTTCAATGATCAGTAGGTCTAATCAGTTATGATAAACATATTGAGCGTACAAGAAGCCAAAGAAAAGATATTGCGGCGGGAGGATTCGCTTGAACCAGACGTGCCACCCGCACTACAGGCCAGCCTAAATAAGCTGTTTGGGGAAGGGGCTACGCCGGAAACGGCCGTTGCCATCATTCTTAAAGATGTGCGGCAGCGTGGGGATGTGGCTCTGCGCCACTGGACGGCCACAATTGATCAGGTTGAATTGGAAAGTTTGCATGTTGATAAGGCGGAGATTGAAACGGCCGTTTCCCGAATCCCCACTGACTTAAAAGAAGCATTGGAACTGGCTGCTGGACGCATTGAAGCATTTCATCAGCAACAGCCATTGCCCAATTGGCAAACCCGCGAGATGGGTGGCATTTTAGGCCAGCGAGTCACGCCAATTGACCGCGTCGGCATTTATGTACCCGGCGGCACGGCTCCCTTACCCTCCTCACTGCTCATGTCGGTTATTCCAGCCAAAGTAGCGGGGGTGAAAGAAATTGTAGTAGCCACACCACCTGGACGGGGAGACGGCCGCATTCCCGACGTTATTTTAGCAGCCGCAACCATTGCAGGCGTGAACACCATTTACACTTTGGGTGGGGCACAGGCCATTGCTGCCCTCGCCTTTGGCAGCGAGAGCGTTAGACGTGTAGGCAAGATTGTCGGCCCTGGCAACCTGTTTACCACGCTTGCCAAGCGGCAGGTGTACGGCATTGTGGGCATCGACGGGCTATACGGTCCCACCGAAACGGTGGTGGTAGCCGACGAAACGGCCGATCCAGCCTGGGTTGCGGCCGATATGCTGGCTCAAGCCGAACATGACGTGTTGGCTACAGCCATCCTCTTTACGCCCTCAACAAAGCTGGCTGAAGCGGTTCAGGTAGAAATCGCCCGCCAAATGGAAGATTTGAGCCGCAGCGAGGTGATTGCCGTCTCATTAGCCAATCGAGGTGGCATTGTGCTCACAGCCGATTTGGATCAGGCGTGCCAGCTTGCCAGTAACTTTGCTGCCGAACACACCTGCATCGCCACAGCCAACCCAGAAGCATACATAGGCAAAATTCCACACGCCGGGGGTTTGTTCATTGGCGAACGCAGCTTTGAGGTACTCGGCGATTACGTTGCTGGCCCTAGCCACGTGATGCCCACCAATGGCACTGCCCGCTTCGCTTCTCCGCTTAACGTGCTGGATTTTGTGAAGATTAGCAGCATCGTCCAGCTCGATGACCAAACGTCTGCCCAAATTAGCGTGGCGGCAGCTCGTATTGCCCAGGCAGAAGGGTTAGATGGCCACGCCAACGCCGCCCACAGGAGAATGAGATAAAATAAAAACCTCAGCGTCCTCCGTGGTTAAAAAAGGAATCACCAATCAATGACCAACAAATTCGTACGACCAGATATTGCCGAGATGGAGCCTTATGTGCCAATTGTGCCCTTTGAGGTGCTGTCGGCGCGGCTGGGGCGCGCGCCGGAAGAAATTGTGAAGCTGGATGCCAACGAAAATCCGTATGGGCCATCGCCAAAAGCCTTGGCCGCATTGCGAGACGGCCGTTTCTTTCACATCTACCCCGACCCTGAATCCAACCAACTGCGGGACGCGCTCAGCCAATTTGTGCAAATGCCCAAAGAGCGATTGCTTACCGGTATGGGCGCTGACGAGCTGATTGATTTGGTGCTGCGCGTGGTGCTGTCCCCAAATGATGTGGTCATTGATTGCCCGCCGTCGTTTGGCATGTATCCATTCAGTACGGCCGTCAACAGCGGCCAATACGTGCAGGTGTGGCGTAAGGAAGATTTCCGTCTGGATATCCCTGCCATCGAGGAAGCTGTTGCTAACCATCCCACCGCCAAAATCCTCTTTCTTTGCTCCCCAAACAACCCCGACGGCAGCACCATCACCGACACCGACCTGCGCCGCCTGCTGCAACTCCCCCTACTTGTTGTGCTGGATGAAGCATATGTCGATTTTGATTTTGGCCATAGAGAGAAAAGAGAAGAAACCACTGAGTCCTCTGTGATCTCTGCGGCTAATTCATCAAGCCGAATTCATTGGACACTGGAATATGATAATCTGGCCGTGCTGCGGACGTTTAGCAAGCTGGCCGGGCTAGCTGGTCTGCGGGTGGGTTATGGTGCCTTCCCGGAATGGTTGCTGCCGCACCTGTGGAAAATCAAGCAACCATACAACATTAACGTGGCTGCCTCACTGGCTGCCCTGGCTTCATTAGAAGATCAACAGTGGCTACAAGAAAAAGTACAGCTACTGGTGACGGAAAGAGAGCATCTTTTCACAGAATTGGGTACAATTAGCTACCTGAACCCATTCCCCAGCCGTTCAAACTTTATTTTATGCCGGGTCGTAGGCCGCGATGCCCAACAGCTAAAGCTGGATTTGGAGCAAGCAGGCATATTGGTTCGCTATTTCAAGAAGCCTGGCGTAGACAATTGCATCCGCATTAGTGCTGGACGGCCAGAGGAAACAGATCGGCTCATTGCCGAACTGCGTCGTTTAGGGGATTAGTTTTACACGAAGAAACAAAGGAACGGAGGAACAAAGAAAAAAGCGTATAAATCCCTTTTCGTTTCTTCCTGTCTTCGTTCCTTCGTATAAATTTTCTTAAAAGCAATTCAAGATGACAAGAACAGCAACCATTCATCGTCAAACCAGAGAAACAGATATATCCATTTCAATTAATCTGGATGGTCAAGGGCAGCATGACATCAACACCAGGGTTGGTTTTTTTGACCATATGTTAACGGCCGTTTCCGTCCACGGCTTGTTCGATTTAACGGTGCAGGCATCTGGCGATCTGCATATTGACACCCACCATACCATCGAAGATGTGGGCATTGTGTTAGGGCAGGCACTCAACCAGGCGTTGGGCAACCGCAAAGGCATTATCCGCACAGCACACGCCTATGTGCCCATGGATGAGGCACTTGGCTTTGTCGCCATTGATTTGGGCGGACGGCCGTACACTGTCTTTCACGGCTCATGGCACACCCCGGCCATCGGGCAGATGCCTACGGATTTGGTGCAACATTTCTTTGAGTCGGTGGCTACTCATGCCAAAATGAACCTGCACGCCCGCATTGAATACGGACGTAACGACCATCACCAGGCAGAGGCGTTGTTTAAAGCATTTGCCCGTGCCCTGCGAACGGCCGTTACCATCGATCCCCGCCGGATGGATGTAGCCTCTACGAAAGGCACGCTCACCGAATGAGCAGTGATTATTGTTACGGATAACCGAAACATGACCAAAATTACCATGATCGACTACGGGGCGAGCAACATTCGCTCCGCGCAAAAAGCGTTTGAACATATCGGGGCGAAAGTGCATCTGACCAACGACCCAGATGTCGTGCGCCGCGCCGACAAGCTCGTGCTGCCTGGCGTTGGTGCCTTTGGCTCTGGCATGGACGGCCTGCGCAAGCACAACCTGCCAGCAGCAATTCATGAATCGGTCAAGCGCGGTGTCCCGTTCCTAGGCATCTGCGTGGGGATGCAGCTCATGTTCAGCGAAGGGCATGAAATGGGCGTGCATCAAGGTTTGGATTTATTAGCTGGGAAAGTGGTGCGGTTTCCAGAAAAATGGTCAATGGTTGATGGCAAATTATCAATGGTAATTGAAAATGAGAACCAATCTCTAATCTCCAATCTCCAATCTCTAAAAATTCCCCACATGGGCTGGAATCAACTGGAACCTGCCTGGGAGAACCCTCTTCTGGAGGGAATCACGGCTGGTGACTACGCTTACTTTGTTCATTCGTATTATTGCGATCCTGAGGACGCAACGGCTGTACTGGCTTGGACCGATTACGGAATGCCATTTGCCTCTGTAATTGCCAAAGATAACATCTATGGCTTGCAGTTTCACCCAGAAAAGAGCCAGAGCGTGGGGCTGACTATCTTAAAAAATTTTGTTGAAAAACTTTAACCCAAGAGGTACCTTTTGAGTAAATTCACGATTTTCCCTGCAATTGATTTGCGCAACGGCCGTATCGTTCGGCTAGAGCAAGGTGACCCCGAAAAAGAAACCGTCTTTGGCAATGATCCAGTCCAAATGGCCCAAAAATGGATAGAGGTAGGTGCCAAATGGCTGCACGTGGTCAATTTGGATGGCGCGTTTGATGAAGCAGGCACCACCAACTGGGCTGCACTGCCCGCCATTTGCGAACTCGGCGCAAAAGTCCAGTTTGGCGGTGGCATCCGCAGCCTGGAAGATATCGACCGTGCCATCGAGGCGGGTGCCAAGCGCGTCATTTTGGGCACAGTTGCCATCGAGAAGCCGTCGCTAGTTAGCAAAGCCATCGACACGTTTGGCAAGAAGAAAATCGTGGTAGGGATAGATGCCCACAACGGCCGTGTAAAAACGCGCGGTTGGTTAAAGGATACGGCCGTTAATCCCGTTGATTTAGGCAAGCAGATGTTCAATCGTGGCGTGCGAACCATTGTCTATACCGACATTGGTCGGGACGGGCTGTTGAGCGGTGTCAATGTCTCTGCTACAGCGCAATTGAGTAGAGCCACAGGGTTGAACATCATCGCCTCTGGGGGCGTCGCATCTTTGGAGGACATTGAGCGCAGCTATGAACAAGCCGCCAACGGCATTGTCGGGGTCATTACCGGGCGAGCTATCTACGACGGCCGTGTTGATCTGGAAGAAGCGTTCAAACGCATCCCGGCCGCTTAAAGGAGCGTCACTTTATGCCTTACAAATGGCTCCTTTTTGATGTGGACAACACGCTACTTGACTTTGATCAAACGGAAGCATTGGCCTTAGAAGCTAACTTTACCCAACACGGCCTCGCTTTCCCCCCGGAGGCAAAGAAGCGATACCACCAAATCAACAAAAGCTATTGGCAACGTCTCGAGCGCAAGGAAATTACGCCGGAAACATTAAGAACTGGACGCTTTCACGATTTATTCGATGAGCTGGCGATTCGCTACGATGCCATCGTGTTTGCCAATACCTATCTAGCCAACCTGGGCCAGCAGGCACCGATGGTTGATGGAGCCATGGAGCTTCTGACAGGGTTAAACGGCCGATTCCAACTCGGCATCATCACTAACGGACTGGCCGACGTGCAGCACTCTCGGTTAGAAAAATCCGGCTTGAAACAATATTTCTCGCCCATCATCATTTCGCAAGAGATTGGTAGCTCCAAGCCCAATCCAGACATCTTCGATGCCGCCTTCGCCCAAATGAACCAACCCACCAAAAGCGACGTGCTCATCATCGGCGACAGCCTCTCCTCAGACATGGTGGGCGGTATCAACTACGGCATCGACACTTGCTGGTTCAACCCTAACGGCAAAACCACCGACCTGCCCGTTACCCATGAAATCAGCCAGCTCAACCAGCTGTCTCACGTTCTCAACGGGACGGCCGTATGAAGATCGAACATGTTGCTATATGGACACGGGAGCTAGAACTGTTGCGCATCTTTTACGAAAAATTTTTTAACGGCCGTTCCTCATCTCGTTACGTCAACTCCAAGACTGGGTTTACCTCTTACTTTTTATCCTTTGAGAGTGGTACCAGGCTGGAACTCATGCAGCGCCCAGATATTATTGAGGCGGTTTCCTCAACCGAACAGATGGGTCTGGCTCATTTTGCCATCAGTTTAGGTAGTCAAACGGCCGTTGATACATTAACCAAGCAGCTACATGAAGCAGGCTGTCACATTGTCAGCCAGCCACGCACAACAGGCGACGGCTACTATGAAAGCGTCGTATTAGACCCAGACGGCAATCGCCTTGAACTAACGGTGTAAGACAGAAAAGAGAGCATCCCATGCTAGCCAAACGCATTATTCCCTGTTTAGACGTAAAAGACGGCCGTGTCGTCAAAGGCATCAACTTTGTAGAGCTACGCGATGCGGGTGACCCCGTTGAGCAAGCCAAACTGTATGATGAAGCCGGAGCCGATGAGCTGGTCTTTCTGGACATCACCGCCACCCATGAAGCACGTAAAACGGTCATGGAACTGGCTCGCGCAGTGGCGGATCAGGTGTTCATCCCCTTCACCATTGGCGGCGGCATCCGCACCGTAGACGACATGCGTGGCATCCTGCGCGCCGGGGCCGACAAAATTAGCGTCAACTCTGCGGCCGTCCGCAACCCTGAAATTATCAGCCAAGGCGCAGAAGCGTTTGGCAGCCAGGCGGTTGTGGTCGCCATTGATGCTCGACGTGTCGGTAATCAGTATTCAGTAATCGGTGATCAGTCATCGGTAGCCAGTGAACAGCTAGAAGCCCAAAAATTAACTATTAACAATTCCCCATTATCTGTTAACCATTGGGAAGTGTATGTGAGCGGTGGCCGCACGCCCACCGGGCTAGATGCCGTGGCCTGGGCCAAAGAGGCCGAGCGGCGCGGTGCGGGCGAAATTTTGCTCACCAGCATGGATGGTGACGGTACGCAGGAAGGGTACGATCTCGAACTCACTCGCACCATTGCCAACGCCGTCAACATCCCCGTCATTGCCTCTGGCGGGGCAGGCACGCTGCCCCACTTCGCTCAGGCCCTCACCGCAGGGGGCGCGGATGCCGCTTTGGCCGCCTCACTCTTTCACTACAAGCAGCTCACCATCGCCGAAGTGAAAGATTATTTAGCGAAACAAGGTATTCCAGTGAGACAGTGATTCGGTAAACAGTATGTCAGTACATAATTTGAAATTTGATGAGAAAGGGTTAATTACGGCCGTTCTCCAACACCACACCACGAAAGAAATCCTCATGGTCGCCTGGATGAACGCCGAGGCACTGGCACTCACGCAACAAACCAGCGAAGCCCACTTTTGGAGCCGCAGCCGCCAGGAGCTGTGGCACAAAGGCGGCACCTCCGGCAATGTCCAGCGCGTTAAAGAAATCCGAGTCGATTGTGATGGCGATACCCTGTTGCTACAAGTAGACTCTGCTGGCCCCGCTTGCCATACCGGGGCAGAAAGCTGCTTTTTTGGGAGATTAGAGATTGGAGATTAGAGATTGTCCTCTGTGTCTCCTCTACACATCTCGGTGTTCCGCTTTTTCTTCTCATGATTACGATTATCGGCATTGATTGCGCCACGCAGCCGCAAAAAACCGGGCTGGCCCTGGGAACGTGGGACGGCACGGCCGTTTCTATCCAAACCGTCACCCTCGGCAACAAATCATCATCACGCGCCCAAACCATTGTCAACTGGATTTCCCCCAATTGCCCAACCCTGCTAGCCCTGGACGCACCGCTGGGCTGGCCTGCCGATTTAGGCAACCAGCTTGCCGCCCACCAGGCGGGTGATGCCCTACCAATCCCTCCAAACATGCTGTTTCGCCGTGAAACTGACCGGCGCATCTGGCAACGCATTGGCAAACTGCCGCTGGATGTGGGCGCAGACCGCATTGCCCGCACCGCCCACGCTGCCCTCAGCCTGCTGGCAGAACTCCGCCGGCACACGGGGCGGAAAATTCCCCTCGCCTGGGAACCTCACCTTACGCACCCAATTCACGCCATTGAAGTGTATCCGGCCGGTACGCTGAAAACGCTGTTTGCCCCAATGAAAGTACCAAGTTATAAAGGCAAGGATGGGAGAAACGGCCGTATCGCCATCCTCAACCAACTTACAAACGATGTGACGCTACCGCCAGCCACGCACCTGCTGGAAAACAGCGACGATGCCCTGGACGCTGCCCTATGCGTCTTGGCAGGCACAGACTTCCTGCGTGGGCTGGCAGAGCCACCGACAAATCGCCCCCAAGCCCAAAAAGAGGGCTGGATTTGGGTGAGACAGCAAAGAGAGCAATCTGATGAGTGACTTTATCGACCAACTATTTACCACTTTGCAGGATCGCAAAGCCAACCCCGTGCCCGGCAGTTACACCGCCAGCCTGCTGGCAGACGGCGAAGATGAAATCGTTAAGAAGATAGGGGAAGAAGCAGTTGAAGTGATTTTGGCTGCCAAAGGTCAAGGCAATCAGCGCATCATCGAAGAAACGGCCGATCTTGTTTACCATTTGCTCGTCCTGCTGGTTTCGCACGATCTCACCTGGGATGATATTCGCCAGGAGCTAGCGTCGCGCCACAAATAAAATCCCATTGTGTGATAAAATCGCCGCAAACAACTACCGGGAGACAATTTGAGTCACGTGGGAAATCAGTGGAAACGCGTTGTAGATTTAACGCAAGGGCAAGCAATGGTGATAACCGATCTGCATGGAGATTGGGACGCCTATCAACGGTACCGCGACAAATTTTTTGAGCTTCGCGCCCTGGGCCATGCCGATACGATCCTATTTAACGGCGATTTAATCCACGCCAGTGCCCCCGCCGTTCAAGACAAATCCGTTGAAATCATTTTAGACCTCATTCGCCTCAAAGATGAGCTGGGTGACAGCTTGATCTGCATTCTCGGCAACCACGAAATCCCCCATATTTACAGCATTATCTTGCAAAAGGGTGATGATCTATTCACGCCTCGTTTTGAATTTGCGATGGGGAAGCATCGGCAACACATTGTCTCCTTTCTACACACGCTGCCGTTTTACGTGCGCACACCGGGTGGGGTTTCTATTTGCCACGCGGGAGCAAGCACAGCTTTGGGCGAACCCGACGGGGTTAAACGATTATTCAACCTCTCTCACCGGGAAATCCTGGAGCGCACACGGGCGCAAATCACCAAGGAAGAACGTCCTGAACTGATACGAGCTATGCGCAGAAAACACGGCCGTACGTACAACGAGATGGCTCGCAAATGGTTTGCCGTTACTGGCTTGGATGATCCACGCTATGATGATTTTCTCGTTGGGACTCTGGCAACGTCTGATGAAGATTTTGAACTACTCTGGCCAGCGATGTTCTCACGCAATGAAAAAGAGTACGGCAACAGCAGCTACCAGGTGTTGCTTAACACTTTGTTGCAATCCCTCTCTATCGGCTACGAACGACAATCTGTCCTGATTACGGGGCATATTGATGTACGTGGTGGGTACAAGCTGGTCAATCGGCGGCAGTTGCGTGTGGCCAGTGCCAAACATGCTTCCCCACGTGAGGCAGGACTTTATTTGCTGTTTAACACGCAAGAAAGATTTGAAAAAGCAGAGGACCTCATCCCCAATCTTCGCTCAGTTTTTCGCAGCTAATCCCTTTTACGATTCCAGCAAGTTTTGGAAGAAGCCAGTTGATTTCCCTTTATTGCTTCTAATGCGCTGCAACATGCTTTCGGCGCGTTCTTGCATCATGGTGTCATGGATACGGCCGTACAGCTTAAATGCCAGCTTTGCATGGGGTTCTGCCCTGTCCCAGCGGCCCTGCTTGCACATGATCAAAGCCAAACGGTAGCTCACGTTGGCCACAGCCCGACTGCTGCGCGACTTTTTGGCCGCCTCCAAGCTGCGCTCCAGCTCCCGCACAGCCTGCCGCTTCTTACCCGTTTCAAAAAAGCTCATTCCCATGCCGCTCAAGGCATTGGCTTCCTGTAAAGAAAGTTCATGTTCTTCAGCAAGATCAAGGGCATCCTTATAAAATTCCGTCGCCTCAGAATGCGCGCCTAAAACGCGGGATAAATCTCCCAAATCAGCTAGTGTCTCTGCGATGGCTGCGTAATCTGCTAACGAACGAGCGAGTTCCAAGCGCATTTCATACGCTTCCTCGGCGGGTCGTGGCTGGTTCAGCTTACGGAATAGCTGTGCCATTTCACCCCAATGCCAAATTTGAGCCTCTACGTCCTCATTAGCCTGCACCATCGCCAAACTTTGCTCCAGGTAGGTCACCGCACGACTAAAATCTCCCCAAAGTTCGTACGCTTTGGCCAGCTTTTGCAACATCTGTTGCTCAATGTCACGGTTGTTCCGTTCCCGCGCCAGCAGCAATCCCCGCTTGTACATGCGGCCGGACTCTGTGTAGTTGCCCTGAATATCAAACGCTTCCCCAAGTTTACCAAAAGCGGCTAGCTCCTGAACCTGATCCGTAATCTCTTGGGCAGAAATCAACCCATTCTCATAATGAGCCAGTGCCTCGTCAATGTTCTCATTTCTTAAATAAAGATCGCCAAGACGCAGCAAATTTTTGATCGTTTTGCGGCGATCATTGCTTTCCTGGGCAATATTGAGTGCGTACGTGTAATACTCAATGGCGCGTTCAATATAGCCAGAGGCAAAATACAGCTCGGCTAAATTGCTTAATACTTCACCCTCCCCCACACGATCCCCAATTTGCCGAGAGATGGTTAAGGTCTGCTTGAACAGTTGAGCCGCTTCCTTAAATTCACCAGAATCCAGAAAGACCTTGCCCATGCTGTTCAAAATCCGCTCAACGCGGGTTTTGTCGCCAATATCACGGGCAATGGCCAACGACTGCTTAAAATAATCCTCAGCACGCGGAGCATCCCCTAGCTCCCGGTACGTTTCACCGAGATTGTGCAATGCTTCTGCCTCTTTGAAGCGATTAGCCAATCGCTGGAAAATTTGCAGCTCTTTCTCATGAAAACGGACAGCACGTTCCGGTTCGCCCTTTTGCCGATAAACAAGCCCCAGGTTGCCCTGGGACCGCCCTTGTTCAGCACGATCGCCTAGCTCGCGAGCGATGGCCAAGTGTTCTTCATGAAACTCAATAGCGCGTTCGATATAACCCAGAGCAGCATAGGCCAATCCTAGATTACCTAACCCTTTTCCTTCCAATTCGCGAATATTTTCGGCGCGCGCCACGTTAACGGCCTGTTCAAAATACATGACGGCCACGTCTAACTTGCCAATATCCAGGTACGACAATCCCATTGTGTTGTATGAATAGCCAGCAGCCCGTCGTTCATCTGGGGTTTCCTCGGCACCATCCCATTCTGGGGGGGATGGTTCGCCCGTTACTTTTGTATATACGGCCGCTAACGTTTTCTCTACTTCAGCCCAATCACGGTAACGCTGTTCGCGCGGGATGGACAGGGTGCGATTGATAAAGTCGCGCAGTGGCAGCGGCAATGAAGCATCAAGAGGGGAGATACGGCCGTTCACATGAATGTCGCGCAAATCCTCGCGGGATTCCCCCTGCGCGGCAAAGTGGCCAGCCACCATCTCATACAAGATGCAGCCCAAGGCGTAAATATCAGCACGCGCATCTAATCCTTGATGCTGCCACTGTTCTGGTGCCATGTACAGTGGCGTTCCGGCCACGCCCTGCGTTAGTTGTGTCCGGCCGATATTCTCGCGGCTATTTTCCAAAGACCCTACGGTAGAGCCAGGACTATGGCCCGACAATGTGCTGGCCAGGCCAAAATCCGTCACCCGCGCGACATGATCGTGCCCAATCAAAATATTTTCTGGTTTTAGATCACGGTGTACCAGGCCAGGTATCTTTTGCGTGGCAAAGCGCATTCCCCTGGCAACGTACAGCGCAATAAGGATCGACTCTTCAACCGCAAGCGGTGTTCCCTTTTTGAGCCAGGAGCGCAAAGATGGCGACTTCTTGTCCTGCGGCTGCACAATCCATTCCAACACCAAATAAACTTCACGGCCGTCTCCCACACGCTCTACACGATACGCCTGCACCACATTTGGATGCCGTCCAATCTCCACCCACATCGTCCCCTCACGCAAGAAGAGATCGCGTGCCGCACGATGGGACAAATATTCCGTTTTGAATGTTTTTAGGGCGACAAGCTCAGAAGTAAAATGGTCGCGGCACAAATAAACCAGCCCCATGCCACCTTCCAGCATGTTGACTACTTCGTACCGCTCGGCGATGTAACGCTTGGCCTGCTGGCGATTTGGTGCTTTTTGCCCGATCTCTTCGATGGGCGAGCGTGTGGCAGTTTCAGACATGGCTTGGTTTATCTATGGCGTCAATTGGCTTTTACATTGAATACGGCCGTTACAAAACAGTGCGTTTCAATCGTAGTATACATTGGGGAAGGTAACTTGTCATCGTCTGAAATAGCTCTGGATTTCAAAAACTTTCCCACTTCCACAAATTTCCCCTGTTTTTCAAAATAGGATACAATTCTCTCCACCGCCGCAACTTGTAGGAAGAGAATGCAGCAGACTGGAAAACTCACCCAATGAAAATCTTTTTCATTATTTGGCTGATTTTGGGGCTGATCGTCTCAATTTTTGTCGTCGCTGCCCTGATGCGCTCCTCTCAAATAAGTCAGGAAGAAGGCCTTTCTGAAAGTTATGAAGATTGGGAAGCACCGGACCAAGCCCAGGAGCTTCATCCCCGGCAAGCTGAATAGCAATAGCAGCAGACGATTCAAATCGGCCCACTTAATAATCCCGCACCCTCAGTACATGCAAACCGCAGCCTGATACCCAGCAGGATGCTTGTGGCTGCATCCACGTTATAATTCCACCTTATGTGGCCAAAACCGTTCGCCAAAATTCTTGCCCTTATGGCACCGCTGAGTTTAGGGCTTTTTGCTGGCCGCTTACTGAGTGAGCAGTGGGCAATGCATTACATGGTTCGTTCGGCCGCTGTCAGTTGGATTATTGCACTTGGGCTCACGGCAATGCTAACGGGGTTCGCGATTTTCAGTTTACGCCACCACAATAACAGCCAAACTTGGCCCCTTTTGCTGCTGCTTGGCTATGTTTTATACCCTCATCCAGATGTGCAGGTAGCCGCTTTAGCAATTTTGCTGGTAACGGCCGTTTTGCTGCAAAAACTCCCTCTACCGACCCAAATATTTACCCCACGCCTGCGTATTTATCTGGGCTTACTTGCAACTGTTCTCCTTTTTGGCCTGCTTTATTTTTTCACCTTGGCACCGGGGCTGCTGCCCGCCGACAATGGCGAATTCCAGCTAATCGGCACTACGCTGGGGGTGGCACATCCACCTGGCTTTCCGCTTTACACCCTATTAAGCAAGCTCATGACCTGGCTGCCTATTGCCGCATCGGCCGCTTACAAAATCAATCTCCTCTCACTGATCACCAGCACCGCGACGCTTAGCTTACTCTACTTGATCGTCTTTGACCTTACTCGAAAGCACTTTGCGGCAGCAACGGCCGTACTCCCCCTTGGGACAGCCACTACCTTTTGGGCACAGGCCACCACCGCCAACATCCGCAGCCTGACAGCACTGTTTGCCGCCTTGGCCATTTTTGCACTCATCCGACATCAACGTCATAAAGAAAAGACGGATCGCTATCTAATTCTGTTTGCCGCTGCGCTTAGCTTCGGCTTTACACACCACCTATCCCTAGCTTTCATGGGGCTCGTATTTTTTGTGGGCTTACTGCTAATTGATCCCACATTTTTACGAACCCCATCCCGCTGGAAACGGCCGTTGCTAGCTGCCCTTGCCGGACTTTTACCGCTGCTCTACCTGCCCTTGCGCGCCGGAGCCGATGTTCCCGGAGCTAGCGACGGCTTAAACACCGTCTCTGGCTTTTTGAACCACTTCCTGGCACTTGGCTTTCAGGGGGATTTTTTTTACTTTGTTGAGCCTGTGGTACTTTGGCCGCGCCTAAAGGTGATGGGGAATGTGCTGACCTTCCAATTTTCACCGTGGCTGTTGGTGGGCGCACTGTTGGGTTTGGTTTGGCTGCTGCGGCGAGATTGGCGGCTTGGACTGTTGCTTGGCGGTTCATTTGCGCTGCACACGTTGGTTACGGCCACCTACCGCGCCCCGCAAACGGTAGAATATATGCTGCCTGCTTATCTGCCAGTAGCCATTTGCGTGGGGCTGGCCTGTGGCTACTTACGGGATTTCGTGGCAGCCCAGCCCAACTCCTGGCGAACTGTACTGCTGGTAGCAACGGCCGTTCTCCTCATCGCAGCAGTGGCACAAGGTTGGCAACGGTGGCCCAGCTTCCGCTGGCTGCACCAGGTGGAAGATGCCCGCGACTATGCACAAACCATCCTCGATGGTGCCCCACCAGACA
The DNA here is from genome assembly GCF_965223285.1 of Candidatus Leptofilum sp. Taxonomy (GTDB): domain Bacteria; phylum Chloroflexota; class Anaerolineae; order Promineifilales; family Promineifilaceae; genus Leptofilum. The sequence goes on along the minus strand of NZ_OZ244997.1, from coordinate 1,493,163 downwards.
GCCTGATTCTGGCCAACTGGCATTGGGCAACCCCACTTTGGTATTTGCAAACGGTGGAAGGCCACCGCCCTGACGTAACGATTGAATACGTGGCTCCCGGCGAAGGCCCATACAGCCAGACGTGGGTGAATCGAATTGAGGAGGGATTGGCAAACGGCCGTAATGTCATTACTACCTACATCGACGAAGCTCCCTACAGTACGCTCCGTCCGGCAGAACCGCTCGGTGAAGCCTTGCTGTTTCGCCAAAGGCCACACATCCAACTGCCTAGTCAGTTCTCGCCACTGTCGCTCACTTTGGCTGACGCAACAATTTTGGGCTACGCAATCGAGCAAAACGAAGTGGAAATTGGTTCCGAAGCACGCCTGACGCTGGCCTGGCAAGGAACCACAGAAACTCCGTTTTTTGTCCATTTGCTAGATGAATCGGGCAACATTATAGCCCAGGCAGATTTACTGGCACGTCCCCAACCGGCAGGCATAACGCTCACCCAATTTCGCCTGACGTCGCGGCGAGGCCCTGGCGAATTCAGGCTACGTCTAGGCAGTGGCGCCGAATTGGCCGACATTGGCACGCTCACTGTAAAGCCAGCCCACCTGCCTATAGCCACACAAAACCCGCTACATCGCCCCATTTCAGCAGCCGACAGCGCGCAAGCCGTCGTCGGATACGATTGGGACGCTACCATAGCGGGACAAACTCGGCTGTATTTGCATTGGCAAAATGAAAATGGTCACTGGAGCACAACTTACGATAATCCTAGCCTAGCAGAACTGCCGAATCAGTTGCCGGCAACCATCGGGCCATGGGGCATTGCCCAACCCAATTGGGCACCACCAGAGGCCTCGGAACATACAAATTATGTTCCGCTGGGACAAGGGATCGTTTGGGCAGGTGGCTCAATTGGAAATGCGCAGTCCACACTCTCTCCCGGTGAGGAGATAGCTATTCCAATGTGGTTGATAAACGGCCGTCCCCTCCTGCGTGACTATGTGATTTCTACTCGATTTGTGGGCTATGAAGCAGGTAGCTTTACCTGGGCCTGGTGCGACCTGGTGGATGGCATTCCAGCAATGGGCAGCATACCCACGCTCAAATGGATTCACGGATCGCAGGTGCAGTCCCCTCGCACCATCGTTTTCCCCCCGCGCCCAAACCCCGCAACCTTTATTGGCTTTTGCCAAAGCGAAAAGCCTGCACCCGGCTCACCGATCTTGTATGTAGATAACAGAGCCACCAACGGCCAAACGGCTGGTGTGCTGCTCATTCTTTACGATGCCTTTACCAATCGCCCCTTGCCTATTTTAGACGAACGCATTACGGCCGTTACGAGCTGGATTCCATTCGGAGAAATTCAAATTGAGGATTAAAGAAGAGAAGATGGGCCTGCCAGGATTCGAACCTGAAACCGATCGGTTATGAGCCGACTGCTCTACCATTGAGCTACAGGCCCGGATATTTTACGACTTTTGAATGACGGGTTTATCGCAAATGAGAGCGGCAGACGGGATTCGAACCCGTGACAAGAGCTTGGAAGGCTATTGTGTTACCCCTACACCACTGCCGCATTTCGGTAATAAGTAAACAGTGATCAGTATTCAGTAAATTTGCTGAGTGCGGTAATTAAGGAAACTGAATACTGCCTACTGAAAGTCGGGGCGGCCAGATTTGAACTGACGACCTCTCGGACCCAAACCGAGCGCTCTACCAAGCTGAGCTACGCCCCGAATTGCGTAACGACGAAATAGTATACTGTTGCTGAATCGCTGCGTCAATAGCAGCTAATCACCTTCGTAATGTGTGTATGGCTTGGTGGATGTATCTTCCTGTGTTTGCCGCCACTGGTGTGCTACCATCCGAAAAATGTCCGATTCGGTGATAATGCCAACGAGAGTGCCTTCCACGTCGACAACAGGTAATCCGCTAATGCGGTGAGTTAACATCAGGTCGGCTGCTTCGCCAATGGTAGCCGCTGGCGAAATAGAAACTGGCTCTTTGGTCATTACCGCCGCCAGCTTCAAGCTGGCCAGCAAATAATTCATCTCCCAAGTGCTTAATGCGGTAGCGTCAGACAGCCTGGCTTCGCGAATATCCCCATAAGTGACAATACCGACAAGACGGCCGTTTTCCAAAACGGGCAGCCTGCGAATTTGGTGTTCCTTGAGTAACGCATCTGCCTCAAGCAGCCCCATTGTGGGAACGGCCGTTATAACATCCCGACTCATCCAATCTTTTACTAACTCAAGACGCATCTTGTGCCCTCCCCGCATTTTCACTACGCAGGTAGCTCAACGCCAGAACAAATAGAATTACCACTAATACGGCCGAAACAACGCAATATTGGCAAAAAGCATGAATGACAACTGCCTCAACAACGGTAAGCCCTAACGAAAACAACAAGGCGAAACCTGTCACCGCCACCATGATTTCTGGCAAATAATCTACCAAAGGATGTTCCCAATCTCGCAGCCAGGCAAGCAGAAAAATAGTTGCATACCCCACTAAACCAATGAACGCAACCGGCACCGGCCCAATTGAAGCGTACGGCGCACCCGGACCACTTACTACGCCACAATCAAAAATACTCCCCACTTTGCAGCCAACAATGAGCACACCCTCATGAAATAGAAACAAATAGTAAGCCAACAACATGCCCGGCACAGACAAAAGTTGTATTAGGCGCAACTGCCAATCTTGTTTCATAGGCTTACGACCCCAATAGTGAATTTATCCGCTGCTGAAAGACCGATAAGGGCTGATTTCCTGGCAACAAGTTCCCGTCAATGAAAAAACTGGGGGTGGAATTAACACCTGCTTGTTGGGCCATTGTTACATTTTCCAAAATAATATCTGCGTATGGATTATCATCCAGGCAGGAGCTAAAGGCGTCAATATCCATTTCTAAAGAATCTGCCGCCTGCAAAAATCCAGCTTCCGTGTTGAAGCTCGCCGTTCCCTGAAGCGCAAATAACGCTTCATGAAAATCGGCAAATGCCCCCTGATCATTGGCACACATCGCCGCTACTGCGGACGGCATTGTTGGGAAGACACCAGCCTGGTTTTGCAAAGCAAAAGGTACAACTACCCACTTTACCTCGCCTGGCTCAATGTATTGAGCATCGAGCAGAGGGCCAGTCTCAAGGTTAAAGTCGCGGCAGTGCGAACAACCGTAATCAGAAACTTCTACAACCGCAACCTCTGCATCTGCATCTCCCACAACAATGCAGTTGTCCGGGTTATTATTGCAGAATCCCAGCAAACTTAAGCGGTTTGGCTCACGAAAAGCCAGGGCAATCAGGCCAATGAAAATTACAACGCCACCAACAATCAGCCCGCCGACTAGGAGCCAATTCGTTTGCTTCTTTGTTGATTTACGAGTTCTTGCACGTTTTGTCATTAATACTGTCCCTTTTGTAGTTTGATTGACTTCAGTCTATCCCGTAGATTATAACCAACGAGTGTTGGAAGTAACAATTCAGTCCTGACATCTGTCATCGCTGGTAGATTTTTTATAAATCGGCTAAGATTCAGCACCCCGTCATTTATTGACCCGAATGAACCATTCTGAGCAAGTGGGCATCACTTGTTTTGAACAAGAACCAGGGTCATCAGAGGAGAATTCGATGACAGATTTAAGTACAAAGTATCTTGGCATCACGCTTAAAAACCCTCTTATCGTTTCAGCTTCCCCTTTAACAGCTTACATTGATAATCTGAAGCGTATGGAGTTGGCCGGTGCGTCTGCTATCGTGCTGCCATCCCTCTTTGAAGAACAAATTGAGCTTCAAGGGCTAGGCGTAGACAAGGTAACCTCTGCCAATCAACGTACGTTGCCAGATGCTTTGCAACATTTACCGGAGATGAAGGAATATAATCGCGGGGCCAATGGCTATTTGGCGCACATCTACCAGGCAAAAAAGGCCGTCTCAATTCCGGTAATTGCCAGCTTAAATGGGTACTATAGTGGTGGCTGGGTGCAATATGGTCGGCTATTAGAGGCCGCTGGGGCAGATGCCATGGAGTTGAATATTTACTACCTGGCAACCAAGCCAAATATCAGCGGCCGAGAGATTGAAGAGATGTATTTGCACTTGGTGCGCGATGTAAAAGCGGCCGTAAAGATTCCGGTCGCCGTTAAATTGAGTCCCTACTTCAGTGCCCTGGCGCATATGGCTAGCAATTTAGACAGCGTTGGAGCCGATGGTCTGGTTATTTTTAACCGTTTCTATCAACCAGATATTGATTTAGCCACGCGGGAGATTGTATCTAGCCTTGATTTGAGTACACAAGCAGAGTTGCGCTTACGGCTGCGCTGGACGGCCGTTCTATCCAGCATCATCAAGGCCGATATTGCGGTCACAGGTGGTGTTGAGCACGGCACTGACATTATTAAATGTATGATGGCGGGGGCCAAGGTAACGGCCGTTGCTTCTGTGCTGCTAAAAAATGGCATTGAGTACATTAAAACCATGCTGGCAGAAGTTGAGCAATGGCTGGAAGAAAATGGGGAAGAAAGCATTGCTGCGTTACAGGGTGTGCTTAGCCAACAGCGGGTTACAGACCCTGCGGCCTTTGAACGCGCCAACTATATGAATGTACTGAAATCTTTGGAAGAGTAAGCGAAGGGGTTTAATGATTATCTTGCCACTCTTGGTGGTGAGATTCAGCTAACAGTCTAATTTCAGCAATCAGTTCAGGAGTGTTAATATTTTTCAGGCGGTAATCGCTGGCACCTGCCGCTAAAACCAACTCACGGGCTACCACATCAATATATGATGACAAAGCCAAAACGGCCGTGCCACCCTCCACGAGCTGCTCAACCAGTGCCACCATCTTTTTCAATTCATCATTCCGCCCAGTCAATCCAAGAACTGCTACATCTGGGCTAAAATCACCTGGAGCTAGCTGAAGTGCCTCATCTGCATCTACCGACGCCACAATGTTAATGCCGGAAGCAGAACGCAATCTTATGCGTAAAGCACTGCGTACACCTGTATGTTGGTCAATGATGATTAGGCGAATTGGTTCCATTAATCCAATCATAATAACTATAAAGCCTACTTATCCATATTCCAAAAAAGGATAAGTTCCAGTGATTGTAGCAACCAGTGACAATTGTCATGAATGCTCAGGCGCAATGTCACCCGACTCAAACAAACCCCAGGAAGGCTCTGTAACAAAATTGAAGCCTTACTTTCTGTCCATCCGCCAATTGCATATTCTTGTCACGAATGGACGAATCATTCTCATATTTCAAAACCGACACAGATACACCTTCATTCTATTCACAAAACGCGCGAATTTCTGCCGATGAAAGTCATCTGCCATTCATGACATTTGCCACGAGTTACCATAATCACAATGATTTAAACTGCCAATATCAGGAATCCCACGTTTAGCCCAAACAGGAGAAGATCGTGGTTACCGTAAATGAGTTAATGACTGTTATTCCTAGCAGCGTTGCCCCAAACACCCCCATGCGTACCGTTATTGGCGTCATGAAAACGGAAGGATGTCGTCAATTGCCGGTGTTGGAAAATGGAAAGTTGGTTGGCATTATTACGGATCGTGACGTCCGCCTGGTGATGAACTCCCCCGTGGTGCTGCACGGGCGGTGGCAAGATGAGGAGCTGCTGGACAATGTAACAGCGGAAAGCTGCATGACACCTAATCCAATTACTGTGACGCCCAACACGCCCGCCTATCGCGCGGCAGAAATGTTAAGCATATATAAATTTGGTGCATTACCTGTTTTAGAAAATGATACTGTTGTTGGGATTATTACGGTGACTGATTTTCTGGATTACGCAGCTCGTGCATTAGCAGAAGATGTCATTCCCGGTTGAACCGAGCCGACCAACACAGCTAACCAGTTAGTGGAAACGCAATTTTTAATCGGGTTCCATTGCCCGGCGTAGACTGTATTTTGAATGTGCCATTCATATCTTCAGCGCGAGCGCGCATGTTAGACAAGCCGTGCCCTACAGAATAATTTTTTGATGCCATATCAAAACCCCGTCCATCATCTATAATCCGCAAAATGACGTTGCCATCTTGCACATCAATATTGATTAGAACCTGTTCTGCATTAGCGTGACGGGCAATGTTGGCCAGGGCTTCTTGCGTTGTTAAAAAGAGCGACCGGGCAACAGAAGCTGACACCTGTGTTAGATCGTCTTGCTGGGCTGAAAGCGAAACCGCTACCATTGTATTAGCCTGGAACTCACGAACCAACCGACCCAATCCTTGCTCCAAATTACCCTGAAAACGATGCGGCCGTAAATCTAAAATAAAGTTACGAATATCGCGAATAGTTGTGTTGAGGGCTTCAATGGCGTGAGACAACAAGTTATCAGCGTCGTCGGGATTTGTATGCATGGAAAGTTTTGTGGATTCTAATGTCAGGCCGACGGCAAAAATTGATTGGATAATACCATCGTGTAAATCCATACCGATGCGGGTGCGTTCTTCTACGATGGCCAAACGGCCGACTTGCTCATACAAACGCGCATTTTGAATTGCAACGGCCGCGTGGGCAGCTAACAACTCCACCAAGTCCTCGTCCGTCTGAGTAAATTCATCCGCCCCGATTTTGTTAGTTAAATACAGGTTGCCCAATGTCTCGCCACCGGCAATGACAGGTACACCTAAAAACGGCACCATCGGGGGATGGCCCTCAGGGAAGCCAACCGACCGGGGATCATCTGAGATTCGCGGAACGCGAATGGTCTTTCGCTCCTTAATGATGGCCCCCAGCAAACCAAGTCCCTTGGGCAGGTGAGGAATTTCGGTAGATACTTCTTGATCCATGCCACTATCCACAAAGGTATCTAGGTAACCGTGGCTGTTTGGCACGCCCAGGGCCGCATATTCTGCATCGGCTAAGTCGCGGGCGACATCGACAATTTGTTGCAACACCTTATCCAAGGTTAGCTCACCAGAAATAGCCATCGTCGCCTTATCCATAGCCGCCAATTGCCGATTTTTCTGCTGGAGCTGCTGGCGATCGGCAAGGTTTGATTCGATTAGTCTGGCGTTTTGGATGGCTACGGCCGCATGTGAGGTAAACAGTTGTAATACCTGCTCATCGGTAGAGGTGAAAGGCTCCCCATTGAGCTTATCCGCAAGGTAGATACGGCCGTAAACAATACCATCTCTCATTAACGGCATCCCCAAGAAAGTATTCATTTCTGGGTGACCAGATGGAAACCCTGTAAAACGAGGATGCGCTTTTAGCTCATCAATCCGAAAGGTCTGTTTCTTCTCTGCAATGTCTCCCAGCAAGCCAATTCCCATAGGCAAATGAGCAATCAATTTTGCTGATGACGGATCAATGCCAGAGTAAACAAAGCTAGACGGTATTTCATCTTGGTTAAAAGTAGCTAAAACAGCGTATTTTGTAGAAAGAAGCTCGCGACCAATATCTACAATGCGCTGCAACGTTCCTGGTAAATTTCCTGCCTGAGATATTTCCAACGTTGCTTGACAAACGGCTTCCAGAAGTAAATCTATAGTACGACCATTTGTGATCATCTAAATCCTTTTCCTAACTGCCAAACAATGTCTAATCAACGATAGGCACAGAAAATAGCAACCTTCAAATTGAAAGAAGAATTGGATCCGTCTGTTAGTTCAGATAATCTTTTAGGTGATGCTGAATTGCGTAGGCGGCAGCCTCCGCCCGGTTAGAAACCTCTAGCTTCGATAAGATACCACTTACGTAGTTACGAACCGTCCCTTCACTCAAGTAGAGTGCTTCAGCAATCTCACGATTTGTTCTGCCTTCGGCAATTAAAGACAAAACCTGCATTTCCTGTGATGTCAAATCGCTGAAAGCCGCTGATTCTTCCTGCTGAATTGAACGGCGCATCTCATTAAAAATGCGCTGTGTCAGCGAAGGGTCTAGGGTAGCCTCACCACGAGCCGCGGCTTCAATTGCTCTAACCACATCATTGCTGCCCACCTGCTTCAAAACGTAGCCAGAGGCCCCTGCCCGTATGGCGGCGAACAACATATCGTCTTCTGCATAGGAGGTAAGCATGATCACTTTGGTATTTGGCAAATTAGCCATAATTTGTTCACACGCTTCAATACCACTGCCACCTGCCAATCGAATATCCATCAAAACAATGTCTGGTTTATGCGCCAGTGCCTTGTTAACAGCTTCTTGCTGTGCAGAGGCTTCAGCTATCACTTCAAAACCGGGGTTTCGTTCTATTAGGCTCTTTAAACCCAAGCGAACGACTTCATGATCGTCTACTAGAAGGATACGTAATCGTGACATATCTATAAGTATAGCTTTTTCTACTTGGTTCAACAAAATAAGTTCTAACATTTGTTAAAACAAATGATCAAACGCAAAAATACGCGTGATGTTATTCACTATGTAATTGGTGCCGGTAAAAGTATCTTTGTGGCTGAATTTTATTGTCAAAATATTCGAGGCTGTATGTTTTCTCAAACCGCATCACAATTTACAGTAAAAGCTGAACACCTTGCACTACTAAAAAACAGTACATTGTTTCAGGAAATTAGCGATTCAGAATTAGAGACAATCTGTAAGGTTGGCGTTTTAGAAAAGTTCAGTCAGGACAGCTATATTTTTCACCAGGATGAATCAGCAAATACGATATCGATCCTTGTACGTGGGATCGTTCATCTAAGTCAACTCACTATAAAAGGACAACAGGTCATCATGCATTACCTGAGTCCTGGTGATGAAATCGGGATTTTGGCACTTTTTCCAGATCAAGCGTACCCGGTTACGGCCGTTTCCGCGACTGACTGCCTTCTACTTAGCTGGTCTAACACCACGCTAGCTGCGCTTATCAATCAATTTCCCCGTCTAGCCCTTAATGCCCTTCAAATGATGACGAAACGGTTTGTCGTTTTACAAAACCAATATCGTCAACTTGCTACAGAACGGGCAGAGCAACGGATTGCTCGAACACTTCTGAAAATTGCCCACAAAAGTGGGAAATGTGATGTTCAAGGCATTTGGCTGTCCCCACCCCCCTCACGACAGCAGGTTGCAGAAATGACAGGCACCACGCTCTACACAGTTAGCCGTATTTGTAGCAAATGGGAAAAAGATGGGGTCATTGGTACCAACAGAAGATGGTTGCACATAAAGAAGTATGATATGCTAAAAGCCATTAGCGACGATAACCATCACCTACAATAAAAATCCTTCAGATTTACATCTAACATTCAGCTTAAATTTACTTCTAAATCCTAAACAATTTCGTAAAAGATCATCGTTAATTGCGCCACCGCAAAGAAAGCTGTATATGTAACCGTTATACTGTTCCTCGAGGGGCTTTTATGTCCCTGGCGATTTTTAAGTTAAACATCCACAGGAGGATAGTTTATGAGTCAACAATCATCTACGAATAGCAGCAGCTCGTTTCGGCTGCTCATCCTCGGCATCATTGCTGTGTTGATTGTTGCTGGGTTAACTTTGGTTATCATGGCCGTAAGTAATTCCGGCGAGAATGCAAACGGTGATGAACGTGTCAACGTTCTTGCGGACAGCGATGACGATTGTGTTGTTTGCCACGAACGCAACACACCCGGCATTGTTGAACAGTATGGACATAGCACGATGGCAGCCGCAGAGGTAACCTGCCGCGACTGCCATGAGGTTGATGCCGATTACCCAGGTGCAGTTGAGCATGAGGAAACTTATGTGCTTAATTCACCAACCACAGCAATGTGCGAATCTTGCCATGAAAATGAAGTGGCCCAATATAATCAAAGTCGTCATGGGCTTCCTTCCTATGTAGCCTATGCCGGGCAAGAGGTGCTATCTGAAGACCTTTTGGATATTTATTCATCCATTCCTGAAGGTGGCTACAGTGATGATAAGGTACGAGCCAGAAATTCACTTCATGCCATTGAGGGGCCGGCCATTACTAAATTTGCTTGCGAAAGCTGCCATGACATCGGCAAGCCAGCAGAAGATGGTTCTGTAGGTCAGTGTCAGGATTGCCATTTGCGCCATGAGTTCAGCTTAGAGCAGGCTCGCCGACCAGAAACGTGTAATGCATGTCATATCGGCCCAGATCATCCGCAGTGGGAAATCTATCAGGAATCACCACACGGTATTGCTTACGCTACAGATGGACACAACTGGGATTGGGAAGCCGAACCAGGTACGCTTGATACCACCAACTTCCCCGCGCCTACCTGTGCTACTTGTCATATGAGCGGATTTGGCCCAACAGCTACTACCCACGACGTTGGCGACCGGCTCACGTGGAACCTGGCTGCACCAATTAGTTCAAGACGTCCCGCCTGGCAAGACAATATGACTCGGATGCAAGGGGTTTGTTCTGAATGCCACAACAGCAACTTTATTGAAACATTCTATACGGATGCAGACAAAGCTGTTGAGCAAGTTAATGCTTGGGTTGTTGAAAGTGATGAAATCATTCAACCATTGAAAGATAATGGGTTATTAACTGCCCAACCGTTCGACGAACCGATTGATTTCGTTTACTTTAACCTGTGGCATCATTGGGGCCGTACTGCTAAATTTGGCACCTGGATGCAAGGTGCCGATTACGTGCAGTGGCATGGTGCTTACGAAATCTTACACGATCGGGCAGAGCTGATTGAAATGGTGAATGACAAGCTGGAAGAAGCTGGCATGGAACCCATTGATCCCGGCCCTCCTGGTCCAATTGATAGTAATTAATCCCCATCCCCGGGCGTGATCAATTTGTATTGATCACGCCCGGCGGTTTTTGGCAATCTCAATATGAACTATTTAGCAACTGTTTTTCCTAGGGCCAGGCGGCGGCGTGTGCCCATTTCTCGCGATCAGGCTATGCTGCTGATGGCTGCCTTTAATGAAATTATGCTGGGACTGGATACGTTCCTAGCTCATGTTTTAAACAATACGATACAACCCCGTGAATGGATTCCGATCATTTTCGGGCCAGTGGCCGGTGTTTTACTTCTCATCTCTGGAATGATTGCCTTGCGCAATCGCAGAACGGCTAGTTGGTTGGCCACGGCCGTTTTCATCGCCAGTATCATCGTTGGGGTGTTGGGGGCGTATTTCCACCTGGTGCGAGGCACCTTACCTACTGCGCCGATTGGACAGCGCGTAACGCTGAGTCTGCTGGTCTGGGCACCACCGTTCTTGGCACCTTTTGCCTTTGCTGGCATTGGCATGCTTGGCCTCAGTGCTGCCTGGGAAGAGTCACCGTCTGGCAGTGGTCGCCTTAAGATTCCGTTCGGGCGCACGGTACAAATGCCGTACAGCAAAACCCGCGCTTACTTCTTTTTGGTAAGTCTAGGCACATTAGCGGCGTTGGTGAGCAGCGCGCTGGATCATGCACGGCACCCTTGGGAAAATCCCTGGCTTTGGGCACCGTTTGTCGTTGGGGTATTTGCTACGGCCGTTTCTGCGGGAATGGGTGCCGTCAATCGGAAATTGACAGCAGAAGATGTCACCATTTATCTTGCTGCCATGGTTTTGATGATTGTGGTAGGGGTTTTGGGAACGTACTTCCATGTTCAAGCTGACCTGACTTCACAAAGCACTATCGTTCCTGAACGGTTCTTGCGCGGCGCACCTTTTATGTCGCCGTTGCTCTACACCAACATGGGTTTGGTTGGCATCCTTGCGCTGCTCTCGCCAAAAGAGGCGACTGAAGAATAGCTCATTTTTCTTCTTGTTGATACTGTTTATACCAATTTTCAGAAACGGTCGTTTCGTTCAATATAGTTATCTGCCTCCATTATTTGCTGACAGCAGGGCAAATGTTGGTGAGTAGGTACATTCGGGCGACGGCCGTTTCTTATAATAAAACTGGGCTTTCTGCCTAACCCTGTAGCAGAGTGGCATTCCTCCCGCCAGCTCGCCCCCACAACATCCACCCCAATCTGTCTCTACCAAACGATATACCTCAACAAACTACCTTTACGCGTTTTCCCTTCCCATTTGAATCCAGCTACACATTGGAATAAAATCCAGCTCAACCATCTCCGGGAGAAACGATGACACCAGAGCGAATTGGCCGTTACAAAATCATTGAAGAGATTGCCAGGGGCGGCATGGCGGCCGTTTTTCTGGCAGAAGACCCCATGATTCGGCGGAAGGTAGCGGTGAAGGTGCTTTCTGCCAAAATGTTGGCCACCGACCCCAACTTTTATGATCGCTTTCAGCAAGAAGCTGAAACAATTGCCGCGCTGGAGCATTCGGCCGTTATTCCCATTTACGATTTTGGGCATCAGGGCGACCTCTCTTACATTGTGATGCGCTACATGCCGGGTGGCACCCTGGAAGCGCGGCTGCAAAATGGTGCGCTCCCATTGGAGGAGACGAGCTACATTATCGAACGTGTGGGAGCTGCTTTGGGCGAAGCCCATGAAAAAGGCATTCTGCATCGAGATATTAAGCCTGCCAACATTTTGTTTAACGGCCGTAATGAACCCTTCCTCTCCGACTTTGGCACAGCCAAAAATTTGCAAGCAGCCAAAGGCATTACCGGCACGGGCGTCATGATTGGCACGGTTGAGTATATGAGCCCTGAACAAATTCAGGGCACCAAAGAGCTGGACGGCCGTACCGACATTTACGCTCTGGGCATCGTCCTATTCTTCATGCTCACAGGCGAATTACCCTTCAAGGGAGACTCAATTGTGAGCATAGTGATGGCGCATCTCAACAATCCCATTCCCAGCGTTCAGGCAGCTATCCCCACCCTGCCATCCCCCTGGGACGAATTGTTGCAAAAAGCACTTGCAAAAGACCCACAAGATCGGTATCAAACCGTGGATGAGCTAGTTCAGGCAGTCAAAGAATTGATTAAGAAAAGCGAATCTTAAAGTCGCTCATCACTGTATCCAAACTCATTAACCACATGCGAAGGAAATAAAAATGACCCTCTCACTGAATATCAATGGCAATGATCATGAAGTTTCAGCAAAGCCCACCGATACGCTCCTTTCAGCTTTGCGCGGCGCAGGCTTATTTAGCGTGCGTTTTGGTAGTCATGACGGAAAAACGGGGGCAGCGGCCGTTTTGGTCGATGGGCAGCTAGTCAACAGCGACGTAATGCTGGCTGGGCAGGCAGTTGGTCATCGCATCGAAACGGTGGAAGGACTTAATCCTGGCGTCAACGAACTGCATCCCATTCAAAAAGCGTTTGTGGAAACGGGTTCCATTCAATCTGGCTACAGCACCCCAGCCATGATTTTAGCCACCAAAGCATTGCTAGATAAAAATCTCAATCCTACAGAAGTTGAGGTACGCGAGGCTTTTTCCGGCATTTTGTGCCGCGAAACGGGCTACGTCAAGCCAGTGGAAGCCGTGCTGCGCGCCGCCGCTTATTTACGTGGCGAAGAGGTGCCACCCTACGACGGCCCGCCCATCGTCGATGCCACCTTTTTTGCCGATTACCCTCCTTCTGATGAAGCACCCGATCCGACAGGAGAAGAAATCTCCAATCTCCAGTCTCCAATCTCCACCCAAACCAAACCCCAAACTGACATTCGGCTCACGTCTGGCGTACCGGAAACGGCCGTTGTCGGCAAACCAGAAACTAAAGTTGATGCGGTTAAATTAACCAAAGGCAATCCCGCCTTCGTGGACGACATCGAGATGCGTGGGATGCTGTACGCAAAGCTGCTCACCAGTCCCCACGCCCACGCCCGCATTTTAGACATTGATGCCAGCGCAGCCGAAGCCCTGCCCGGTGTCCATGCCGTGATTCATTACAAAAACGTCAAGCGGGTTAAGTATGCCTCTGGCGGACAAAGCTACCCAAACCCGCCACCGCACGATCAGGTCAGTTTTGATAATAAAGTGCGCTATGTGGGAGATCGCGTTGCGGCCGTTGCTGCCGAGAGCGAAGCGATTGCCGAAGAGGCCCTTAAGCTCATCAAAGTTGAGTATGAAGTTCTGCCCGCTGTCTTCGATGAAAATGAAGCCATCAAGCCCGGTGCGCCCATTATTCATGATGAGGAAGATACTGAAAAGATTCACGATGCCAGCCGCAACATCGTCCACCACATCCAGGCCGAAGTGGGTGATGTGGAGCAAGGCTTTGCTGAGGCCGATCACGTCTTTAAACACACCTACTACGTCCACCAGGTGCAGCAGGCACCGATTGAACCCCACGTCGCCATTAGCTGGTGGGATGCGGATGAACGCCTGGTGATTCGCACCAGCACCCAGGTGCCGTTCCACGTGCGCCGCATGGTGGCCCCCCTGCTCGATTTGCCCGTGCGCCGCATTCGCGTCATCAAGCCGCGCATCGGCGGCGGCTTTGGCGTCAAGCAAGAGATGCTCATCGAGGACATCGTGGGGCATCTCACCATTGCCACCGGACGCCCGGTGCGGATGGAGCTGACGCGCAGCGAAGAGTTCCGCAGCAGCCGCACCCGCCATCCCCAAACCATCACCTGGAAAACAGGCGTGATGGCCGACGGCACGCTCCACTCCATGCGAATGACCGTCATCGGCAACACGGGTGCTTACGGCACGCATGGCCTGACCGTGCAGACCGTCACCGGCCTGCGCGGATTGAGCAGCTACAATTGCAAAAATCGAGAGTTTGACTGCACGGTGGCCTACACCAATTTGCCCGTCCCCGGTGCGTATCGCGGCTACGGCGGGCCACAGGCGCTCTTCTCGTTAGAATGCCACATGGACGAGATCGCCGCCATGCTTAAGCTCGATCCCATCGAGTTCCGCCGCAAAAATTGGGTGCAGGCCGGTGACCCCATGCCCATTGCGCCGCTCCTGGGCGAAGGCGAAAAAGATACCGTTATCACCGTACCGCTCATTGAATCGTGCGGGCTGAATGAATGTTTTGAGCAGGGGATGAAGGCAATTGGTTGGGAACGGCAGTTTGAACCGGGTTGGCATGAAGTTCCGGGCAACCCCCATCTGCGGCGTGGCCTGGGCGCAGCCATGTGTATGCACGGCACGGCCATTCCGGGGCTAGACATGGGCGGCGCGTCGGTAAAAATCAATGACGACGGCTCGTTTAACGTGCTGGTCGGCGCGACGGATTTGGGCACGGGGTCCGACACGGTGCTCAGCCAAATTGCGGCCGAGGTGCTGGGTGTGCCATTAGAAGACATCATCATCTATTCTAGCGACACGGACATGACGCCGTTTGACACGGGGGCTTACGCCAGTAGCACGACCTATATTTCGGGAACGGCCGTTAAACGCGCCGCCGAACAGGTAGCAGAACAAATCAAGGAACGGGCTGCCCTCATGCTAGAACTGGATAGCTGGGATGATATTCGGTTGGAAAATCGACATGCGGTGGCTGGAGACGGCCGTTCCGTCAGCATGGAAGCAATCGGTCTGCACAGCCTGCACCAAGACCAGCAACGGCAAATCATGGCTACAGCCAGCTACGTTAGCATGGACTCCCCGCCGCCGTTTGCCGGACAGTTTGCCGAAGTGGAGGTGGACATTGAAACAGGGCAAGTTACCGTCACCAAGCTGGTGATGGCGGTGGATGCAGGTGTGCCGATTAACCCCATCACCGCTAGCGGCCAGGTGGAGGGCGGCATGGTGCAGGCACTAGGCTACGGCCACTGCGAAGAGATGGTCTACAACGAGGCAGGCAACCTCATCAACGACCAGTTTGGCCCTTACCACATCTACCGCGCCGACGAGATGCCTTGGATGCAGGCCATCCTGGTGCAAACCAACGAACCCACCGGCCCCTTTGGCGCCAAAGCCATTGCCGAAATCCCCAAGGATGGCGTGGCCCCGGCCATTGCCAACGCCGTCACCAACGCCACTGGCACCCGCCTCCGCCGCATTCCGTTTACGCCCCAGCGGGTGCACGAGGCGATGAATCAAAAATGAGCGAACTTTTAGGGCAGATTCGCCAACTGCATGAAAAAGAAGAGGTGAAAATCTCAGCGCATGGCTACGAAGAATTAGCCAATGATAATATTCTGGCCCGTGAGGTCATGGATGGGCTTGAATCAGCTACAATAGTTGAGGAGTATCCAGATTATCATAAAGGACCTTGCATTTTGCTGTTGCAACATGATACAAATGGGCAACCGATTCATGTTCTATGGGGAATTCCGTTAGGCAAAACCTCACCAACTGTCTTAATTACCGCTTATCGACCCGATCCAAAACGTTGGCATGATGATTTTGTGCGAAGGAAAGAGACAAAATGAAAAAAAGGCAAACTAAATTAATTCACGTTGGTGAGTACATTGCCGAAGTCGAGGTAGATCTGACAATCACCGAGGATGAATGGTCACCTTACCTTTCAGTAGCAGATGCCTACAAACTGGATGATGTACGACAGGCGTTAAAACAGGAAGACATTGTTACCGCCTCAAAATACGGGCAGATTTACAAACTGACACCAGTTGCAGCCTAACGCCGACCAACGCCACTGGCACCCGCCTCCGCAGGATTCCCTTCACACCACAGCGCGTATATGAGGCGATACAATCCTAAACTAACAAGTGCGACGCACCTTCGAGGTGTGTCGCACTTTTGCTTTTGGTAGCTTGGCAAGCAAACTTCGCGGCAAATGAAGAAGGTGGCGAGGCGAGACGCCTGCCACAGCACATTGAGAAGACCTGTCAATAGCGGGGGTTATTATCGATTACTTCGTCTAAAAGACTTGTTCGTCATATTAAAAAGATACTTGCTTTTTTCAGGTAACGCATCAGGATCTGTAACAATGATTTGTACGATTTGATCCCCAGGATTTTCGTTTGGATTGCGGACATCCTTCACCCCCATTCCTTTTAACTTGATTTTGTCTCCATGTTTTGTATTTGGCGGAATTCTCAAAGTGCCCCAACCATAGGCAGTTGGTATTTCAATTTTCCCTCCATTCTTTGCCTGCTCCGGTATAACTGGTAATTCATAAAAAAGGTTTTTCTCCTCCCTAACAAGAAATTGATGCTCTTGAACGGAAAGGACTACATATAAGTTTCCATTTTGGTTACCATTTAGTCCTGGTGCTCCTTCACCAGACAAACGAATCTGCACATCATTGTCGACGCCTGCAGGAATCTTAACCCTCAGTGTTTTCCGCTGAAAAATTCGTTTTTCCCCATTACATTCTAGACATTTTTCAGGAATGAATTCTCCGGTGCCTTCACAATTTTCACAAGTAATAAGGTTGGAAAAAGAGCCAATGGCTGAATTATGGATTCTACGAACTTCACCAGCCCCATCGCAAACTGAACACCTAATAGGTTTTGTTCCACGCTTTGCCCCAGTTCCATGACATACAGCACATATCTCAGGCCGTCTTATTTCAATATCTTTTTCAGTGCCATTTATTGCTTCATCAAAAGTAATAGTTAAATCACATGTTCTCGCTGGCAGTTACCTTAGTTTGTTTGCCCAAGTATACGCTAACAAGCAAGATTTTTCATCGTAGCCGCGGATTCTTTCCGCATAACTGATGCGCGGAAAGAATCCGCGGCTAAATTGACAATAGTGCCTACAACGCCTACAATGTCCTCAAACTGTTTTATGGAGGTTGTGATGGCTATCTTAAATATTCGGAATTTGCCAGATGAGGTTCATGCGAAGCTGCGGGTGCGGGCGGCAAAGGCAGGGCGGAGTATGGAGGCAGAGGCGCGGGCTATTTTAACGGCCGTTATCCTCAACAACCAAACGCCCATTTCCCCTACCGAACTACAAGAATGGGTCACCCAACTCTATGGGGCTTATAAACCCACCAACGTTGTGGAAACACTCATCGCTGAAAGGCGCGAGGAAGCCGAATCTGAATGATTATTCTCGATGCCTCGGCGTTGCTGGCTTTTCTTTTCCGTGAACCAGGGCATGAACTAGTAGCTCCACACTTGGAAAATTGCTGTTTGTCTACAGTAAACTTGAGTGAAGTTATCGGCTGTTTTGTGCGGGATGGACATGATGCCGAGGCAGTTCTCACCAAAATCCTTAGCACACCCATTGAGTTTGTGCCTTTTTCGGCACAACAAGCAGGCATTGCGGCCCTTTTATTACCCCTCACCAAACCGTTTGGTTTGTCATTAGCTGACCGCGCCTGTTTGTCGCTGGCGATGGCTCAGCAAGTTCCTGTTCTTACTGCTGACCAAATTTGGCAGCAAATCGGTTTGGAAATCGATATTAAGTTGATTCGATAAGATCAAGAACGGCCGTTTCCCAACATTGTTCGGCAAACTTATTCAAAATCGGGAACGGCCGTTTCCTCCCCATCTTCTTTCTCAGTTTGAATAATTGTGTACACAACCTGCGCCACCATCACAATGGCCACCAACCCGACAAATTGGATGGGCGTGAGACCCACCAGCGTTAACCCAATCACGCCCACAACGGCCGCACTCAGCAGATGAACAACCGCTTTTTTCGTCTGGCTCTGCTTGATTGGGTCATTCTCCAGGCCCAAATCTATGCCGGCCAGAGCAAACAGATAGAGAACAATGGCAGCGGTGTAAAGCAAGCGGTATTTTGGTTCCAGTGCGTCAGCCGGATACGCCACGTTGGCGGCAAAAAGCTTCTTGGCGCCAACGCCAAAAGCAATAAGCCCCGCCGCCAGCGGAAAATGACCATACACCCAGCGCATCGAACGGCGAAAATGCTCAAAATCTATGAGCTTGCCGGCCGTGTCTGAGAAGTAGAGCCACCACAGTGAATAAAGGACAATCAAGCCCACGGTGCTAAAAAGGATTTCATTGATGGATATGGCCGTTCCCTGCGCATCGTCCAAAATCTTCACAAACGATTCGCCCAAGACAATGATAGTAAAAATGCCAAACCGCTCAGAAATATGGTGATTATCCGGCGACCAGATGCGTGCATGTTTTCTGATGAAAGGCAACAGGGGCACACACAACTCCACGCTAATCCCAATCAGCCATCCGACCCAATGGTAAGCAGCGGGCAACAACAGTGAACCCAGCCAGATAGCAATGCCAACTGAAAAACCAATCACATAACCCCGTGTAAATGCGCGACTGGGCGGATGGGCTTTAGCAGCGCGAATGTACATGAGTACCAGCATAATTCTGGTAATAACGTAGGCAATCGTAAACTGCACATATAGGTCGCCAAAGGCATCGTTGACGCTCAAGCCAAGCGTGGCCACGGCAAAAATTTGGCCAAACACCAGCAGACGATGCTTGATGTCGTCTACGTAATACCGATTTTGGTAGAAAGTCTCGCCGGTCCACGCCCACCAAACAACGGCCAACAGCACCAAAAATTGGCCAAAGCCCAGCCAGGTCACGTTACTGCTTAAAAAATTGCCAATCTGGATAAAGGTGGCGACGTAAACAAGGTCATAAAACAGTTCCAGCCAGGCTACGGCGCGGTCGGTATGGCGATGAAACTTCACATCTCGAAAAAAGCGGGGCCGGGTGAATAAATCGGACATAAACAGTTTCTCCAATGAGGGGTTTGGGTCGTTCGGTTGGATTGCTGAACGTTACTTCAAGACAGTGTTACGCTTAATTGTACCCAAAATTGGAGATGCAGGTCATCTTAAAATGATGCTTGGGGAAATTATCGAGAATTTGAGAGGAATCGTATCACAGGCAGAAAGCAAAAACGGCCGTTCCCCACCAGGAACGGCCGTCTCTAATTCAAATCACTACTTCACCGGCATGTAAATTGCCATCCCTTCTCCGGTTTCCGGATCAAAGCCTTCACCGTACCATTCAAAGTCCGGCCCTTCGGCTTTTTGGTAGCCAGACTGCGGGAACCAGGTGTCGAAGATGTACTGGTATGTTTGGTGGATGGTGTCTAGCGTGCAGGGAAAGACCGCGTATTTTTGCGCAGGTACGTCCCACGTTTCCATGCCGGATGGCAAGTTGGTTGTGTCTGTTACACCGTAGCCAGCCAGGTAGTGGAAACGGCCGTTCTCTTCCATGTCGCCACACACGCCGTATGCAATGCCGGTCTTGTGGGCAATCTCGCCCGCTCGTGGGTTCAGTTCGCCCCACAGATGTGGTATCTCTTTGTTTTCATTCTTGCCAAAATATCTTAGGCCAACGGCCGTAAACGCCGATTTAGTTACAATTTCAGATTCCATTTCTAATTGCTCCTTGTGTGGAGTAACAAGGCTCAAGAGCGCGTCATCTGCCTGCTCGATGCGGTGCAGCCGATCTTCAATTCGAGCCAGCCGGGCTTGCTCCTCACGGATATGCTGGGCCAGTTCCGCATGTTTTAGCCGCAACATACTGCGCAGCTCATCTAGCGTCAGGTTCTCCTGCAATATTTGCCCGATTTGCTCCAGCGTAAAGCCAAAATCTTTCAACGCCACAATCCGGTTTAGCCGGGCTAGCTGCTCCCGCGAATAGTAACGATAGGCCGTAAACCGATCAATCCAAACCGGCTTCAACAAGCCAATCTTGGCATAATGCCGCAGCGTTTTGACGGTAACCTGAGCTTCTTTGGCAAACTCCCCAATCTTGAGCATCATTCACTCCTAATTGTGATTATCGTTTGTTCCGGCCAGAACTAACTGTATGATACAGGCTGCCCCGAGGGGAGAGTCAAGGGGGAAACGGCCGTTAGGAAGTTAACAAACCTAAGGACTGGGCTTTAAGTACCGCCTGCGTGCGGTCGCGGGTGTTGGTTTTTTGGAGGATGTTGGAGACGTAATTTTTGACGGTGCCTTCCGCCAGAAACAGCCGGGCAGCGATTTCAGGATTGCTCAACCCCTCGGCAATAAGCTGCAAGATTTCTAACTCGCGATCTGAGAGGGGTTCGGGCAGCGTTTCGGCTGGTTTTTGGGGAGCCAGTCCCGCAAATTGAGCCAGCACCCGCTGCGCTACGGCCGATCCCAACAAAGCACTGCCACCCGCCACGGCGCGTACGGCCGTTGCCAACTCCTCCCCAGACACATCCTTCAGCAAATACCCTTTGGCCCCGGCCCGCAACCCTGCAAAAATGTATTCATCGTCGTCAAAGGTCGTTAAGATGATGATGTTAGCCTCTGGCCAATCCTGGCACAGCCGCTCTGTCGCCTCCACGCCAGTCATAATTGGCATCCGAATGTCCATCAGCACCACATCCGGCTGAAGATCAGGGTAAATTTGTACGGCGTCCTGACCATTGCTCACTTCGCCAACTACTTCCAGGTCTGGCTCTAACTCCAACAGGGTACGCAAGCCATCACGCATCAGCCGCTGATCATCCACCAGCAAAATGCGAATTGGCTCAGGCATCGGCCGCCTCCACATGGGGGATGGGCAGTTCCAGGCAAAGCTGCGCCCCGCCCTGCTGGGCAGGACCAATTTTAAGAACGCCGCCCAACTGTTTCGCTCGTTCACGCAAGCCAATCAGACCAAAACGGCCGTCTGCCACCTCATCTGCAAACCCTTGCCCATCATCGGCCACCGTGAGCGATACCTGTTCATCATCTGCCACTAGCTGTAGCCATGCCTGCTGGGCGTGGGCATGACGCTGCACGTTGGTCAACGACTCTTGTGCCGTGCGGTACAGGGCCAGGCGATGCGACTCTGGCAAAAGTGGCACCTCTTTGGGAAGCTGCAAATGCACTGGCAAACCCGTCGCCTCCTGAAATGTTTGCGCCAAATGGGAAACGGCCGTTTCCAGCGATCCATTCAACGCAGCCGTGTTCTCTGGCGAACGCAACGCCGAGACAGATTGGCGCAGTTCAGCCAGGGCCTGCTTTAGCTGCGCCCGCATCGCCTCAATCATGCTGGCCGATTTGTCTGGATTGCTAGGGATAAGCCGCTGAGCGCCTTCTAGCTGCACCACCGCCACCGTCAGGCGATGCCCCAACGCATCGTGCATCTCCCGCGCCAGCCGATTGCGCTCTTCCGACACGGCTAGCTGCTGGGCCTGGGTGGTGTACGCTCGCAGCTGCTCATGCGCCTCTTGCAGTTCCGTTAGCAACTGCTGGCTGCGCTGCCGCGCCTCGTTCGCCTGCCGTAATCCGGCGCCAAACGTGCCAAAGAAGAGGTATCCACCCAGTATGGCCACAAAATCGTTGGCGTGAACCACCCCTACCCCCAAATAGCCTGCCAGCCAAGTCACGCCGATAAATATGACAATCCAAACCAGGCCCGGCAACATGGGTAAAAACAGCATCGCCTGCGCACTTAGAACAAACAGAAAGGTGGAAATGCCCGCAGCGGCGCGAACCGGCACTTGCAAAGAGATGGTCACGGCAATCATTGTTTGGACCAACAAATAAAGATGCACCAGAAACGGCCGTTCTTCCAAAAAAGCGTATACGCTCAATCCTACAAAAAAGAGGCCAAACAGCACCAAAACAAAGGTGCGATTTGGCTCTCCAGCCAGTTCTGGCAAGGCAGACACCAGGATGCCTAGCCAGGTCAGGTAGGCGGCCGCATTGAGCAACCAAAAGCTGTAGTTAGATCGGTGCCGGATAGAGGTGGTCATGAGACGATTATATGCCAGAAATGGCATCTGCGGAAACGGCTGGTCCAACCTGCCGAGCAACGGCCGTTCCCGCCACGCTCACCACAGCAACCAAACCAGCCAACACCGCCAGCGTCAAGCCATCCGGGGCGATGAGGGGCTGAGCGCGGAGCGCCTGCCACAGCAGCAGCAGCACAACGCCCAGGTAACCAACCCCACCAATCGCCACCAACGCCGTGCGTCGCCCTTCAGACAGGCGCGTACGAAAGCGGCGGTTGACAAAGATACCCAGCAGCGGAATGAGTTGCAAGGCGTGCAGCCCCACAAAGTGGGCTGGACGAATATCACCCCCTTCGGTGCTCCAGCCAACAAAGGGCAAGCCAGCCCCACCATCTTCTACGCCGACGCTGTGCGCCCCGACGATGCTCAACATCTCACCTGTTTCCATAGCGGCGAGCTGGTCAGCCGTGGGTGTCGTCATCAAAAAGCCAAGGATTGCGCCAACGGCCGTTATCAGCAAGCCCAAGCGCAATGCCCAGGCAAACGGCCGATTGTCCATCTTCTGCCGCATCAGCAAAACGGCCGTGGCAATATTCATCACCCAAATAACCAGCACAAAGGTGCCCATCAAAGAGAAAATGACAGCGTCGAACGGGGTGCCCACATTAAAATGGCTGGGCACGCCCCGAGCTGCCTGCACAAAAATGCCAATAATCTCCACCAAAAAGCCAAGTGCCGTCAGGCCGCCAATCCAGCGCACCAGCCGGGGATGCCCTTCCACGTAACTAAGCAGCCAAGCCAACGTGCCGGTGTACAGGGTAATCGAGATGGCAAATTTCATTGGCTTCACCCACACGGGCGCACCAGTCACCAGCCGTGAATCAAAAATCGAAAGCACAATTGTGCCTACAAACAGAATCAGGCTGAGCCAAAAAGACCAGGTTAAAAAACGCTCTGTGCCAAAAATTCGCTGCCACAAATCAGTTTCTGGAATGTTCTTGTCTAATCTTGTTGTTAGGGGACTCATTTTGTTTACCTCCAAAGTTCAGTTGTTTATTTCCATGCTTCAACATTACTGGAGGCGAGGTCACATCCATCAGTGCTGGTCGTCACATGCCAGTCATATGACTGGCGGAACAAAACAGTCGCATCTAGCGTTACAAACTCAGATTTGAAGAGAAACAGGAGAAAAAAAATGACCCAAACCAACTATGACCGATTGCTCATCATGTTTGCATTTCTGATTTTGATTTTGGCAATATTGACTTGACCATCTCAGCACCAGCTACAAACACTCTGTCGAAGGTCGGCTAAGCCGCATAACGCTCAGCGAAAGCCACGAAATCATCATTCTGCACAACGTCCCCGTCACCTACCGCGGCCCAATCAAATGTGAACAACCTAACCACACGCTCCAGAAATTTTCACGCCAAGGCGCGAAGTTTTTATACCTCTGCGCCTTGGCGTGAGGCCAATTTGCCAACCCACCATGCAAAAGCTGAATAGCGCAAACAACAGCAGCTTATTACAATTGCAGCATGAGTGAAAATTTTCGTGCCGACAACCTTGTTCTCTACAAAGATCAGGCCGCTCGCGTCAGCAACGTAGGCGGTAAAAAGATCAACATCGTGCTGCAAGACGGCACGGCCGTTTCCGTGCGACCAAAAGACATTGAATTGTTGCATCCTGGACCACTGCGCAATTTTGGCGAACTCGCCAAGCCACGTGGGGAATTGCTCACCGCCTGGGAGTTGCTAGCGGGCGAAACCACCAGCCTGGAAGAACTGTCTGAATTGGCCTTTGATGCTTTTACCCCCGCCACCGCCTGGGCCATTTGGCAGTCGATACACGATGGCCTCCACTTTAGCGGCTCTCTGGAAGCCATCACCGTACACACCGTTGAGGAGGTCGCGGCTGAACAAGAAGCCCGCACTGCCAAAGCCGCCGAAGCTGAAATGTGGCAAGGCTTTGTGGATCGCGTTAATCGGAACGAGTTTTTGCCGGAAGACGGCCGTTTCTTACAAGAAATTGCCGCTGTGGGAATGGGTCAGCAGGAACGCAGCCAGGTGCTGCGTAACCTGAATCAGAGCGAAACGCCAGAAAACGCCCATGCCTTACTGTTACGCCTAGGTTATTGGAAAGAAAGCGTCAATCCCTACCCCAGCCGCCTCGGTGTGAACGGAAGCCAGCCAGACTACCCCATCCCAGCCCTGCCAGAAGAAGAACGACGCGACTTAACACACTTAACGGCCGTTGCCATCGACGACACGGGCAGCCGCGATCCGGACGATGCTTTGAGCTGGGAAAGCGGCCGTCTTTGGGTACACATCGCCGACGTCGCCGCCCTCATCCCACCCAACAGCCCCGCAGATTTGGAGGCCCGCGCCCGGGGTGCCAACCTGTACTTGCCCGAAGGCACCATCCACATGCTGCCCGAAGCCGCCACCTCTACCCTGGCCTTGGGCTTGGCCGATACCTCACCCGCCCTCTCATTTGGCCTGGATGTAGAACCAGATGGCACAATCACGAACGTGGAAATTGTGCCCAGCACCGTGCGCGTCACCCGCCTCAGCTACAGCGAGGCGCAAGAACGGCTTGATGATTTCCCCTTTCGTGAGCTGCTGGCCATTGCCCAGGCATTTGAGGCGCAACGCGTGGCCAACGATGCCGTGCAGATCGATTTGCCAGAGGTGAAAATTCGGCTGAATGAGGCTGGAGAGGTGGAAATACGGCCGTTGCCCGCCCTGCAAAGCCGCGATCTCGTGCGGGAAGCAATGCTGATGACGGGCGAAGCCGTGGCCCAGTTTGCCCAACAGCACAACATCCCCATGCCCTTCACCACGCAAGACCCGCCCACCGAACTGGTTGAAGGCGAAACACCCTCTGCCAACTTTGCCCGCCGCAAAACCATGACAGGCAGCCAACCCGGTCTGCTGCCCGGTCGTCATGCCGGGCTGGGGCTGGATCAATACGTACAGGCCACCAGCCCGCTGCGTCGCTATCTGGATTTGGTGGTGCACCAACAGCTTCGCGCCTTTTTACGTGGCGACCCTCTGCTGGATGAGCAAGCCGTGACGGAACGTGTCGGTGCAGCTTACGCCATCAGCGGGGATGTGCGCTATGCTGAACGACTATCGAATGCTCATTGGACGGCCGTTTACTTGTCGCAAAATCCAGAGTGGACAGGGGAAGGCATTGTGATTGATCGTCGGGGAAAGCGCGATCTTATTTTGCTACCAGAATTAGACATGGAAACCAGCATCTACCGAAAAGAGCCAACACCTTTGGATACGGCCGTTCAGGTGAAGCTACAATCTGTCGATCTCCCCCAACGTGAAGCCCATTTTCGTTTTCTCTGATCGCTTGTGGCTCATTGCTTCTGAATCAAAGAGAGCAGTTCTTGCAAAAAATCCTCGCGCGGCAGGCCATAAATTGAGATAGCGTCATCAACCGAGTAGAAGGGTGCGACCGCACAGCCAACGCAGGCCATATTGTGCTGCTTGAAGAGTACGGCCGTTTCCGGCCACATCTCCAGTAAATCAGAAATGATCGTTTCTGCTATTTTTTCTAACGTCACAGGCGGTTTTTGGTTCATGATGGCTTTCCCAAATCCAATTCAAAGCAATGTTGCGATCTCAACAACGCGTCTCTAATCCTCTTAATCCAAATCTTCCGCTAACACCACAAGTTCATGTGCCTTGCACAAAATGATGCGCTGACGCTGGCTGCATACCCATTCTGCCCGCTCCCACTCGCTCAAAATCCGGCTCACATTGTAAAGATTTGTCCCTGTCATTTCCGCCAAATCTTGTCGGGACAGCGGCATGTCGATTAACACCCCTTCCGCCACCTTCTTCCCAAATTGCCGTACCAGCCGCAGCAAGGCACGGGCAATGCGCTGCTCTACCCGACGGGTAGAAATATCCTGAAAGCGATCCTGTAGCTTTACAAACCGATTGGCGATCATCCCCATCCCGTTAACAGCCAATTGCGGATGTGCCAGCATCAGCTGCTCAATAATTTCCCGCTGCCAAGAGAGTGCCTGGCAAGCCGTTACGGCTTCTGCCGACAGTGGATAGACTGTGTGGCTCAAGGCTACAATAATGCCAAGCCCGTCACCCGCACGGCAATAATTTACAATTACCTGGTTTCCCGCCTGTGTCACCTGGGCCAATTTTGCTCGACCAGACAGCAAAATATACATCGTCGTTGCATCTTCCCCCTGATGAAAAAAGTATTCCCCCTTCTCAACCAGGCGCGGCTTACTGTGCTCAATGATGACATCGCAAGTTAGATCGTTCAGATTGTGCATCAAGGCACAGCGCGAGATGATTTGTCGAGTTTTAGCAGATTTCATAGGCAAAATCATACCATGTTTTTAGGTATTTTTAGAAATCCGCCTGTTCTTCTTCCACTTCATCACACAGCTTGCAGTTGAGCGTAAAGCCTATATATTTTTGCCGGCCGCTTTCTGTAAGCACCCAAGGCCGGTTTGTCAGCGGCGGATTGTGGCGCACATGCTGCCTATGCCCACATTTCAGGACGGCCGTCCAGTCACCAACCTCATCTTTCTGAAAGCCAATAATCGTTTGCTGCATTCTGGTTTCTATCTTGGTTCAAAAACATCACGTTCAGCATTATAAACCAGCCCAACGACACCATTTTCTGTTACGGTCACAGACTCTTCAAAAACCAATCGCCATTCAATCTCATCATCCATTAGCCATACGGTCACATCATGGGCACCGGGGGCAACAGGCCAAGACTCTATGCCATAAATGGAGCCTTCCCGACGCAGGCCCCGCGCTTCATAGCTCGTTTCAATCACGGCAGCACCATCTACCAGCAAACGCAAACGCACGGGAAAGCGTTCACCACCTAGCACCTGAGCAGGGTCAACGTTTTCTGGCAATTTATCCAAAATGTCAGCAGACAGTTCGCCAGAATTGGCGATTACTTGGCCACCGTGGTTAATAACCAGCCGAATTTGGCCAGAATCCTGCACTCCCGTAGACGTGAGCGGTGTTAGCCAAATGGCCCCCAGGAAGGTGAAGAATAATAGCAGCAGTCCGGCAAGACCATGACGCAGATGCGCCCAACGAGAGGACATGGCAACGGCCGTCCTACTCCCAATAACCGTGCCCGCCTGCTTGGCAGACGCTGCTGCCGTTTCATCCCCAATCATCTGCGCCCACAGCGAAAGCACCTGCTGACGGCTACCTGGAGCCAGCTCCCAAAAATGGACGTTTCCTTTGCGCAGGGTGCGTCGCCGCTGAAGGCGACGCGCGATCCAGCTGGGTCCTTCACGGTGCGAACAATCATGTGCCGGGCAGCTCACCACAATGGCACCTGCGCCGCCCGCTTCCATCGTCTCCGCCGCCCAATTGGGGTGAAGCATTCCCGTGCAAGGTACCACACAGGTAATTACCGGGCGAGGCTGCCCCTGGCTGTCTGGCCAACTGCCCACGTTGATGCGCGGCGGCTGCTTGGCCTGCAACAACGGAATCGCCCCGCCGACGGTTGCCGTTGCTTCGGCCACAGGCTGTGGCGCAGCCAATGGCGGCAATGTACCCAGAGCAGCGTGTCGCTCGCAAGCGTAAACCGCAATTGCGGGATCGCCTCCTGCTTGTGCAAGACTTAAATTACGCTGCAAATCTTGCCGGATCACTCTGGAATGCAGGCGATCCAATTCAATCGCTTTATCTGGGCAGGCGCCGACACAGATGCCACAACCCGTGCACAAATTGGACCGAACGACGGCGAGCAAATTGTACTCACTCTCATCGTTGCGCTCGACCATATCGATGGCCGTATACGGACACTCTTTGGCACAGGCGCTGCATCCCGTACAGTTTGCATCGATCACGATGGCGGGGCCATCATGCTGGCCGGGGCGTAGCCAGGGAATGGCCGTAATCAGCAAGAAGAGAAGTACGGCCGTTCCCCAAAACAACCCGTCTCCCATGCTGCCCGCCAACGGCAAAAAGCCCATGTACCACCAATCTAAAGGCACTTGCTGCATCAAAACGTCCATATTGGCCGGCAACGCCAGTTGCAGTGGCCGCCAGAGAGACAACACCACAAGTACAAAAAGGGAAGCAACCATGATCCAACGAGGTGCCCAATAGTTGGCTCGCGCCAGCCGCAGCAAATGAATAATAATGCCGATAATGAGCAAAATCGGCAGAAAAATGTGCAAAAACAGGACAATGACAAAGAGCGAGAAAGTAGCTGACTCGATTTGGCCACCATAAAATGTAAACGCAAACGGGCCTTGCAGTAGCTGAATAAAGTATTCTGTTAGCCATTGCGCAGGCTGATCCCAGATGAGCCAATAGCCCATCAGGCCAATGAGCCAAAATAGAACCACCAACACCCAGCCAGAGACCCACGCCAGCCAGCGGCTGCCCCAAAACCGATCGCTAAAAAATGTTTTGAGCGCGTGCAAAATCGAGACAACAATCAACCCGTCTGAAGCATAGCGATGGATGGTGCGCATGAGCGAGCCAAACCAAGTAGCCGAGATACCGACAACGCTCGGATAAGCGCGCTCGACGCCGGGGCGGTAAAAAATGGTGAGGTATATGCCGGTTACTGTCAGAACAATGAGCAGGAAAATCGCCAACGTACCTAAATGATAAAGTGGATTGTACGGCCGTATCCGTTCATTTACCGTACTAAACCGATTAATCAATCCCTCAAAGCGAGCCGTGACGCGTTCCATCGCTCGCAACCAGCGACGACGCGGATAAATTGAAGATTGTTTAGCCATGTGAAATTGCTTTCGTTGAGATATTTGGAACAGAGGGGCTTAGATCATCAGCAACCCCAGCAGATTCAATTTGCTGCGCGCCAATAGGGAATTTTCGTAGCCGGAAGGCATTGCCCGTCACCACAGCACTGCTCAGCACCATCAACAAAGCGGCCAGGGCAGGCTGCAAATGCCCCGTCATTGCCAGCCCCAACCCCACGATGTTGTAAATAAAGGCCCAAACCAGATTTTGCCGCACTATCTGCATCGTCCGACGAGAAAGTTTAAGCAGCCAGGGAACGGCCGTTAAATTCTGCTGAATCAAAATGGCGTCGGCAGCTTCCTGGGCAATATCAGTTCCCTGGCTCACGGCAATCCCCACCGAAGCTGCTGCCAAAGCTGGGCCATCATTGATGCCATCCCCCACCATAAGCGACCCAGCCCCAGCAGATTGTAGCTGAGCCACTTTTTCAGCGGGCGTCAGCGCAGCATGTACGGGCACGCCAAGCTGCGCTTGCCAACGCCGTCCAGCAATCGCATCATCGCCTGTTAGAACAGAAACCTGCATTCCCATCTCGGTTAAGGTTTGCAGGGTAACGGCCGTCTCTGGGCGCAATCGTTCTCCCAAGCCGATGACACCCTGCACGCAGCCAGCCCAGCCCGCATAAATCACCCGCAACCCTTGCAAATGATACCGTCGCACCACATCTGCCAACTGCGCCGATAGCGAAAGGTTCACAGCCTTCATTAAGCCATAGCTGCCAACCCAAGCAGGCAGATCATCTACCAGTGCCGTAACACCTTCACCCGGCAAGGCACGGAAATTTTCAATCCTAAGTGATCTGTTTTTGAGTGGAACGTCCGCAACGATAGCTTGAGCCACTGGATGTTCTGAATTGGCTTCAACGGCCGTTACCCAGGCCATAAACTGCGCTTCCGGTAGCTGTTCTGTGGCGATGGTCTGCACGCGCAACGGCCGTTGCGTGAGCGTCCCCGTCTTGTCCAGAAAGACCTGGTTCACCTGCGCCAACTGCTCCAGCACGCCCGTCTGGTGCAAGATGATGCCTAACTCCGTGGCCCGCCCCAAGCTGAGCCAGAGTGACAGCGGCGTGGCAATGCCCAAGGCACAGGGACAAGCAATCAGCAAAACAGACAGGGAATAAATGAGCGCCACTTCAAAGCCAGCCTGGTTCGACCAGTAAATAAAGGTGATTGTTGCCAGCAAAACGGCCGTTGGCGTCATCCAGGCCGCCACCCTGTCTGCCAATCGCTCCACGGGCGACCGCTGCCACAACGCCTGGTGCAGCAGATGGCCAATCTGCCCCATCATGGTGGATGTGCCAGTGGCGGAGGCAATCACCTCAAATGAGCCATCCAGGTTGATGGTGCCGGCCAACACCCGAGCCCCCCTGCGGCGACAAACCGCTTCTGGCTCGCCCGTCAGCAAACTTTCATCCACATCCCCCTGGCCCACGGCCACAATGCCATCTACCGGGAACCGTTCACCAGGGCGCACCAGCAGCCGGGCACCGGGCGGAACGGCATCCGCAGCAATCTGCTGTTCGCCATCCGCAGTAAGCCAGGTTGCCTGTGGCGGCATTCGCTGCCAAAGCTGTTCAACCGCCCGGCTGCTCACTTTATGCGCCCGCATCTCCAGCCATCGCCCAATGGCCACCAAAAAGAGCAACACAGCGGCCGTATCAAAATAGATGTCACCCTGACCCACCAAAAAGTTTCGCAGCGACAAGCCAAATGCTGAAAATGCCCCAACAGCAATGAGCGTATGCGTATTGGGCTGCCCCCGCAGCAAGCCAGCCAATCCCGCCCGCAAGATGGGCAGCCCTAAAATGAGGACCGTTGGCACGCTCATAAACAGAATCATGATTTCGAAGATGTGGACCAGCCATTCAGTCTCCACAGAAGCGCGGCCCGTCCACTGGCGAAAGTAAATCATGAAGCTCAACAGCATAATGTGCATGGTTAACACACCGCTGATCAGCAGCCGATTCCAATGCGCTTCTTCTTCATCCTTGGCTGACTTGCCCTCTGGCCAGGCGTTGTACCCCAGCTGCCGCACCCGCCGCATGATGCGCTTTTGCCTGACGCGCTCTGGATCGTAACAAACGCGCGCTTCGCGCTGCAAAAAGCTCACCTCGGCTTCAGCAACGCCAGGGGTGCGGCTGAGACGCTCCCGAATGAGCCAGGCACAAGAGGGGCACCACAAACCACCCAGCGAGAATACGGCCGTTTCCACCCCACCCCCCTCATTTACAAAGGAAGAACCAGTTACCTCATCAACAACTTCTGCCTCACGCAGCAAATTGCTCACCTCATGGCAAGATGGGCAGCAAAAAGTCCCCCCGCTCTTTCCCGCAATTGGGTGCCAAGCAGGCAAACCACACAAATCGCAGGCAACCACTTCACTTACCATAGCATCACGTTACCTACGTGAAGATGGCTCACCCAGCCCCACATTGCCAAGCCACGCAGGCTCATCTGTACCCCAAATAAAACCACCGCAATCGCCCCAATAACGCGCAATCGCGGCACGGCCGTTTGCCAATTCGGCCGTCTTGATAATAATCTTATCCCCCAGGTCAAAGGCCAGGTACCAACCCCAAAGAGTAACATCGTCGCCCCACCCAGAAGCGGCGAACCAGCCACGGCTGCCGCTAGTAAGGCAGCCAGCACCAGTCCGCAGGGCAACAAGCCCCAAGCCATGCCCAATCCAAAAGCGGTCAACGGCCCGGCCTGCACCGTTGACCGCCGGGGCTGAATCGTCAACCGACGCATCAGCCTACCCCACCGGTGCGTAATCTGAACCAGCAGCAGCTCTGGCGACGGCACGGTTCCCAACATCGCCAGAGCCATATAAAATGCAAGAACGGCCGTAAGCAAAGCCAAACCACCCTGCCAAATACCAAACCCAGACAAAACAGGTATTGCTCCGTGCGAACCATGCGCATCTGCCATCTCCATTTCAGGCATCAATCCCTGGCCAAGCCAGCCAGCAAACGAACCCAAAATAGCATAGCTAAACACACGGCCAAGCTGCACCAATGCCCAATGCCAGCCCTGGGTCACCCCGCGACGCGCCAACAGCACAGTTACCCCACCGCACATCGTGGCGCAATGACCTAAACTACCAGTTAATCCAAGCACAAAAGCGGCAATCATCTTTCACCAACGGAAGTGGGAGTGGAGGTAACTGGTAATTACCAATTCGCAATTACGCAGTTACCCAATTACCTTAACTAATCATCCAGGTACGACCCAGTAACCACCAGTTACTGAAGTAGTAGATGACGAAAAACATCAGGAAAGCAAAGACCAAAACCACAGTCCCCTTCGGCGCAATTTTGCCCGTAGCTTCTTGCCCATTGGCAGGAATTGCATCATCCACCAGCGGATTTTCCTGGCTCATCACCAGCGTCAGGCGGCGGGCTTCCTGTCGTTTACCTGTCAGGATGGAAACTAGAACAACTGTGATGTACATGATGCCGCCGACGATAGCAATAATCGCGCCAATGCCCATGATGCCGAGCATAAATTCGGCCGTACTGGGGATAAACGCCTTAAACGTTGACGAAGCAAAGGTAATGTCCCAATGACGGCGCGGCACACCCTGCAAGCCACTGGCAATCATGCCAATGGAAACCAGCAGCATCCCAAAGCCAAACACATAGGGCTGGCGAGATGCCCAGCTCTTTAACTTCAGTTCACGGCGGAAAATGAGCGGAATGAGGTAATAAGTAAGCCCCATGAAGGCCAGCGTGGTGCCTGAGACGACGGTTGCATGGAAATGACCCGGCAGCCGCATGGTATTGTGCGCCAGCATATTGACCTGCTCCGTGCCAATCGTCACGCCCGTAACGCCACCAATCCAACCAAACAACACCATGGAAATGACCAAAGCGGAGAAGCCCGGTTCTCGCCAGGGTGCTTTGCGTAGCCATTCAAACAGGCTCTTGGTATATCCTTTGCGCCGCTGGGCTGCTTCAACAGCTCCAGGAATGGAAAAAGCATGAATCAAGCTACCCAAAACGGCCAAATACATCGCGTAGGAGGTGTTCGTTACCTTCCAGATGAAGCTGTAACCAGGGTCGGTCAGCAAATGGTGAGCAGATCCCAAATTGATGAACAACACGTAAAGAATAAACGCCGCCCGCGACAGCTTTTCATTCAGCGGCACGGCACCAACGGTAATGGCTGCCAGTGCATACCAAATGGCCACCATCGCCGCCAGGTTAATTTGCTGCGCTGGATGGCCAAAGCCCCAAAACAGGTTGCGGTAGTAACCAGGATCTAATGCTGGAATCCAATCCAGCGACCATAGCAATGCTGGAACAAATGCCAACGCGCCAGCCAGCAATGTATAAACGGCAATGATGGCGGCAGCAATGAGTCCGTAAGTAACCAGTGGTGCCGAACCTTCATACCGCCGTTCTCGTTTAGCAGTCACAACCGTCGCAAAGAAGAGAATGACGGCAATTAATGCGCCGACAGCAAAAAGCACAATACCTAAATAAAAGAGGGGATGCGCTTTTAGCGGCACATAGGCGGTGAACATCACGTCTGCTTCGCCCAGCAACACCATGATGTTGGTTAAAACTGCGCCGCCTGCCATAAGAATGAAAGCGGCCCAGCCAACTTTGGGCATTACCAAACGGGCGTTGAGCATGACGGCACTGCCAAAGTAAAGGCCAGCAATCTCAAAAAAGACAATCCAGCAAACGAGCATATCAAAGCCGTGGGCTGTTAAGATGCGGTAGAACCAAACGGGATTCAGCAGGTGGATGGCTTGCCAGCGGGTAAGCGCCAGAAGTAAGGCAAATAAGCCACCAATTGCCAAAAAGACGACGGCCGCTACCGCATTGGCAATAATTAATTTTTCGGCTGCTAAATCAACTTTAAGGGCGGTAACAGGACAGGTGCGAAATTTTGTGTCATCCTGCGGTTGGGGAACTGCAATAGTCGCCATGATAATCTCCTCCTCTACTTCACGATGATTTTGCCGACCATCAGATGATGTCCGATGGCGCAAAATTCGTTGCAAATGATTGAAAATTCGCCGGTTTGGGTGGGGGTTAGCGTGGCAATGTAGTCATAGCCCGGCAAAATTTGCAAATTCAGATTAACCGGCTGCAAAGAAAATCCATGCTGCACATCTAACGAAGAGAGATGCAGCCGGTAAGTTTCGCCTTCTTCTAACTGTAAAACGGGATACCATTGCCACTGCCGAGCCAACAGGTAAACATCGCTGCCGGGCGGCGGCGCGACAACCGGGAGGCCGTTTTCGGTGCCAATCTCATATTGGGCAACCATTTCTTGAACTTTTTCTTCAAAGGCTTCTGGGGTGGTGCTTAAGGTTTCGGCGGGAACGTTTTGACGGCCGTAAAAATACCAAATCGGCATCATGGCGGTTAATAAAATACACCAGAAGAACGCCACAATGACCCAGCTTTTTTCATAGCGGTGGAGGGGTGTCCACCAGTTTCGCTCAGGGGCAAGCATAATTTTTCCTCCTTTGGAAAAGCGGTTAGTGGATAGGGGTTAGTGGCTGGTACGAGCCTCTAACAACCAGCAACCAATTTCTGATGTCACAAAAGTGATAGTGGGGCGTCAGCGGAACAGTTCCCAAAGACCCCAGGCGTTGTAGATTAATCCTGTAATGGCAATTGAAAGTGCCAGCAGCAAAAAGATTTTGTCAAACCAAATTTGCCCAGTGGGGATTTCTTCTTCTGGCTGCTCCTGAGGAAAATCTTGATTCTCTTCCATATCCTTTACCTCCAATTTGTGGGGACACAATTTGTAGGGCGCAAATTGTGAATGTTGAAGAATGATAAAGGATACGGCCGTCCGCTTCTTTGCATTTATGCAAACA
The DNA here is from genome assembly GCF_965223285.1 of Candidatus Leptofilum sp. GTDB lineage: Bacteria > Chloroflexota > Anaerolineae > Promineifilales > Promineifilaceae > Leptofilum. The sequence continues at coordinate 1,458,165 of NZ_OZ244997.1, read as the reverse complement.
GGGGTTATTTAGGAGAGATTGGAGATTAGAGGTTAGTGCTTTTTTAGCGGCGAAAACGACGGCGGCGGGTGCGAGGGGTGAAGGTGACGGACGTTTCCCTGGCATCATGTTTAGGTACGATGGGTAGGGGTTTGTCTGTTTCCATGCCGCTTTGGATGAGGCGGCGCAGTTCAGCATCGAGGCGAGTGTCTGTGTGGATGGGGATGTAATTGGCGAGGCGTTGGTTTACGGCCGTTTTCGCCCGTTCCGCCAAGGTAAGTGAGCCAGCTTTTTGCCAGCTTTCTCGATTTTGCCGATCAATCACGCCATCGGGCAAGTAGAGCGATTGTGGCCAATGCGCCAACGTGTGGTCTGCGGTAATGAGGTGCTGCTCTGCTAAAAGCTGGCGGGCTAAATCAATCGTCGGCAAATCCTGCTTTACCTTCATCTCTTGCACAAAATGGAGTGCCTGACCGCATAAATCATTATCCACCACCAGCTTTTCCAGGCTAAACACCAGCACATAGTCCAGCATCCCTGGCCCAGACACAGAGTTGATACCTGCTAACGCTGCCAGCAAAGCCCCAGCAAATGTTTCTGCCCCAGCCTGGGCATCTAAGAATTTACCATCGCTCAAGGCCATGTACGCTTGGGTGGGCAGATTGAGGTGCTTGGCAACGGCCGTATACGCCACGTCCAAATGCAAAGCCTCGATTGCAGCCATTGGCGAAGTGGCCGCTTTCATATGAAACGTAGCAGGCGCGCCGCCAAACAGCACCGGCGCGCCGGGCCGCACAATTTGGGCCATCGTCAATCCCGCCAGCACATCGGCCGTATGGAAAACCGCCGCCCCAACCGGTGTCACCGGGGCAATCAGCCCCATCAGCGTCACGGGTACAATCTCAATTGGGATGCCCCATTCAACGCAATCCAGCAGGTTTTGGCAGGAATCCTCGCTGTAGCGAAAGTTGCCCGTGGCCGTGATGGTGAAAATCGACAGCGGGCGGGCGATCAAATCGGTTCGATCTTGCCGGAAGAGGGTCATCATCTCCGCCATGCGCGGCACGCCATGTTCCGTAAATGCACCAGAAACCACCGGCTTGTGCGAGTTGGTCAGGCACAAATAGAGCCGCCACGCATCTGAAACGGCCGCTTCAATGTCATCATTGGTTGAAAAAGCAGTGGCCAGGTAAGCAATATGCTCAAGCCCGTCAGCCAGACGGACGTATTCTGTAAAATCGGCTGTGTTGGCCAAGCGCGTCTGCCCCGTGCGATGATCTAGCACGTGCAGACCGCTTGAGCCCGGCACAAAATGTACCTTATCGCCACCCAGCTCCGCATGGGGTAATCCCGCCCTGTCATACAAGGTAAATGAGGAAGGAGCAACCTCAATTGCCCACTCAACCACATCTGCCGAAAACAGCACGCGCTCTCCGGTGGGATCCAGCTTTAGGCCGTAATCCAGAAGTCGCTGGCGTAATGCCTGGCCGCGCACTTCGATACCAATCTCGCTTAAAATGCGCTTGGCTTCATCCAAAATCTGGGTGATCAGTTCAGGGGAAACAATATTCAAACTCGGGCGCATAAAACCTCTCCAGGACGCTTACTCAGCTTAAAGTGTGGCAAGTTTAGAGGGATTTCTGCCTTTGGTCGAAATAACGTGTGAAGGATGCTCGTTTCTGTGCAGGAACGGCCGTTTCCGCTACCATTACCGCATGAAAAATTTAAGCAGCGACGATTACGTTCAGGGCGTGTTGGCTGGCGACCGCGTTCTGCTGGCCCGCACCATTACGCTGGTAGAAAGCAACGCCCGACGTCATTTTGAATTAGCCCAACAAGTGCTGACGCAGCTGCTACCTCACACTGGAGGCTCCATCCGCGTGGGCATTACCGGGGTGCCGGGAGCTGGCAAATCTACCTTTATAGAAACCCTGGGTTTGAAGCTCACCCAATTAGGACATCGCATCGCAGTATTGGCTGTAGATCCCACCAGTTCGATCAGCAGAGGCTCCATTTTAGGGGACAAAACCCGCATGGAGATGTTGACGCGGGAGAAGAATGCGTTTGTGCGGCCGTCGCCCACAGGCGGCATGTTGGGCGGCGTGGCCCGTAAAACGCGGGAATCGATGCTGGTGTGCGAAGCGGCAGGTTACGACGTGATTTTGGTGGAAACGGTCGGCACGGGACAAAGCGAAATCACCGTGCGCTCGATGGTGGACTTTTTTTTGCTGCTGCTGGTGCCGGGGGCCGGGGATGAACTGCAAGGCATCAAAAAAGGCGTGGTGGAGATTGCCGACGCCATATTGATCAACAAGGCAGACGGCGAAAACAAGGTACGCGCCAAGGCTGCGCGGACTGAATACAATCGGGCGTTGCATTACCTCACCCCGGCTACCGAAGGCTGGCGACCCCGCGCCTACACCGGGTCTGCGCTTGACGGTACCGGCATCGACAAAATTTGGTCGGTGATTGAAACTTTCCAAGAAAAAATGACAGAGGCTGGCACTTTACAAGCGCGACGAGAGGCGCAAATGCAAGCGTGGCTGCATACGGTTATTGTGGAACAGCTCAAGCAAAACTTTTATGATCATTCGGCAGTACAGGCAGCTCTACCAGGGTTAGAAACGGCCGTTCGCCAAGGCACACTTCCCCCTACCGCCGCCGCTCTACAGCTGCTGCAAATCTACAAAACAACCCCCGAAAAGTAAAAAAGGCCAGACCATTAGCCTGACCTTTATCTTATATGCAATTGTGCTAATTAATCTAGCCCCAGCCGCGACCACCGCCAGAATTATCCCGGCGATTGCCGCCTCTGTTACCACCACCACGATAGCCACCGCCGCCGCGTCGGCCACCGCCACCACGATCTTCACGGGGTCGTGCTTCGTTTACACGCAAAGCACGGCCTTCAAAATCGTGTCCATCTAATGCTTCAATAGCTGCTTCTGCCTCAGCATCTGCCATCTCTACAAAACAAAAGCCACGAAAACGGCCTGTGTCCCGGTCATTAATCATTGCCAACGATTCCACAGTGCCAAACGGCGCAAACAGATCTTGTACTTCATCTTCTCTTGCCGAAAACGGCAAATTTCCTACATAAATTTTCTTGGACAAAGGTTTGTCTCCTATACTGTGCAAAAGCGGGGTAGTTATTTGAAATAAGCAAAGCAATTTCTCCCGCTTTTGCTTGTGTAAATCACAATGTAGCGACTCATTTTAGCAGAAATCCTCTTTGTGATTTACATATTTCCACTCTGTAACACAGGAACCTGGCACGCATGGATATTTGATATTGAAGCAAGATTATCCCCTGTTTATCAGCTTTGTCCAGCAGCTCGTCAAGCCCCATTTGCAGAAGATGCAAAATTCGCTTGCAAACCTGTTTTCTGGTAAAAGTGGTGGCATGAGCATTACAGATCTGAGCCTGCAACTCTACCGCAAAACAATCAAACGATTTCATTCGGCACACGTGGCGACGCATTGGCTAATGACCCACGGTGCGATCCCATTTTTAGAGAAAACGAGAAACTTCCGCACGATGCCGGATGATCCGTTTTGGTTTCGGCTGGAGTTACTCACCAATCGGCATGAAGTGGAAACCATTGCCTTGCTAGACCAGCTGGCTGCCCCTGGCCTGACGATGCTAGATATTGGAGCGCATGTGGGGTATTATTCACATCGCTACGCGAAAGTTTTAGGCGAAAATGGCCGTATCTTCGCCTTTGAACCGCATCCTCGCACCTTTGCCACCCTGCAACACAATGTGGAACACCTGCCGCAGGTAACGGCCGTTAACCTGGCCCTGGCGGAGCAAGAAGGAACGGCCGAGCTGCACGACTACCTGATGATGTCTGCCAGCGGCTCGCTGCATTATGATGAATCAATGGCAGCACTGCAAAAAGCCCAAACCCACGAAACAGATATCGCCCCCCGTATAGCACAACGGTTTGATGCCCAAACCTTCACCGTTCGTACCATGCCAGTAGATGATTTTTTGGCTGCACAAAAGGTAGAACAGGTTGATTTGGTAAAGATGGATATTGAAGGAGCAGAAATTGGTGCCTTGCGCGGCATGCAACGCACCATCGCCAACTCCCCCAACCTAAAGCTGGTAATGGAATACAACCCGCAAGCATTAACAGCCTTTGGGCACAATCCGGTTGCTGCGCTGCGAGAAGTCCAGTCGTTTGGCTTTGCACAGGTGGAAGCGATTGAGCAGGACGGCCGTTTAACCAACCTCACCCATCAGCCAGACCACCTACGCGCCTTAACCGAACAGCTCATGCAAAATATGGGCGTTATCAACCTGCTACTGCAAAAGTAATGCCCTCACGAGGCAAACCCCTGGAATAATAAGCGTGTTAATCATAGGTTTTCCTTAAAGTAGCTGGCAATTTGCTCTTCCATATAGAGACGGCCGTCTGCCTTGCGTGGCATGTGTCGCTCATCTGGGAACAGCAGCAAGTCATACCGCTTGCGCGCGGCAATCAGGCCATTGACAAGACGTGCAGTGTGGCGAAAATGCACATTTTCATCAATAAGGCCATGCACCAGCAGCAGCTTCCCTTCAATTTTATCCAGATGGTGCATCACGCTGCTAACCTCATATTCGTCTGCATTTTGTTGCGGCAAGCCCATATACCGCTCCGTGTAGCCCGTGTCGTACCCATCCCAATGGGTGACGGGGGCACCAGCTACCGCTACCTGAAACGTGTCGGCTGCTTTGGCCAGGCACATTGCCGCCATGTAACCGCCATAACTCCAGCCATAAATGCCTACGCGCTTTGGAGCAGCCAATCCTTGAGCTACAAGCCAGCGCACGCCGTCTGCCTGGTCGGTTACTTCTATGCTGCCCATGTTGTGCTTGATGGGTGCTTCAAACGCCAACCCACGCCTGGCACTGCCCTGATTGTCTAGCTTGAAAACCAGAAACCCCTGGCTGGCTAAATATTGCGCCCGCATATCTACCGCCAGGAACCAGTTATTGGTCACCCGCTGGGCATGCGGCCCACCGTAAACGCTCACAATAGTTGGGTGTGGCCCTTCGCCAAAGCTGGCGGGTGGGTGGTAGATGGCTCCGTACAGCAATACCCCTTCACGATTTTGCAATGTAACAATTTCTGGCGTGGGTAGCCTAAGCTGTACGATGCGTTCATCTGGTTGATTGAAAATGGTGTTGAGGGAACGGCCGTCTGCCAACGAACGCAAAACAATTGAGGGTGGCTGCTCACTCGCTTGCTGCACGTCCACAAACTGGTTGCGCTTTACATCTAGCACCACGCTGTGCATTCCTGGTTCTGGCGTCAGCCGCTGCGGCTCATCGCCCAACAATGAAACCCGGTATAGGTGGCTCTCAGTGGGCGATTCTTTCGCGGCCATGAAATAGACAAAATTATTCTTCGCATCCACGCCAGCCACGCTGTCTACTTGCCAATTACCCTGAGTTAACGGCCGTATTTCCCGTCCATCCGCATCATACAAATACAAATGCTGGAACCCCGTTCGTTCAGATGCCCAAATAAAGCCGCTTTCCCCATTTCCCGGCAACTGTTTCAATGGACGAAACATATGGTGCAGATTGATCCACACATCGCTGATTTCTCGCAGCAAGCGTCGCGTCTGGCCCGTTTCCAGGTCAAATTCCAGCAAATCGAGCTGGCTTTGCTCACGGTTTAGAACTTGGGCAGCCAAGCGGCCGTTTGGCAGCCATTTCACCCGCGCCAGATAAATATCATCATCGTCACCCAAATCCAGCCACTGCACGTCACCTCCGGCTCTACCTACAACGCCCAGGCGCACCTTCGCATTTGGCATCCCTGCAAACGGGTAGCGATGGTCCTCTTGTGCCCCTTCGCCAACGGCATCCTTGCCCAGGTGCATAACCCGGTAAACAGGAATATGCGTCTCATCAACCTCTACAAAAGCGAGCTTTTGGCTATCCGGCGACCACCAGTAGCCACGTCGCCGCGCCAGCTCTTCCTGCGCAATGTATTCGGCAAGGCCATTGGTTTTGCCAGTGCCGCGCGCTCCACGTGTTATTTGCTGCGGTTCCCCGCCAGCGGTCGGCATCACATGAAGCTCTGCATCTTGCACGAAAGAAACCCACTGACCGTCTGGCGAAAAATGAGCGTCTTGAATAGGCTTGGCGGGATTGGTAAGTAACGGCCGTAATGGTTCGCCTTCTGCCACAAAAAGATACAGCCCGTCTGGCTGCGGAATGAGCATTTGGCCTGTCTTCACTGACCATTCGTAACGCGTAATGCCTAATTCACGCTGGCGCAGCCGCTCTCGACGCAGCTTTTCTTCCAGCGACAAGTTCTCTTCGCTGCCGCTTTGTGCCGTTGGGGCAATAAGCAAGCGTGATGTGCCGTCCGCCAAATCATACCGATAAAGTTGCCGCACCATTCCACCGTCGGGGCTAAACAGATAAGTGAGGAAACGGCCGTCTGGGCTAAAGCGCAAGGCTCCTGGCACATTCATACCGGGTAAGGGAAATTGCACCAGATCATTCAATTCAATGTTTGGGTTGGGGGATAGGCTCATTTTTGCTCCTCGTGGACCTCTGATTTTGGTGAATTGTAACGAAGAAGCAAAATAAAAACAGAATCGGACTCTGTTGAACTGAGTGCTATAATTTGCCTGCATTTGTATTTTGGTGCCGTTGTACATGGCAACGGCCGTTCACGGAGGATCACATTCATGCCTTTTCAATTTCGCCCACTTGCCATCCCGGAAGTCATTTTAGTAGAGCCACAGCTTTTTGGGGATACGCGCGGCTTTTTTATGGAAACGTACCAATATGAAACGTTTGCCGCCAACGGCATTACTCCCCGCTTTGTGCAGGACAATCATTCACGTTCAGCTAAGGGGGTATTGCGCGGGCTGCATTACCAAATAGATCCTTTTGCGCAGGGTAAACTCCTTAAAGTGGCGATAGGCGAGATTTTCGACGTGGCGGTAGATATTCGGCGCGGTTCTCCTACATTTGGGCAATGGATTGGGGAAATTTTGTCGGCAGAAAACGGCCGTCTTATGTACGTGCCGCCCGGCTTTGCCCACGGCTTTTGTGTACTGAGTGAAACGGCCGATCTCTTGTATAAAACAACCAACTATTACCATCCTGCAAGCGAAAAAGGCATCAGTTGGAATGATCCGCAAATTGGCATTGAGTGGCCTGTCTCCAACCCATTACTCTCAGCCAGAGATCAAAAGCTGCCCACGCTGGCAGATGCAGATTTCAATTTTGTTTACGAAATTGGGGAAAAATCAGGCAAGCTCAACCAGCACTGATGCCGCCACGTTGCGCCCAATGATTTTGGCTTCGCCATCTACCAACAGCGTCATTGGGCCATCAAAGGGAGCCACTGTTTGAATAGTAACGGCCGTTCCCGGTACCAAACCCATATCCGCCAAATACCGCAAAAGCTCACTGTTAGCGTCATCAATAATGCGGCGCACCCAAACCGTCCGCCCAGAAGGAATTGTTGATAGCTGCTCGACAGCAACCTTGGTCATGCTGCCATCTCTGGCAGGAATCGGGTCACCATGTGGATCGAATTCGGGATAGTTTAGGGCAGCAGCAATGCGTTCTTCCAGCTTTTCGCTAATGACATGCTCCAAAATATCAGCCTGCTCATGCACCTCATCCCACGAAAAGCCAAGGGCTTCAATTAAATAAAGCTCAATCAGCCGATGATGCCGAATAACCTCTAAGGCCAACTTCTCGCCAGAAGGCGTTAGGGTCACGCCGTAATGCTTCGCATAATTCACCATCTTCAACTTTGCCAGCCGTTTGATCATGCTGGTAGCCGAAGCCGGCTTCACGTCTCGCGCCTCGGCAATGCGCGATGTGGAGACTGGCGACTCATCCTGGGCCAGCATATAAATAGTTTTCAGATAATCTTCGATTGCCTGATGATTCAAGTTGTGTCGCTGACGCGAACTTCCATCTGGCAGTGTTTCAATTTTTGGCACAGGGCACCTAAAGTTTAAAGCTCATAAACCAACAATATGATATCAAGCTGCTGTTCGAGGGATTGAATTTTTTCCAAATCTTCTTGGGCCAGCTCGGCGAATGAAGCACCTTTTTCAAAAGCCATAATGTGTTTGCCTGTTGTATTTTCTAAAGTCTGGATTTGAGCAACGGCCGTTTCATCCAAATGAGCAATTTTCAACTGTTGAGCCATAAAGCGCCTCCACACAGCAAGTTAACCAGTAGAAACAGTATAATGTATGTTAGGAATATTCTCCAAATAGTGCGTAGAAAATTTGTCTTGTTCCAATCTCCCCCTGTTTAAATCGTGGGTGTTTCCAGCAGGCATTCCTTCTACCAAAATACACAACTTTCAATCGTTATTGATCTTCCTCCATCACCTAGCCAATGTGTTATGATAGAGCATATGGGCAAAGAAACAGGAAGGCCAATTCTCGCAACCAAATTGTTTAGCCCGCCCTTGCGAGGCGATCTTGTCATGCGCCCACGTTTGCTCAAGCAGCTTAATGATAGTCAAGATCAGCGTCTCATTTTCGTAACAGCCCCGGCCGGGTTTGGCAAAACAACACTTGTAACCTCCTGGCTAGCCCAACAGCCAAAAAAAGCTGCCTGGGTATCCTTGGACAACTATGACAACGATCCGCATTTGTTTTTGTCATACATTGTTGCCGCTATGCAGCGGCTTGAAACCGGCGCATGTAGTACGGTTGTCCCGCTGCTAGAATCCCCTGAGCCGCCCATTCCTCAAATCTTATTGACTTACCTGATAAATGATTTGGCCTGCCTCCAGGAACCATGCATTTTGGTTCTCGATGATTATCATGTTGTTAAATCTGCTGAAATTCATGGGCTGGTTGACTTTTTGGTTGATCGTATTCCGAATACGTTGCAGATCGTCATTACAAGCCGGGTTACACCAGCTTTTTCGGTTTCACGGCTGCGTGCACAAAATCAACTGGCGGAGATCAATGCGTTTGATTTGCGCTTTAACTTTGAAGAATCACGCCAATTTTTGAATGAATTGATGCATCTGCACCTGTCTGAATCTGACATCGCGATTTTAGAGCAGAAGACAGAAGGCTGGGTCACTGGCTTGCAGCTTGCCGCACTTGGGCTAAAAGAACAGCAAATTGGGTCTGATTTTATTCAAAAGCTGACGGGCGAAGATCGTTTTATTTCAGATTACCTGATTGAAGAGGTGCTAGCGCATCAACCTGCTGAAGTGAGAGAGTTTTTGGTGAAAACGGCCGTTCTTAAACGCCTCACCGCCCCCCTCTGCAATGCACTCTTAGGCATTAACAATTCTCAATCTATCCTCCTGAATTTAGAGAAAAACAACCTCTTCCTGATTCCGCTTGACAATCACCGTGAATGGTACCGGTATCATCACCTTTTTGATGAGCTACTGCTGAGTCGACTTGAACTTAAATCGCCTGAACAAATACCAATTCTCAATCAAAAAGCATCCGATTGGCACCAAGAAAATGGTTTAACTTTAGATGCCATCGAGTATGCGCTGGAAGCGCAAAACTATGAAAAAGCAATTTCGCTGATCCAAAATGTCAGCTTCAGCATCCAAGACAGCCGACGCCGCACATCATTCATTCGCTGGACAGAACAAATCCCGACTGAACTGGTACAAAAAAGTACGTTCTTATGGATTCAGTACATTTTGGCAGAGTTTTATCATAGCAACTTCAATAAAGTGTCTGATTTTTTAGAAAGAATTGGCGTCAATCCACCAGAAAAAATTACCGACGAACCGATTCCGCCAGATCATGCGTTTGCCTATCCTTTATTAGCTGCCTTGACCTTGCATACCACACTTGATGCCAATCGGGTTAAAGCTCTTAATAGGAAAGCATTGGCTATTTTGCCAAGGAGTGCAGACCTGATGCGCGGGATTGCCTGGGGGCATTTTGGATCGGCTTGTTTAGCCCTAGGGGATATTGAATCAGCATATGCCTATTTAACAGATGCACTTAACCTCATTGAAAAGGACGATGCGTGGTCAGTTTCGCTTGTTTTCTACAGTTATTTGGGTGAAGTCATCGTTGCACGAGGTGAGTTAGAGTTAGCTGCTGCCAAATTTCAGGAAATTCGCAGCGAGGGCGAAGCGCGCGGTTTGCATAAAGGGAATACATTCTCACAAATCTTATTGGGGCCAGGGCTTTTACATTATGAATGGAATGAGCTTGAAATCGCAGAAAATTTAATAATTGAAGGCAACAGGCTTGCAGAGACCAGCACGTCGATTGATCGGTTGTTGTTTGGATTAGGTGCGCTTGTTAAGTTGAAAATTTGCTGCGATTATGCCAAACATATTGATGATAAGTTTATGTACATCGAGAAAGTTGCCGAGACGTATGGTTCTCCACCGTTGGTTATGGAACGACTAGCAGCATTACAAGCACGACTCGATCTACATGAAGGAAAGCAGCAAGAGGCCTTGATGTGGGCCGAAGCGTTTGTACGTTCTCACCCAGAGGTAACAGCATTACAACAGATTGAATGGATGATTGTCGCGCGCATTTGGATGGCTTGCGGGAAGGAATCTGAATGCATGCAGCTATTACAAATGCTGCAATCATTGGCGCGTGAGGATAATCGTGTTCGTGACCAAATCAAGTTGTCGGCGATGCAAATCAATTTATTCGTCCAGCTTGGTGAAATGGAGTTAGCTCTTTCTCAACTATGCAATTTGTTGGAACAAACGGAGTCTGAGAGCTACATTCGTACGTTTGTAGATGAGGGTGAAAACATGCAGCGGGTATTGCAGATAGTTTGGGATGGAAACGGCCGTTTCACCACCCCACCATCCTCAGCCTACCTTAAAAAAATTCTAGACGCTTTCCCGAATCAATTACAACCCGCCAAAGAAATCATTCCCAGTCTGCTCACCCCACGTGAAACCGAAATTCTGCAACTGTTGTCACAAGGCCTTTCATACGCCCAAATGACACAAGCATTAACCATCACTGACAACACGCTCAAAACCCACATCAAACGCATTTATAGCAAACTAGACGTGCATAACCGCGTTCAGGCCGTGTTAGCTGCACAAGAAACAGGCTTACTTTAACGAATCTTAATCACACAAATGTGTGACACTCACCAGTCACGATTGCAACAAAATAACACAAAAGGGTGTTTAGGGCTGTTGCCCATATTTAATAAAATGAAATATCTGATATCGAATGGTTATTCAGAGTTTCTTCTCGAACCAACCTGCCCTAACTCTGAAAAGGGTATGCGAGTAATGACGAACATTGAGTCAGATCATAAAAACAAAGTATCAACCTCAAAGGATAAACTTCCTACCAACACTTCTCTCACCCCAAAGGAGAAAGAAGTCGTTGCTTTATTAGCCAAAGGGCATTCCTACGCAGAAATTTCTAATCATCTTTCAATCACAAAAAACACGCTCAAAACCCATATCAAACGCATTTACAAAAAACTAAAGGTCCGCAATCGCACACAGGCCATTCTTGCTGTTCAAGAAATCAACCAGCTCTAATTTCCCAACAAAAACCAACACTTTCTGCTATTAACCTAAATTCTTGTCACCCTTTTGTGTGACAAAAGGGTTTGTGAAATATTTTACAAAATCACACATAGGTGTGTTTCAATCATCTCCCCCATTTCTTAAAATAATATGAGAATGCTATTACCTGTCGAGGAAGTCGGTGGAAATCCGGTGCTGTCCCGCAACTGTAATCTTTGTGCAAGCAAAGTAAGCCAGACACTCGAAAAACACGTGAATTCTCGTGGATTGGAAGCACAACTCGGATGAAGTTGTGCTTTTTTCATTTTAAGTAAACCCTGAAAAGCGTCATAAAAAGTGAACTGTCACAGGGGCTTACTTTTAAGGAGAACGGAAGCGATATGTGTCGATTCACCTTCAAGGTTTTTTCCGTTCTCCATTTAGAGGAGATATACCTATGAGTGCACAAGACACAAAAAATGGTGTCTCACGCCGTGATTTTCTGAAGATTGCCGGCATGGCTGGCCTTGCTGTTCAAGCAGGTGGATTTGTTGCTGGTGGTATTGCCGCTGGCAGGTCTTCAGAAACCTACACCGGCTGGGAGTCGAACAATCCAGGCACGCAGTTTTTCAACCGCGTGCCCTTTGAAGTAGAAGGACCTGTCTTCACGCCAATTGGAGAAGTACGCCGCCCCAGCCACTTAACAGATTATGTGTTTGGACGTGTGGCAACATTCCAGGCAGCACTTGAAGCCAATCCTGAATGGACCATTGAGGATCCAATTGAAGATTTAGGCTTCCCCCCTCCCTTGAATGAATTTTATAAAACGTTCCCTGAACGGCTGGAATGGGATTACAAAACATTCACTGAAACGATTCCCAACAATATGGTAGATCGCCAAGAGTTTGGCACCTTTTATACCCTGATTGACGTTTACGAAGCCGGTTTCACATCTTTCACCCCACCCAGCCCGACGACTCCACCAGAAGAATCTGACTTTGTTCTGATGGGGCGTGGTGGACCGCAGCCAATCGGTGATCCGATTCCGTTCAAGAGCCCTGAACTCGCTTCAGAATTCATCAAAGAAATTTCGCATCGGTTTGGCGCAACACTGGTTCGTTTCACAGAACCAAATATTGATTGGCACTATGCCGATGGTTGGCGCGGCACCGACAAAGATTACGATCACTCCAAATTGCCTGCACATTACAAGTCAGCGATTGTGGTCGGTGTTCCTATGGAATGGGATGAGGTTCTAGGCAGTCCACAAATGTCAACGAGTATGGATGCGTATGCCCGCGTCTCCATCGCGGCCGTTCGCATTGAAGGGGCCTTGAAAAAGTTAGGGTATCCTTCCCGAGCCAGCACGCCACTCAGTGGTTACGATTTAATTGTGCCGCCTTATGCAGTCGATGCAGGATTGGGCGAACATTGTCGTGCAGGTTATGTGATTACGCCTGAGGTTGGGAGTAACTGTAGAACGGCCGTTATTCTCACCAATCTCGAGCTAGCCCCCGACAAACCCATTGAGTTTGGCGTCAAAGAATTTTGCGAAAAATGTAAAATTTGCGCCGAGCAATGCCCCTCTGGTGCTATTTCCTTCGCGGATAGCTACGACGGGTTAGAAATTCGTGGATACGAGCATTGGTACATCAACAATGGGGCTTGCTACAATTTCTGGCGTGAGTCGATGGGCGGCATTGGCTGCCGTTTATGTGTGGCCAACTGCCCATATAGCCGGAAAGACAACTGGCTGCACGATATGTCCCGCGAATTAGACCCACGTGACCCAACAGGAACTGTCAACAGCACCCTGCTTTGGCTACAAAAGAATTTCTTCGACGCGCCAGAAGCACTCGATTATCGTCGTACCGCAGAGGGTGGCCAATTTGCGCAGTATCGTCGGGAGCCATTCTGGCTGCATGGCGAAACCTATCTAGATATCGATATTACTGATCCAAAGGAGAGTTAAGATGTTTTTTGAAGGAAACGTATTTTGGTTTTTGATGGGTATGCTCGCCATTCTAGTTGGTGTTGGTTTCAAAGCCTTTGCCGACGATCGCGGCTGGCAGTTGAACTGGTGGAAGTGGCTGCTCGTGATCGTTTGGTACTTGATTTTCAACATGAGCTTCCTTGCCTGGGGTACCCTGATTGGCGAATTTGAACCAGGCGCTGGCTGGAAAATGGGCGTCCTGGGACTCTTTATCAGCTTGATTCTTGGCGTTGGTTTGTGGCGACTACTTTCAGCCAAGCCAAGCGCAACATAATTCAATATATTGAGTAGAGACGTAGCCGTTACGTCTCTACTCATTCACAGAAGTTTTGAAATGAATCACGAAACCCTCCAAATCATTCAAGAAATGGCGATTCCGGTACCCGTTGAACGGGTGTGGGATTTCTTGATGGTCGAAGACAACATGAAGCAGTGGCTTCATGCGAATGAATTTATCATCGACCCATACGAGGGTGGCAAAATTGAAATTCCCATCTCTTTCGACGGGGAAAACTGTTTGGTCGAAGGAGAGGTAGGCCTGATTATTCCCAACAAGAAGTTTGTGTTTACCTGGATTGAGCATGACGCGTACGGCAATGCCTGGTTCAACAATACGTCTGTCACAATCGAACTTGAACCAACAAATACTGGCACCAGTTTGACCTTAAAGCATGACGGATTTAAGTATTTGTCAGATGACGTGAAAACGGCCGCTTTCAACAAATACGTCACATTCTGGGAAGCGTCTAATATCATGACCCGCTTACAAACAGCAATTATGAAGGAAACTACGACCCCATGAGTGAAATAAACCGCAAAACAGCAAGTCTACTGCTAACGCAGGCGCGAAAAGAGATGGCCGAGGCGCGTGCAGGCGACGATCCGCACAATATTGCGGTTGCAGCGGCCAACCTAGGATATGCACTCTTCCAGGTGAACAAGTTCAGCGAAGGGCGAAGAAGCTTTAAGGAAGTTGAACGTATCTTCAAACAGCTAGATGATTTTAAATTGCAGGTCCATTGTCTGGCCATCCAAACGACGGCATACCAGGCTACAGAACAGTTCCCGCAAGCCTTTGAAACAGCCCAAAACATTGAAAAGCTGGCCGTCACAAAAGAAGATGAAGAAGTCCAATGCGATGCCTTGGCGACGCAAGGCCAGATTCTGATCGATTCGGGAGAAGAGGTCATCGCCAACAAAAAGCTAAATGAAGCCTTGGAAATTGCCAAAAAGATTGGCGACAAGCGGCGGCAAATGAATGCTGTTGGCGCAATGGGCAACTACTGCATGACCATTGCGTCGGCTGATAAAGCAGAAGCTTATTTCAGGCAAGCCCGCCAATTAGCCCATGAAGTTGGAGATCGGCAAGCAGAGATTGGTTTTCACGGCAACATTGGCACGATTTTAGAGTGGAAAGGGCATCTACAAGAAGCCAGCCAAATTTTCAGCGATGTAGCTGCATTCGTGCATGAAGTGGGCAACTCAAGCGCAGAGTTACAGGCGTATCGGCATCTTGTGAATGTACATTCGAAAATGAACGACTTAGCAAATGTCGTCATCTATGCGCAACAAGGTGTTTCACTGGCTCAAGAAAGTAATGATGAAATTATTTACCACTTTTACAAACATCTCATTTCGACAAATTACCGGCTGAACAAACTGACTGAAGCGCGGAATGCAACTTCAGAAGCTATTGAAAAGGCGCGTACTGACAAGAATCGCAAGCTGGAAATTGATTTTTTGCTGGGTCTTGGCGAATCGTACATGGTAACGAATGAGCTAGAGCAATCGTTGGCCAGTTACAAAGATGCACTTGCGGTCGCAGTTAGAATGCAGCGCATGACTGATATGGCACATTTGCTGGGCAGGGTTGGTGTCGTTCTGGCCGAACTAAATCGCACGGATGAAGCAATTCAGCATCATGAAGAAGCGATTGCGTTAGCACGCACGCATGAGCTGCCCGACTTGGAAGGTGAGCAGTTGGTGATGCTGGCAATGGCATTTGACGAAAAAGGTGAGATTGAGAAGGCAAAAAGGTTGTGCGAAACGGCCGTTTCCGTCTACACTCGCGCCAATCTCACCGAGCAAGCAAACAAAGCACGCAGTTTCTTGGCCGAGCTAGCCCTAACTGGACAACACGTATGACACAGGCAAAAAGCAATAGAAAACAAATCACAGACATTATTTTGATTGTTCTCATTGTTGTGTGCGTTGGGTTCATATTGGTTGAGATGACCAACAATCTAACCAATGAACTCGAAGCGCAAAATCAAACAACCATCACGACGATTCAGCAACAAGCAGAACCAACACCTCGCCCCACCTTAACCGCAGAGGAACGCGAGGACATTTTTTCTGCTCCAATTGAATAAGGTAATCGGGGAGAGGAGCAAACATTGAGCAAGACCAAACCCATCAAACTCAAAATGAGTAAACGAGATAGAACAAAGCGATGGGAACGATGGCTAGCGATTGCCGCTATTGTCACAATCGTCATTGCCTGGTTTGTGGGCGCAACGCTGGAGGCCAACGATACAATGCCTGCTATTGAAGCGGCCATGCCAACGGCAGACCGCTTTGAGAACTTAGGCAACGACACCTTCGCAGCCTACACGAATCAATCGGAAGAAGAACTGATTGGCTACGTGACGCTTGGTGAAGCTGTTGGTTACGGCGGGCCGATGGTCGTCGCCGTTGGGGTAGATTTGGCAGGAAATGTGGTGGGAACGGCCGTTTCCGACCATGTTGAAACCCCATCCTATTTCAAGCGTGTCATGGACGCTAACTTCATCGACCAGCTATTGGCCAAACCGTACGATGACCCATTCCAAATTGGAGAGGATTTGGACGGCATCACTGGGGCAACTTATACGGTGAGTGCATTGGCAAATGCAACCTTGAACGGTTCCCAAATTGTCGCGGGGCAACAGCTTGGGTTGGCAGTCGAAGCACCACCACCAACGAAAATTGTGTTTGGCATTCCAGAAATTACTGTTTTGGCTTTATATATCGTTGGCTATTTTGCCCATCAACGCAAATTCAAGTACAAGAAACAAGCACGGTGGGCGATGCTCATCACCGGTTTGGTTGTGCTTGGTTTTTGGTTCAATTTGCCACTGACGATTTCCAAAATCAACACCTTCTTGCTCGGCTTTTGGCCGCAGTGGCAGACCAATTTGTATTGGTACTTCCTGCTGGGCGGCATTTTCTTTGTGCTTACCGTGGACAACAAAAACGCTTATTGTTCATGGTTCTGCCCATTTGGCGCGGCGCAAGAGTGCATGGGCGCAATTGGTGGCGCAAAAATCAGCGGCCCCCGTAAATATCGCCGATTTTTCCTTTGGTTGCAGCGCGGGTTAGCCTGGGGGGCTATTGTGATTGCGCTGCTGTTCCGCAATCCGGGGCTTTCCAGTTATGAAGTGTTCGGCACGCTCTTCAGCTTCACCGGCTCAACCATCATGTTTGGGTTGCTAGGCATCATTTTGGTCATGTCGCTGTTTGTAAAACGGCCGTGGTGCAATTTCCTTTGCCCACTAGACCCGGTTTATGACATTATTCGTCTTGTGCGTGGCTGGACAATGGATTTTGTTAAAAACGCAAGAAAGGGGGCCGCAGCGTCATGACCCTCTATTCACGAAGGCAAATTATCAAGATGATTGGCGTTAGTGCTGCTGCTGGTGCCGCCTGGAAATTAGGATTCAGCGGGCAAAATTCTCCACTCATAGAGATTGCTGAAAGTCGTGTATTGATGGGGACGGTCGTCAATTTGACGGTAATTGGTGAGGATGAAAGCATCGCAAAAACGGCCGTTTCCGCCACCCTCGATCACATGGCACACCTCGAAACTATCCTCAGTTGTCATCGCCCAGACAGCGAATTGTCAATACTGAACCGGGAAGGTGCGCTGCAAAACGCCAGCCAACCATTGTTAGACGTTACCGCGCAAGCACAGCAAATCAGCGGTATTTCAAGTGGTGCCTTTGACATCACAATTAAGCCGCTGGTGGATTTGTATCAAGCAAATCATGCTCAGGGGGAGATGCCAACGGAAACGGCCGTTTACACTACCCAACAACTCGTCAACTACAAAAACATCATCATTGAAGGCAAAAATATCCACTTTGCCAAACCCGGCATGAGCATCACGCTGGATGGTATTGGCAAGGGGTACATTGTGGACGCAGGAACGGCCGTTTTGCGCAAACATGGCTTCAAAAACGTGATGGTTGAAGCTGGCGGCGACTTAATGGCTTTAGGCGCGAAAGACAACAACCAACCGTGGCGGATTGGCTTGCAACCACCGCGACCGCAAGCTGAAGCCAACATGACAGTTATTGGCTTACGCAATCAGGCAGCCGCCACCTCTGGAGATTACATGCAGCCATTTACGGCTGAATTGAGCCAACACCACATCATCGATCCACGCACTGGCTACTCGGCACCAGAACTGGCAAGCGTGACGATTACTGCGCCTTCGGCCATGTTAGCGGACGGGTTGGCAACGGCCGTTGCCGTGCTAGGCTCTAAAGAAGGTTTAGAACTAATAAACCAACTGTCTCTTGTTAAAGCCTATTTAGTCACAAAAGAGATGAAGCAGATTTTCTCAATCAACAGTTCAATATAAATATTCCATAACTAATGCACAAAAAACATTTTCTGCACAAGATTTTGGGTCAACTTCTTGCCATCTTCGGTGCAAAATATGGGAAAACGCAAGGAATTCGAATAGGTAAATCCCATATATATGGGGTTGCCAACTTTTGTTCCGGTATATCTTGGTTAGTGGTGCGATTGTCAAGGTGCTAACCTTAAAAAAAACAATTTTTAAGGTTTCCGAAGTCTAAAAATCTCCAAGCTTTTAAGGGAAAATTTGCAAATTTCCATTGCATCACAGCTATCCATCTGTTAGAATGATTATGCCGTTGCACAATAATCTGCATAGCAAAACTGACACAAAATTGAGGTCGAGAGGGACCATCAATTGTTTTTTTGTCCCATGAAAATGAGGAGCCAACTAAAGGACAAAAAAGCAGGTGTCAAAAGCAATTTTGGGTAGAGGGACATCCAGGAAACCCACGAACTGTGTCTAGCGGCCATTTATATTTTTCCCGCAATTGATCTGTTGGCTTAGGCGTACGGTCGTTTCTGTTCGCACGCCTGTTGATCGCAAAATTGGCGTGGTTAACTTCCGTATGGTGCAAATTATGATTCCTGAGAATGCGTGGAAAGCAACCCTGGGCGAACTAGAACTCCAGATGACCAAAGCAACCTTCAACACTTGGCTGAAGGATACTTGCTTGTTGCGCCACACGAACGACGTTTATGTTGTTGGTGTTCGCAATGCCTACGCCAAAGATTGGCTAGAAAACCGGTTGCACGACACCATCCTCCGCACGCTCTCTGCCATTGTTGATGCTCCTGTCGAAATTCAATTTGTGGTTTGGACAGATGAAATTCCCCAGGACATTGTTCGTGAAGCTGTTGGAGAGGATTCTTCTGTTATGTTGAATGGGGCTGTTGTGGAAGAAACGGCCGTAAAAATTCCCAAAGCCTCACCCTCTACGAATGGCAACAGCCTCACCCGCCGCTTCACTTTTAGCAACTTCGTGGTTGGCTCCAGTAATCGTCTGGCGCATGCCGCCGCCCTCTCCGTCGCTGAACATCCTGGCCAAACCTACAATCCGCTCTTTATTTATGGCGGCGTGGGGCTGGGCAAAACGCATCTTCTGCACGCCATCGGCCACAAATGCCAGCAAGAAGGTCTTTCCGTTTGCTACATCCCCTCGGAAACATTTACCAACGATCTAGTGCAATCAATCCGCACCAAACAGATGGAACAGTTCCGCGAGCGATACCGCACGCCTGACGTGCTGCTTATCGACGACATCCAATTCATCGCTGGCAAAGAAAGCACCCAAGAAGAGCTATTCCACACCTTCAACGAGCTACACAGCCAGGGCAAGCAGGTAGTTATCTCCAGCGACCGCGCGCCGAAAGCGATGGCCACATTGGAAGAGCGGCTGCAATCCCGCTTTGAGTGGGGACTCATGGCCGACATCCAGATGCCAGATATCGAAACCCGCAAGGCCATTTTGCAAACCAAGGCAGAAGCCAACGGCCTGGCCGTCCCTGACGAGCTAATGGACTTTATTGCCCAGCAGGTGCGTCACAGCATTCGTGAACTGGAAGGTGCCTTTAACAAAGTGATGGCTTATGCTCATCTCTCTGGCGGCAAAGTCAATATGGACCTCGTAAATATGGCCCTGGCTGATCTGATGCATCGCCCAGAGAAGCTGACAGTTGAGCGCGTGTTTGAAGCCGTCTGCAAATATTACAATGTTACCAACGATGATTTAGTCGGCTCCAGCCGCAAGAAAACCATTGCCTACCCCCGCCAAATGGCCATGTACCTGGCCCGGACAGAAACCAACGCTTCCCTCCCACAAATCGGTGAAAAATTAGGCAATCGTGACCACACAACTGTGCTTTATGGCTATGAAAAAATCGCCACCCTTATTGATGCGGATTCCCAAATTCGCCGCGACTGCATGGAAATTAAGTCATCTATGTATGGCGCACCAGTTGCCTAAAAAGATTGCCTGAGACCTGTCTGTTTCTTTTAATCAAGTCAGGTCTCGCCACGCCTCTTTACCCCAGCTTCATTCGATCGTAAAATTTAAGCAAAGTTAAACAAAACCGTTTGCCGAACATGCTCGGCAACATTTTTAGGGAGTTACCATGCAACCATCACTTGGATTTGACGTTTATCTGAACAGTTCTTACGACGAGGCTATTACGGCCGTTACTGCTGAATTACAAAAAGAAGGGTTTGGCGTTCTCACAGAAATTGATGTGAAAGCGACATTGAAGAAGAAGCTAGATGTTGATTTTCGGCCGTACAAAATCTTGGGTACCTGCAACCCTACCCTGGCCCACAAAGCATTGAGCCTTGTCCCAGAGGTCGGCCTGTTGTTGCCTTGTAATGTGACGGTGGCCCAAGAAAAAGACGGCCGTATTCACATCAGCATCATCAACCCCCAGCAAATGCTTGGCGTAGTTGAGCATCCAGACCTGGAAGCCATTGCCTGTGATGCAGAAGAGCGACTAAAGCGCGTCGCCGCCGCCCTGTCGTAAACAGCAAACGGCCAACCCATTACTGAACCATGCTCATCCACCACGACAACTTCTCCTCACAATTCATTCCGGCGCGGCATGTGCATGTTTGGCTACCAGACAATTATGAGCAGCAGCCAAATTTAAGGTACAGCGTGCTGTACATGCACGATGGGCAAAATCTATTCAGTCCGGAGACAGCAACCGATGGGCAAACGTGGGATGTCGCTGAAGCGTTGGCGACATTAATCGCATCAAATGAAGTGCGTCCAACGATTATTGTGGGCATCTTTAATCACAAGAATCGGTGGGAGGAGTATTGTCCGGAACGGCCGTTAACCTACTCAAACGCTAAAAATCTGTGGCAGAAATTCCGATCATTCTTTGCAGTACCCATCCGCTCAGACAGCTATCTGCGCTTTCTAATCGAAGAGCTAAAGCCATTCATTGATAACACGTACCGTACCCAGCCGGCACGTGAAGAAACATTTATCATGGGGTCTAGCATGGGCGGGTTGATTTCGCTTTATGCAGTTTGTGAATACCCAGAGATGTTTGCCGGTGCGGGCTGCCTTTCCACCCATTGGCCCACTGTGAAAGGCATCATATTGCCGTATTTGGAAGATGCGCTGCCCCCACCTGGCCAGCACAAAATCTACTTTGATTATGGTACGGTCACGCTAGATGCCCAGTACGAACCGCTGCAAAAACCAGTCGATGCGTTAATGGCGCAACACGGCTACCAACCCGAGCATGATTGGATAACCCGTCGATTTGAGGGCGCAGAACACAATGAACCCGCCTGGCGTGCACGTGTCCACATCCCCCTCACCTTTTTACTAAGAAGATAGCCACAGAGCACACAGAGGAAAAAGAGAAACAACAAACTCTCTAAAACCTCTATGATCTCTGTGGCAAAAAAATTAAGCGCGTTCGATGCTGAGGTGCTTTTTGCGGACGCGGTAGTTTCCCGTTTTAGCCAACACCTGCTCGGCAAACTGCTCTGGCACATCCACCAAAGTGTGTTCATCCTGAATGTGGATCGCCCCAATCGTGGAGCCGGGAATATCGGCGTGGAAGGCAATGGTGCCAACAACATCGTTCACTCGCAGGCCCTGGCTCTTGCCTGCGCTGAGGCTCATCCGAACCATGCCGCGCTCATGAGACCGCTTGCTTTGGCTACTGCCACTTGGGCGGCGCTTTTTGTTGTGACGGCCGTTTCCAAACTTCCCTTTTCTGCCCCGACGAGGCGGTTCTGCAACCACTTCACTAATCCGGGCAATGGGACGCTGCTTTTCTTCGGCGCGGGCTAACTTGAGGGCCACGGCCGCAATTTCCAGCAAATCGTGTCCTTCGTGGGCCAATTCTGTCACCAGCTCCCGCTCGCGGGCGCAGCGGCCTCGACGCAGCCAAACCGCCATCTTCTCGAGCAGTTCTGCCTCTCGCCGATTTTGGATATCGTCAATGGTTGGTAACTGCGCCCGGGCCACCTTTTGCTTGGTGTACTGCTCGATTTTTCGCAGCCGCCACTGCTCTTTCGGTGTCACCAGCGACAAGGCAACGCCCGTCCGCCCAGCGCGTCCCGTGCGACCTACACGATGCACATAAATTTCAGAATCCTGCGGCAAATCGTAGTTAAACACGTGAGAAATATCGTCAATATCCAAACCGCGCGCCGCCACGTCGGTGGCCACCAGCACTTTAATCTGGTTCTTGCGAAAGCGGTTCAGAACCTGCTCACGCGCCTGCTGGCTCAAATCGCCATTTAACGCTTCTGCGGGAAAGCCGCGCACGGTCAACTCGTTCGCCAGTTCGGCCGTTCCCAGGCGGGTGCGGGCAAAAATCAGGGCGCTGCTAATTGGCTCCACCTCAAACAGTCGCGTCAGCGCAGCCAGCTTATCTTTCTCGTTTACCAAATAAGCACGCTGCTCAATCGCTGCCACTGTGCGCTGGGAGCGTTCAATACTAATTGCTTCTGGGGCATTCATATATTTGTCGGCCAGTTGGCGGATTTGGCGAGGCAACGTGGCGGAAAAGAGTGCCGTTTGTCGTTCAGCAGGCGTCGCCTCCAAAATCGCTTCGATATCTTCGATGAAACCCATGCTGAGCATCTCGTCCGCCTCGTCCAGCACGACGGTTTGCACCTGACTCAAATCTAGCTTGTTGCTTTTGAGCAAATCGAGCAGGCGGCCAGGGGTGCCGACTACCACATCAACCCCACGCCGCAGCGCGCCGATTTGGGGGCCGTAAGCGGTACCGCCATACACAGCCAGGACAGTGATTTGTCGGAGACGACCGTACGCCTCCATCGCCTCTGCCACCTGCAAGCCAAGCTCACGGGTGGGAGCCAAAACCAGGGCCTGTACGTGACCAAGACCGGGGGTTAAATTGTGCAAAATGGGGAGAGCGAAAGCGGCCGTTTTGCCAGTACCCGTTTGCGCCTGACCGAGCATATCTTTGCCAGTCAGCATCACGGGGATGACGCCCTCTTGAATAGGGGTTGGGGTTGTGTAACCGCGCTCAGTTACAGCCTGCACCAGCTGCGGATGCAGGTTTAAATCGGTAAATTCAATTGTCATGACATGCTCCTAAAAATTAGCCACAGAGAATACAGAGGTAAAAGAGAAATATTCTCTAAAATCTCTGCGGCCTCTGTAGCAAAAAAAGGCTTTGAGTTGTCCACTGTGCGGCTGCGACCTTGCGGTTCATCAGCCAAAATCCTGCCCACAGCTTGCTCGTACTCAATCACCCAATCGAATTTGGAGCGTGTCTGTGGCAAAAAAAGAACCCGACTTACTGTGCCGGGCTACCACCTGGAATATTCAAAACATCTTGTTGATAAGCTGCTGGACTTTCTCCAGCGGGCGGAAGTCTACCATGAACCTGGCAAATGCACGAATTTATGCGGAAGAAGAGATGACACGGCCGTTCTGGGGACACAGTTACGCCACTGAAGCATGTCGCGCCCTGTTCGACTTTGCCTTTAGCCAGCTAGACATCCATCGTAAAAGACGAATGGCTGTAGAGGCGTTTCGCGAAACGCCCCTACAAAACTTGCCAGATTGACACAGTTTCGGATAATAGATTCATCCTTGTACTCGCAGCGAGTACACATGAGGCTGACCAATGACAGACTGAGTTTTCCCAAACGTTCTTCCTGATTTCTGAAATCTCCCCCACGCGGGACATCGCTGGCTGGTGCTTTGCCAACCAGCACTGGGTAAACTCATGCTAACGGCACACAATCTTTCTAAAGCCTACGGGCTTTCTCCTATTCTTGAAAATATCACCTTCTCTATTAGTGCTGGCGAGCGCGTCGGGCTGATTGGACCCAACGGCTGCGGCAAAAGTACGCTCATGCGCCTGCTCATCGGCCAGGAACGGCCAGACAGCGGTAGCATCACGCTAAATCCGCCTAACCTGCGGATTGGCTATCTAGCCCAGGGCTTCTTGCCCGATGAAAACCAAACGCTGGGTGAGTTGCTGCACCAAACCGTCGGCAATCCAGATGAACTAGAGGCCGAGTTGGGTGAACTGGCGTTGGCGTTGGCAGAACGGCCCAATCAAGAACAGATTCAACTCGCGTATGATGGCGTGTTAGATAAGTTAAATCGGGCGGATTACGGCCGTATCCAACCCCTCCTCGCCACCTTCCAACTGGATTACCTCGACCCCGATCTGCCTGTACGCAGCCTCAGCGGCGGCCAGAAGACCCGCCTTGCCCTTGTCCTCATCCTCCTGGACGAACCCCAGTTGCTCCTGCTCGATGAACCAACCAACCACCTGGACATCGGCATGCTGGAATGGCTGGAAGCGTGGCTGCGCGGCTTCAACGGGGGCGTCCTCATCGTCTCCCACGACCGCGCCTTTTTAGACCAAACCACCACCCGCATCCTCGACCTAAATCCCTACAGTCACACCATCCGCGAATATCCCGGCAACTACACAGATTACCTCCGCCAATATCTTGTTGAGCAGGAAAAACATCTATCTGCCTGGAAAGACCAACTGTATGAAATTCGCCGCATGAAGCAAGACATCCAGCGCACTTTTGAGCAAGCCCGCTCAGTGGAACGTAGCACCACGCCCCGCCAGCCCAACGTGCGACGCCTGGCTAAAAAAGTGGCTCAAAAAGCCAAATCCCGCGAGAAAAAGCTGGACCGCTACCTGGAATCCGATGAGCGCGTGGAAAAACCGCTGCGCAGTTGGCAAATGAAGCTGGATTTGGATGAAGCCCCCCACCTCGGCAAAGATGTCCTCTTCTTGGAAGATTTGGCCATTGGCTACCCCGGCCACGTGCCGCTGCTTACGCAAATCAACCTGCAAGCCCAGGCGGGCGAGCGCATCATCTTGACAGGGGTCAACGGCAGCGGCAAAACCACCCTGCTGCGCACCATCGCTGGGCAGCTAGAGCCACAGGCGGGGCGCGTGCGGCTGGGGTACAGCGTCCAGCTTGGCTACATGGCCCAGGAGCAGGAACTGCTAGACCCCGACGACACGCCGCTGTCCACCATCCAGACCGTCGCCCCGCTCAACGAGACGGACACGCGTTCCTTTTTGCACTACTTTTTGTTCACGGGGGATGATTCGCTGCGGCCGAATGGGCAGCTAAGCTACGGGGAACGCGCGCGGCTGGCTCTAGCGCGACTGGTGGCCTCTGGCTGCAACTTCCTACTGCTAGACGAACCCACCAACCACCTGGACATCCCCTCCCGCACTATGTTCGAGGAAGCGCTCAGCCAGTTCGAGGGCACCATCCTCGCCGTTGTCCACGACCGCTACTTCATTGAACAGTTCGCCACCAAGCTCTGGCTTGTTAATGACGGCCAATTGGAGCTAATTTATGTGTAAATATCTATCAACCGGTTAAATGTTATAATCAATTCAACAGGGTTGAAATTATGACAGAAACATTCCATGCCATTTGCGCTACCGTAAAGAATCAATCCAAAAGAATTGCAGCTGAGGTAGCTCAAGCAAGGTACACGAGCTTAGGTGTGCAAGAGGAAACTCTAACCGATCTTGTGCTAAATCGAATTCAATTTGAGCATGAAGAGCATTTTTTCACTAGAAAATTTACACGCAAGGAAGAAGGTAATTTATCAGGTGCAGATTGGCTTTGGTGCATTGGTGAGCCGGGAGCGTGGATCACTTTTGCAGTTCAAGCGAAAATAACAAACATTCAAACAAATCGAATCAATTACCTCCATTATAAACGCGGGAAACAATACAGTTTACTTATAGATTTCTGCAAACAGTTTGGTTTTATTCCAAAGTATTCAGTTTACGCTAACGTAAATGAAGATATTCAGCTCTTTTCCCAAAATATTCCACAGCTAAGAAATCTCAGCTTAGGTCACTGGGCGTTCACTGCAATATCTCCAAAATATATCAAGGAGCTCTCGACGCCCAACGAAAAGCATATTTCCAATGTTCTCCAGTTCTCAATTCCTTGGTCCTATATCCTCTGCACAAAACAAGCCAACACGAAAAAGCTAGCCCAAGCTATCTCAGATAATCTTGAAGATTTATATTGGCCTCTTGAAAATGAGCATCGGCGTCTCAAAAAACAGAAGCCCATGCAGACTTACAAACGAATTGTCTGGGATAACCCTCAGTACACCGTTAAATAAGAAGTATTAAGCTTTCTTGAATTTAGAATTTGCCTCATTAACAACCGAATAACGAGCATTTAGCTTTTTGCGGCAATCTTTGATGGAAAACTGCCAATTAATTTTGATGCGTTTTTGCGTTCGCTCAGGGATCAATGCCATCACTTCCGATTCTAGTTTCTCAATGGTCGGAATCCGACGATTAAGACAAAGACGCGTCAGTGCTGAAAACTCAATTTCAATCATGTTTAGCCAACTGGCCGATTTCGGCGTGAAATTGAATTCAAATCGTTGCGCTAAAGCAAACGCCTTGTCTGCAGGCAAGTTTTCGTAAAAAGCACTCTCATCATGTGTGTTCAGATTGTCCAAGACCAGACGAATCTTGATCGCATCTGGATAAGCGGCTGCTAAGGCTTGGCAAAACAGGGTGAACTCCTTTTTGGTACGCTGGCGATGCACTTGCGCCAAGCGGTTGCCAGTCAATGGTTCAATGGCAGCTAAGAGCGCACAGGAACCATTTTTTTCGTAGGCATAATGTTCTTTACGCACCTTGCCATTCTGCATAGCAATGGGTTGCATCACATCATCAATGAGAAAACAGGGTCGTTCATCAAAGCAGACAACCGGGTAAAGCGGATTGTAAGGCAAGGCATAAAGCCAAAGAATGCGCTCCATTTTGGCAATAAACCGACTGGTTATCTTGCCAATTACCCAATATCGTTTCAGGTGCGGTTTGAGTTCGTTTTTTTGAGAATGAGTCGCACTTCCCCATAGGAAATGGTCTCGACTAATTCCAACTCGATGGCTTTGTCAGCTAATAGCCGCAATGACCATTTCTCCTATCCTGCTGGCGGGTCAGAGCAAGCCAATGCTGTGATCTTGGCTCGTTGCAGTCCGTCAATGACGGTTGGGCGGCCTGGCCTTGGTTTGTCGGTTAAGACAGCCAACCCTGAATCCTGATATTTTTTGGCCCAGGTTGATACGGTTTGGATAACGACACCAACGATGGCTGCAACTTCTGTAAAGGTTCGACCTCGATCTAATTCGATGAGGGCGGTTGCTCGTTTAAAGGTTTTGGCGGGTAAACTGCCTTTCTTGATCAAGTTTTGCAAATAAGCTCGATCTGCTTCACTGAGGGTAACATGTTCTTTTTTCATCCTTCCAGCTTATCGAACTATTTGCTCATCAACAAGATTTTTACTTCTTTTATTTAACGATGTACTCAACCCTCCCATATGATTTCTGATTCTATGCCTCTTTCAGTTTTATATCTCATGACGCAACAGCAATTTTCTCACAAAATGCCAATTGCAAATGTGAGCGTTTTCTCAAGCACCCCAGTTTTCCAAGCTATAGATTATGAGTTGAAACGAATTGAAGATACTCGTCAATGGAAAAATTATGCTGGTGTATTTGAAAGAAAGGTCAAAAAAATTTCTTATAACCAAGATAGATACCTTCTAACAACTGGAAGATGGTAAAAATCAAACTGATCTCTGATTTCGCCACACGGCCGTTCCCACCAAAACCAATCCCAGCAGTGACAAAAGTCCCCCGATGGCGTAGCTTCGTGGCTGGTAGCGCCACTCGACGATGTGTTCTCCGGCAGAGACGCAGGTGGCACGTACGGCCGTATACGCCGTTACCCACTCCTGCTCCACCCCATCCACAAACACCCGCCAGCCAGGGTACGCAGTTTCGCTCAGAACCAACAAGGCAGGCGAAGGGCTACTCGTTTGAATTTGCCAGTAGCCGTTGGATTTCTCGGTGACGACGGCCGTTCCCGCCTCACCACTTGACAACACACAACCTGGCTCTGATTCCAAAATCGCTGTTGTGGTTGGATCAAAATCAGGTTGATGGACACGGGCTGTCGCCTCCGCCGCGCCTGGGATGATTTCTACCTGCGTCACCAAGCGGGTCAATGGCAATGGGCGACCTCGCTGGTAGACCCAGGCCCTATCCGTATTGCCCAGCAGTTGCAACGGCCGTTCCCCATCCTCCACACCTTGCAGCGGATTTTGCGCCACCACATAGCCCGCGCCCAAAATATCGTACGCCGTCGAACGCGGGTCCGGCACCGAGGAAGCAAAGGCGATATTGGCCCCGACCTCCAACGCATTGTAGCCAAACACGGAGCCAAGTCCCACCTGCGCCGCCCCATTTTGCTCAAAAATAGAGATGCCCCAGGGCAGCACCCGCAGCTCCGCCTCGCCGATAATCTGCTTAGCGTCATTCCAGAATGGATCAACGGCCGTACTCTCCACACCCACTAGCTTAAAGCCAAAAATCCATAAATCCGCTACCAGCAGCAGTGCTAGCCCACTTAACCAATATCGTTTCCTAGCAACATCCGCTTCTGCAAAAAACCGAACCAACAACCAACCACCAGCAACCAAAACTACCAACGCAATCCCCCACCCACCTAACTGATGCCATAAACGGCCGCTTGTATCCGTCGGGTGCTGGGCGGCAAAAACGGCTCCGGTGGCAGCAAGGGAGGTGAGAATGGCAACGGCCGTTCCTCCCACCAGCCAGCGCATAAATCCGGCCGATTTCTCATCCCAATCCAATCTTTCCCACTGAGCCACAGCCTCGCCCAACAGCGCAGGCAAGGCAAAGACGAGCAAAAACGCAGCCCGGCCCGGCGCACGCGCCAAACGAAACGGCGGTAGCAAATCGTAAAAGATACCGTAAAGAAAGCCATAGCTGCCTAACGCCAGCAAAAAGCCTAACACGATCAACAGCAAGTAAAACCAGCTTAAGGGTGACGGCTTACGCAGCCCCAACACCAATCCTAGCAGCGGCAGCAGCCCCACGTAGTACGTCAGCTCGTCGAAGGCGGGCACGCTCCAGTAACCCGCCCGCGTCGGCTCGCCGAAAAACTCCGGCAGCAGCCAAGTGACGATGTGTGATGGCGGCAGCGAAAACGCCGTGGCAAATTCAAAAGTGGGTTCGGCCGCACGGGAGGAGACGGTGGAAAATTCAGCCAGCGGCACAAGCTGCACCCCTGCCAGTAAAAAGCCCAACACCACCATGATCACCATTTGGCGGATAACGAGCCAGCGATCGGGCGTGGTGAGCAGCAAGTAAATGGCAAAACATCCCCACGCCAACCCAATATACAGCAGCGAGGTTGTATGCCCGGCCAAAATGGCCAAGCCCAATGGCACCCCACCAATGATTGCCGCCCAAATGCTTTTTCGCCGCACGCTCCAAGCGGTGGCAAGGAGTAACCAGGGTAGCCAAACGTCTGTAGCAATAAGGCCGATATGCCCCACCCAAATCCGTGCTGCAATGAAGCCGCTAAAGGCAAAAGCCAATGCCGCCAGCCAGGCCCCAGCCTTGCTGCCACTTAGATGCTGCACCAGCAAAAACATCCCCAATCCGGCCACTAGCAGATGAATCAGAACGTGCCAGCTAAGGGCAAAGCGCACTGGCAACAGGAGCAATGGCCAGTTGAGTGGGTAAAACAGAGCCACCTGCGGATTGCTCAGGAAGGGATAGCCGCTAAAGCTGTTAGCATCCCACAGTGGTAAATTTCCAGAGAGGACGGCCGTTCTGGCAAACTCCCACCAAGGGTAAAACAAGCTGCGGGCATCCAATCCCGCCAGTGCCATCCCCTCGGCCGGAAACAGCACCCGGTGCAAAAACAGGGCAGCCAGCACGGTAAAAATGAGGGTGAGGCTGAGGTACGGCCGTTTATGAAAAAAAGTCATCTACTCATCCACCACAGTTAGCGTGAACAACGTTGCCTTGTCATCAATTTGGTTGCCGCTGGCATCCAGCAGGGGCAAGCGCCAGCCTTCTGTTTGCACCCAGAGGCCAGCCGTGATTTGGTATTCGCCCAGCGGTAAATCAGGCGGCAGTTGCAGCACGTGGACATCTCGCACATATTTATCCAGCGGCCAGCGGCGCGCCGGGAAATCCCCCGGATTCAGGCGGTCCGATTGGGCCGCAATTGTGCCATCGTCCCGCAAAACGTGGACAAAGCTCTGGAAGTTGATCTCTAGCGCGGTCTGTGCCTGCCAATAAAGCGTGACCATCACCTGTTCACCAGGCACGGCCGTTTCTGTTGCAACATCGTAGCCAATCAGCGCGATTTGCTCGCCAAAATCATCAAAACGGTCAACCTGAGCTGGTTCGGCCACATAGTCGCTTGAATTGTAATGAAGTAGCTGCATTGGCCCAAGCGCGAAGATGGTAACGGCCGTTACTACTCCAGCCGCGCCCAGCACCCACCAATCCAGCGTGGCCAATCGGTTGGGGATAACCGCTACCGCAGCTTGCCGACGCAGTGACCAGCCCCCCAAAAGTGTGAGCAGCAGCGATACGGCCGTAAGCCCCCAAGCCGCTTGGCGGGCAGGCGTATCCTTAAATTCAACCTCAACCACGTGCTCACCCGCTGGCACCGGCACGGCAATAAAACCTTCTGGCCGGGCCAACTCCGGTTCGGCCCGTTCGCCATCTACTGTTACCGTCCAGCCAGGGAATTGGAACAAAAAGAGGCGGAGCAAGAATTTTTCTGGCGTACTTACCGTGTAGCGAAAATGGAGCGGCGTGAGCTCTTCGCCAGCGACTTCTGCCCCACCGGGCAGCGTCGGTCGGTTTACCCGATCCAGCGGCTCGTTATTTTGAAAACCCGCCACGACTTTGCCGTTGCGCGACGGCACGGTGTCTACCGTTGCTGGCACGTAATCTGCGGTGGAGGTGGTGCCTAGCCAGCGGCCAGAATGCTCGATGAGCGACATGCGGAAGGTGAACACATCGCCAAAATCGGGCCAGGGAGCGGGCTGAGTCAGCGGTAGGGCAGTGAGCAAGCAGAAAGTGATGGGAACGGCCGTTCCCCAAACGCGCAGCTTCGGCCATCGGGTCAACACCGCATCCAGCCCCGCGCCTGCCAAAATCGCCAGCATCGCCACCGTGCCGCCCAGCAACCGCCACGGGAACTGAAAGAAGGGCAAAATGGGGGTGGCTTCCCACAAAAAGGTAGAAGCGGGCAGCAGCATGAAGGTGAGCAATGCTGCTGCCAATGCAAAAAAGAGCATCTGCCCAGCCTGCTTCACCCATCGCAAAAGCAGCAAAATCAAGCCTACGCCACCCAAAACCCATTGCGCCAGCCCCAAATTAAAGCGAAACACTGGTTCGGTTGCTCCCCAATCAAGCCGCAGCGTGGGGGCCAGCACCTCGCGCCAGCTTAAAAAGTGGGTCCGAAAATCGTAATTGTCGCCCGCACCAATGAGCGTGTTCAGGTTGACGGCGTTGCGCTCTAGCAAAACCGGTAGCCAGAAGAAGGCGGCCGTTCCCAAACCCAGCCCCAACGCCGCCCACAGCCAACGCCAGCCGGGTGAGTCGCCCCGTCGAGTGAATGTTTGCCACAGCACCCAGGCCGCCAGCAGGCCAAAAAAGAGCAACGCCATCAGGTTGTGGCTTAAAATCACAGCGGTAGTGAGGAGTACGGCCGTTCCCCATCGTCCCCGGGTTGGCTGCCGCCGCAAACGGTCTAGGCTCCAAAGTGCCAGCGGAAACACGCCTAGGCTAAACGCCTCGGCCAGTGCGCCACGGGCAATTGGGTCTACATACTGCACGTAGGGTGCATAGACGTACACCGCCGCCGCCAAATAGCCAGACGGCCGTCCCCAATTGTCGCGCACAAAACCGTACATCCCAAAGCCCGCTCCCAGCAGCCCGAAGACAAATACAGCCTTCACCCCCGCCACTGCATCCAAACCGGGCAGCAGCTCAAAAACGAGGCCAACGTAATAAGTAAGTGGGGCGTAGTAGTTAAAAATGGGGTAGCCGTAGCCGTGATAAAAGTTGGGTGCCCAGCGAGGATAAAATTCACCACCGCGTACCAAATGACTCAGCTCCAGCAGCCGGAAAATGTGCAGTTCAGCGTCTGTTTCTTGCGGCAGGCTAGCCCGGCCAATAAACGGCCACAACGCCAGCAAGCAGATCAATAGCACGACCCAATAGCCGGGATCAATGCGCTGGATGGTTTGCTTGAGTCGGTTCATCTAAAGAGATTAGAGATTGGAGATTGTTTTAATCTCCAATCTCTAATCTCCACCCTCCAATAAGGCGTAAACGATATGGGACTGGCTGCGGCGCACGGCCGTTGGCAAAAAATGCTCCAGCCGGGCGTAAAAACCCAGTCCCCACATGGCAATTGCTTCAAAACGGCTGCTCGTCGCCTGCTCCCGCTGCTCGTCGCTGCGGGTAATGCCCGGTGGGAACGGCGGCATGTCGATGTAGCCCGTTTTGGCATTTGGGCCAACAAGCTCCTGCATCTCAGCCAGCGTCACGCCAGCCAAGCCGCTGATGTTGGTATGGGCCATGTTGTCGCCGTTGGGAGCAAACAGTGCTGCTCGGCTAGCCAGTCGCCACACGTGCCGCAGGTACTCAGGTCGGTCACTGGCATCCAATCGCTGCAATCCCTCAGACCCCAAACAGAGGTCAAACTCAGGGGCAATTTCTCCCAAATCTGCCAAATGGTGCACGGGGATGAGCTGAGGAGATACGGCCGTTAGCCACCTCTCTTTCTGTGCTGCCGCCAATGATTTTTGCAGTTTTTGTAAGGCAGACGGCCGTTCATCCACGATGGTTACCGCAGCGTCCAGTTCATGCGCCACCTGCAAAAAATCCAGGCTGCTGCCGTACTTCTCCGGTAAGCCAGCGATGAGCAGGTGCGCAGGTTTGGGTTGGTTCTTAAGCCAACGCGCCAATACCAATCGCTTAGCAAAATATTCATAAGCTGTGCCCACGCCCTCGCCCTCAGCCAAGGCGGGCACGTAAAGTTCTTTTATCGAAAGTGATTTCAACATGTTATTAAGTGCATTGTTTCATAAGTTGTTTGAATGATCCTCCGGGAGGTTTCGCTAATTTGTAAGGCCGCAGACCAAACCTCCCGGAGGTTGATGTTAAAGTGTTTTATGAAACAATGCATTAAGAGCCAATCACGAATTTTACGAATAGACGAATAGCACAAATGAAATTCATACTATTCGTTCATTCGCGCCATTCGTGATTAAACAGTCGAACTTTAGCAATGGTCATTCCATCACACCAATCTATTTTCCCGATACCAGGCCACCGTTTCGGCTACGCCCCGTTCAAGATCAAAATGGGGCCTGTAGCCTAGCTCCTCATGCGCCTTTTGCCAGGAAAAGCGGCGATCTTCGCTAAAAAAAGCAACCCCGGTGCGGCTGAGCGGTGGCTGCTTTTTGAACAGACTAAAGCTCAACTCCAGGCCCAATGCCCCCAGCCAAGCCAGCCAGCGGGGTAAATTCAGCTTAGGCGACGGCACTTCCATTGCGGCGGCAATCGTCTGCCCCAGCTCGCGGAACGTGACCGGTTTTGGCCCGGTGATGTGGTAAATTTCACCAGGACTGCCGTGCTGCAACGTCAATATCATCCCTAAAATCGCATCATCAATATACGTTGGGTGGCAATGGTTATGCCCCCCGTTGATGGTGAAGAAACGGCCGTCTCGCACCGCCTTAAACAAGCCCAGCACGTGTAAATCCGTCGGCCCATAAATAAACTCTGGCCGGGCAATGATGACGGGCAGACCCGCGCTGGCATACACCTGCGCCACCTGCTCCGCCGCTGCCTTGCTGCGCTCGTAGGGGTTGCTGGGTGCCAGTGGCGCAGTCTCATCCGCAGGCACCCCACTGATTGGCCCCAACACGCCGGGGCTACTCACGTATAAAATACGATCCACGCCAGCTTTTTCGGCCTCGGCCAGCACGTTGTTTGTGCCTTGCTCGTGCAGCTTCAGATAATCGCTTTCCGGTACGCCCGCCTGCCCCAACATGCCAGCCGCGTGGATGAGCCAATCGGCCCCATCAAACAAACCGCGCAAGCTGGCGGGGTCAGTCACATCGCCGTGAACCCAGGCGAAATTGGGATGTTGGTGGGTGATGGTGGAGGACGGCCGTTTCACCCCCGCCACCTCATGCCCATCAGCCAGTAAAGCCCGCACTAACGCGCCACCCACAAATCCCGTCGCCCCTGTGACAACGACTTTCATGTGCGTTTTTTACCGCAAAGTACGCGGAGAACGCAGGGGTTTTTCTCTAATTCCTCTGTGTTCTCTGTGGCCAACATCTTTTCACTCATCATTTTGCTGGTAGCTCATCACAGGGCGGTAAACGCAGCGGCAGCGACGGCCCTTGCTGCATTCTGGCAGAGGCAAATGCGGTGCCTCGTCCGGATGGTAGACGGCATCATCAGGCAGCGCAAGACACGCTTCACAACCCTCTTCATCCACCAAAACGGCTACACCAGCAATAGAACCCTTCGCTTTCATCCCCAACCGATACTGCGCCAGCGTCTTTTCCGCATAATCCGCTGGTTTTTCCATATCCTTATGAAATTTGTTTAGCCATTCAAATGACATCGTAAAAACCTTAGGGAGACTGGAGATTGAACCAATCTCTAATCTCCAGTCTCCCATTAATTCCGTACCTTAATTGAATCGGGCGTGATGACTTTGGCTGCTACCCGGCTGGCCGTCGGCACATCCATCAGCATATTGGTGTAGCTGGCGTTGGCTAACGGACAGTAGCACTCTTTCTCGTAAATCGAACGCTGCACCTCTTTAATCTTTTCGCCAAACCAAATTTGCTTGAAATCGTAGTTATGCTCACGCAAATTGCCTAAGTCATCGGCGCGAACGCAGCAAGGCCAGACGGTACCATCCGCATAAATTTGGGCACTGGCCCAGCCAGCGTAGCAGCCAATCACCTGATCCTGCTCATCCAAAATGTGCTTCACCAGCTTGTAATACTCCACACGGAACGCCTCCGTAATTTTAGCCACGCCTTTGTACTGCTTACTATTTACGTAGGCGATGAGCTTGTCAATCGCCTCGGCATATTCCTCAGGGCTGGGCGTGATCGGCAAGCCAACCGTGTCTAACTCTACGCGCGGCTCGGCAATCTCGGTAATGAATTGGTCAGATCGAGAATTTTCGGCATATTCAATCAGCTCATCCAAATGCCCCACGCTAAATACTGACACGACAGAGTGGATACCCACCGCCAAATTGGGGAACTCGTCCCGCAGTGCCAAATATTGCTCCAGCCGCTCTTCAAACTTCTCGAAGTTGCCCACTACGCCACGAATGAAGTCGTGCTTTTCGCCCACACCATCCAGCGACAGGTTAATAATGAGCTGGGAATCGGTGCAATATTCTAGAATCTCGCGTACGCGCTCTGGGCCGCTTTTGAGGATGCCGTTGGTGGGGATGTTGATGATGCCAGGCTGGCAATGTTTGTAGGCCAGCTTGGCTAGCTCTACAACGTGAGGGTACATGAGCGGTTCACCACCGCTGATAGTAAACCAGTAAGGTGCCTTGCCGAGCGAGGCCAGCACCTTGTCCCACTCGTCAAGATTTAACTCGTTTTCTCGCTTCATCCAGATGTTGCAGGTGAGGCAGCGGGAGTTGCATTTGGGGGATGGCGAGAGCGTGATGTTGAGCGGCAGCATCTTGGGCCAGCCAAACTGCCGATACATTTTGAATAATGGTATGCGTGTCAGTACGCCCAACATTGATTTCATTAAGATTATTTTGGGAGATTAAAGATTGGAGGTTAGAGACTAGCTTAATCTTCAATCTCCAGTTTCCAATCTCAAAATGTCTTTAGGATTCTTTGGTGGGAGAAAGCTCTTTGGTGGTGGTAGCGATTTCCCAGACGGTATGATCTTTGCGGTTTTTGAAATCGCGTTTGCCGAGGAAACGGCCGTACACCTCCAACCCAATCACTGCGGCCGTCCACAGCAACTGCTTGGGTCGCCAATCCATGTTACGCAGCAATGCCTTCAAGATCACGCCGCCGCTCATCGTGCTAACGGAATAGCCAAGTAGCTCCTTGATATCCAGATGTCCGGAATAGATGCGCCGCCGTTGTCGTAAAAAATCGGCCACGGTGTCTGGCCCTTTGTTGTTCACGACAGCATCGGCAATGTACTGCACTTTGTACCCCTGCCCGCGAATCACTGGTTCAATGCTGGCTTCGTCTACCGAGGTACGATACGGAATCCGCTCAAAAATCTTGATGAAGGCGATCATCTCGCCCGCCTTGAAGCCGCCCGCGGCGTTGATGGCATGGTGCAAATCCCACAGCATGTGGGCGGCAAAGCCCATGAATGTGTTCTTGTCATTCACAGGAACCGGGCGACAGCTTGTCATGCCCATTTCTGGGTCAGCAAAGGGGGCAGCCAGTTTTTCAATCGCGTCTAGGCGGGGTTGCAAATCGGCACTGCACAAAACCAGCACCCGCTCCGTTTGGTGCTTGAGGAACAGGTTAATAGCCGATGCTTTGCCCTCGCGCTTTTCCTGTACTAGCAGGCGGATTCGGCCGTCTTGCTGCATCATCTCCCGCACAATATCCTCGGTGCGGTCGGTGCAGCCGCTGGCCACCACGATAATTTCGCGCGGTTCAACCGTTTTTAGCGTCTGCTGCTGCATTTTTTGCAGCAGTTGGCCAATGTTGGCCTCTTCGTTATGGGCAGTGATACCAATGGTGATGGGTACTTTTTCCATGTTACTCTTCCCGGTGTCAGCGGCCAATTTTGGTGAGCCATTGACACAAGTCGGCAAGTATAACACAGCGTCACAGACTATTCGAGATAGCCAAGACCGCGCAAGGTGTTTTTGAGGGCTTCTTCATCTTCGGGGGTCATTTGGTCGGTGGCTTTGGCGGTGGGCGGGGCAATTTCGGCCGTTTTAACGGGATGATCCAGCGTAAAGCAGTCGGTGAGAATACGGCCGTCCATATAACTTGGCACCGGCTGATCCAGCAACCACAAAAACGTCGGCGTCAGATCGAGCAAATCAGCATCTAGCGTTAGCCCGGCACGTACACCCGCCCCGTGCCAGACAAACACCCCCTCTGGACGATGGCTGGCGTAATCGTTGGGCACCGGCTTGATGAGCTGATGGCTGCTAAAGCGAGTCTGGAAGTAACGGGCATCGGTGGTGGCTGCGGCCCAGCGCACGATGATGTCTGGTGCGTCATCAAGCTGCGCGCCCTGCCACAGTTCCTCGCGGAATAGCACCTCACCAACGGCATTCCACTGGCGCAGAGCGTCGGCAATTTGCTGGCGTGTCTGTTCATAATCGCCGCCGGGCTGGACAATCCCTTGCGGATCGCGCCCGGCCACGTTGAGCCACACATAGCCAACGGCCGTTGTCCCCGTAGAAAAAGCACGCGTGTTTGACCAATCCAAATCGTAAAAATCTATGGCTAATCGTTCCGTGAGGCGATCCAGCAGCCCTTTTTTCTGGACGCTGCTGCCTGTTTCCAGCTCGCTGGCTAGGGCACGCCCCTTTTGCCGCTCGAAAAATTGCAGAATGGCTAGCTTGAGCCGCTCCGGAGCGGCTTCACGAATAGCGGCGGGAGACAAACCGAGGCGGTACAGCAGTTGCTTGAAGCGCACGCCCTTACCAGATTTGAGGGCGAGAAAGCCGTTCTGGTGTAGCCAATTATTGAGCCAAACCTGATGCCGCGTGGGGCCAAAGCCGTGGTCCGACATGACGCAGAGGATCGTATCGTCGTCCACAGCGGCTAGAATTTGGGCCATTGCCGCTTCAACAACGTGGTAAAGGCGCAAAATGGCATCGGTGTGGGGACCATTGGGATCGTGGCGTGGTTCGCCCGCCATGAACTGCCAGAAGCGGTGCTGGGCCTGATCGGTTTCCAGGAAGTGAACGGCCGTAAAATCTGGCTGA
This sequence comes from Candidatus Leptofilum sp., assembly GCF_965223285.1. Classification (GTDB taxonomy): domain Bacteria; phylum Chloroflexota; class Anaerolineae; order Promineifilales; family Promineifilaceae; genus Leptofilum. The sequence goes on along the minus strand of NZ_OZ244997.1, from coordinate 1,420,254 downwards.
TCTTGCTGCAACAGCCAGGCCATCGCCTCGCCCCGCGTTTTCACCAAATCCACCAGCCCGTCAAAATAGTCGGCATAGCTGCCGCCCAAATCGTCGGAGGCGTTGCGGGCTAAATCCCAGCCATGTTCGGCAAGATCGTGCAGCAAATTAGGCGGATGGCACAGTTGGGGACTGCCGCCGGGGTACGGGATGCCAGCGATGAGACGGCCGTTTATCGCTTCGGCCGGGTAGGTCATGGGCATGTTAATCACCAGCGAACTCAGTCCCGCGTCTGACAGCAGCTTCCAGAGCGAATGGCCGATGATGTGACGGCCGTTTGTGGGGACAAAGGCCGTGTAATCATCGCCGATCAGCTTGCCAAAGTCGTAAATGCCGTGCTGGCCGGGGTTGGTGCCAGTGGCTAACGAGGCAAAAGCAGTGGGCGTCGCCCAAGGCACTGTGCTGAGAAGCTCGCCCCCTGTTCCCTCATCAAAAAGACGTTTGAGCAGCGGCAGTTCACCTGCATCCATCCAGAGGTTTAATAAATCTAGCGTGGCCCCGTCGAGGGCAATCATGAGAATTTTGGGCATATAAACAGGGAGATTGGAGAGACTGGAGACTAGAAATTTTAATCTCCAATCTCTAATCTCCAGTCTCAGGTCTAATTCCTAAAACAAAGTAACAGTGCGCTGACCATTTCTTGAAAAATTTAGCCAACAATAAATCCAGATAGACAAAGATAGGTGTAAAAATTTCAAAAGGCCAAAATGCCAGGGGGAGCATTTCCCAGAGGAAGAAGAGGATGTTGTAACGGCCGTTTTCCTCCACCACAAATCCTGCCTTTTCAAAAATAGTCAGCAAATCGGCAAAACGCCAGCTTGCCTCTACCTCATCCCCCTGCCACACAGGGTTAACTTTGCGTCCCAGTCGCAGCAGCGGGTTGTCGGTAACGGTTTCAACGATGAAGAGACGGCCGTTTGCCACCAAACAACGCTTCATTTCCGCCAGTACCTGCTCGTAATCCGCCACATGGTGCAAAACGTGGGCAACGTAAATCATGTCGAATGTGGTATTTGGCACGGGCAGATGGGTGCCGCTGGCCTGCATCACGTCCAGTCCCAAGTTTCTAGCGGTTTGCAAACGTGAAAACGAAACCTCCAGCCCGGTGCGCTGCAACGGCACATCGTCAAAACGCAGCATATTTTCGCCGTCGCCGCAGCCCACATCCAGCAATTTTGGCTGCGGATTTTGGCTGGCTAGATGTTGGGCAACTTGTTGTTCCACCTGCCGGTATTTGAAAAGTTTGTAACGAAAATAGAGAAGTTTGGGGTGCATTTATGCTCGCCGTCGCCAGAAAAAAATGATGAGGCCCGCAAGGTTGAGCCATAAACCAGTAACGACCATCGCCGCCGGCATCTGCCACAGCGCGTCATGAAACACAATCATCGCCCCGAGCTGGAGCAAAATACCCAGGCCAATCAGGTAAACATAGGTGGTCCATTCGGTAGATAAAAAGTAATTGAGCCACACGTTGGAAAGGGAAAGCAGCAACATCGCCAACCCAACCAGGCCCAACACCAACCCTTCTACTTGATACTCATTGCCCAACACCAACCTCACGATTGGTTCGGGGAACAAACCGTAAACCAGGGCAATACCCCCGCAAACCAAACCCACGATGCCCATCGCCAGGAGCAGAATCTTACCGGCATCTTGCTGCGCCGCCTGCCGCCTCGCCGCCTTGGGGAACAAAATCATGATGATGGCTACGGGGAAAAATTGAATCACTTTGCCGAGGGTGATGGCGGCACTGTAGTTACCTGCTATGTCGGGATCAAACAGGCGGCGTACCAAAATCGCATCCATGTTGATGAGCAGAGCATAGCCGATGAGCCCGGCGGCGGTGTAGGTTGAGTAGCGAAACATTTCCGGTAGCTGAACTTGGTGATGAACGGCCGTTTTCTGTTTAACGGCCGTATCCAGCAACGTCCAACCCACGATCAGCGCAATGGCACTTGCCAAAGGCAATGAGAGCATCGCCCCAAACGCGCCCCAGCCCAGCCATACCAGCAGCGCACCCAGGAGCAACCGCAGCAACGCTTGCGTGATTTGCACCGCGCTCAACGCCGAAAATTGCTGCAAACCTTGCAATGCCCCGCCTACCACGGGTCTAACCACCATCAACAACGTAGCAGCAGCCAATGCCTGCACTGGGCCAATCTCCTCAATTTGTAAAAACGCAGCCAGCGGCCAGCTCAAGAAAATCAGAATGAGCCACGCCAAGCTACCCCAACGCCAGGAAGCCCGGAACATAGATTGGAAGAAGGAGGCGATACGGCCGTCTGCCTCATCGCCTGCCTGAAAGCGAGAGATGTAGCGCGTAACCACCGTTTGAATCACGCGCGAGGAAACAACCAACACCTGCCCCACCCCGGCCAACGCCACTACGATACTAAACTCTACAGGCGTGAGCATCCGGCCAACGACCAGGTTAAATAAATAGTCCAGACCGTAGGCAACGGTGACTCCGGCCACCAATGCTAAACTTTGCCACAGAGAAGGTTTAAGCTGAGAGCGCAGCCTGGCAACCATGTTGCTAGACCTCAACTTTGCGTGGCTGCAACTGCCGATACCGCCAAAATATTTGCCAAACGCGCCAGACAGCTTCTACCTTTACCGGCACGCTCATCTTGCTCTGACCAATGCGGCGATCCTCAAAGTAGATGGGCATTTCCAAAATTGAGAAGTTCAGCTTTTGGCAAAGATAGGCAATTTCAACCTGGAAGACATACCCATTGCTCACCACGCGGCTAAAATCAATTTCTTCTAGCACAGAGCGTCGAAACGCTTTGAAGCCAGCCGTGGCATCTTGCGCCTTGATGTTCAGAATGAGGCGAGCATAGGCATGGTTGGCCCACCAGGAAAGTAAATATCGCCACCACGACCAGCGTTCATCCACCTGGCCACCTGGCACGTAGCGCGAGCCAACCACCACATCATAATTTTCTAGCTGCTGCACCATTTCTGGAATGTATTCGGGCGAATGGGAAAAATCGGCGTCCATTTGCACAATAACGTCAGCACCCATGTCCAGGGCGACCTGAAATCCTTTAGCATAGGCCGTGCCCAAACCCAACTTGCCTGAGCGGTGCATCACGGTCATCTCTTGTGGATGTTGAGCAGCGAGCTTATCGGCCAGCTCGCCTGTGCCGTCTGGTGAAGCATCATCTACGATGATGAGGTGGCGATCTGGAAAGGGCAGGGCAAAGAGGGCGTTAGTCATATTTTCGATGTTGTCGGCTTCGTTGTATGTGGGGATTACAATGATTATCTTCACAAAAAGTTGTCCTACGGTAACGGCCGTTTGCTACCAAAACTGAAAATTAGCCGCGAATCCCCGATTATTTCGCGATAATTCGTGAATTTCGCGGCTAACAAGTTTGATCTGCCTACTGTCAATATTTTAACGATGCAGCAAAGGCAAATATGTTTTCAGTCCGTTAACGGCAAAAACAATCTCCAGCGATTCCATATTTCCATCGTAGGAATACTGGGTCTGGTTGGTAATTAACGTGAAATCGACCAAAGCAGGGTTGATCTGGACCGCGTAGCTGATGGTTACTTCCCCTTCACCTGGCACGCTGCCCATCCATTCCACCGCGTTTGCGCCACCGTTGTAGCTGGCACCTGTGCCGGACACGCTGTTAGACACGTAGGTTGTGTTGGCAGGGATGGGGCTACTGAAGGTAACAACGGCCGTTTCTGTGCCAATATTTGTTAATGTGAACGTGTAAGTTATCTCGGCTCCGGCCTCAAATGCACCGGAGGCAGTTAAGCTCGATGATTCCAGGTTGGCCGGAATCACAATATCGCCGACATACAGATCACGCTCACCGTTTACATCGCCAACAATCAAGTTGCTCGCATCTGTAGCAAAGCCAATCGTACTACAATCGGCAGAAAGGATCGACCGATGAGCACGGCCGTTGCCCATAAATGTATCGGTTCCTGTTGCCAGAAAGGTTGTGTCGGTCACCCGATCATGCACATAGACTTGCCGTTCCCCATTGTGGGCCAACGGCACCAGGTTCGTGGCCTCGGATGTAAAAGAGACAAAACGGCCGTTGCCACAAATGGCAGGGTCTCGGCTGTCTTCATTGGCCTGTACACCGGTGGAGGAAACGCTCACCATTTCAAGTTCCTCCGTCAACCGATCATACACAAAAAGATCAGGGACGCCGTTGGTATCGTTTGGCACTAAGTTGGTGGCAAAGGAGCGAAATACGATGTAACGGCCGTCTGCGGAGATAGCAGCCGGTGTACTCTTACCATTTGCCTCCCCACCCCCAACCGGTTTACTGATCAGCGTTGTTTCTTTGGTCTGTCGGTCATAAAGCATCACATCTGCATAGCCGTTGGTATCTGGCACTAAGTTCGTCGCGTTGGAAATGTACACAATGAAACGGCCGTCGTAGCTGGAAAATGCACGGGCCACGCTCCCATCGGGGAAGTCACCATTTGGTGCTTTGGTAATGCGTTCAACCACGCCCGTTTGCAAATGGCGCACATAAATTGCCGGATCGCGATCTGCGTTGCCATCTCCCTGAGCGATTGCCAAACCATTCGATGAAAAGACGACGTATTCGCCATTTGGCGTAATTTGCCCGACGCTGTTGCCATCAATTTGCCCCCCTTGCCAGGTGAGGCTCACCCGCTCCAGAGCACCTGTTTGCCAATCATACACAAAGACATCTAATCCGTTGTCCACGTAAGGCTCTCGGTTGGTATCGTTGGGAACCAGATTGGTGGCGTAGGAAATAAACGAAATGTAACGGCCGTCTGACGACACAAACGGATCAAAGCTGCGCTGATCGGCAGAATCGCCACCATAGGGAATCGTCAATTTTCGGGTAATATCTGCATCGCGGTCGCGCGCAAAAATATCTACGAAGTTAATATCCGTCTGGTCTGGTGCCCAATTAGAAACAAACGATTCAAAGGCCACAACTGAGCCATCTTCAGATAGAGAAAGATAAAAAGAGTCATGATTCCCCTCTTCTCCGCCCGTACCGACACTGACTCGCTCAAAATTGGTCACTGCTCCTAAACTGCTATTTACAAACATAACAAAGAGTAAAACCAACAAGCTACTCACTACAAAAATAATTTTTGACGAGCCTGTTCTTTCTCGCTTGGAAATTGTTAAATTATTTTTTTCTTTTGCCATTTCACTATAAATCCATCCTATCATTATTTTGCGCTGAGATTTGGCCAGGCAACCTACTTTCATTCGCAGGCTCCATCCAAAACCAAAGCATAAGATTTTACTGAAATTGAGCGGCAAAGCCACTCGCATTTTGGGATAATTTCCCTACGCATTTGCCACGGCCAACAGTCGCCCATTCTTACGGTAGTGACAACTGCACTGGCTCTCCCAATCGTTCCAGAGTCTCGCCATCATACACGCCGACTAGAAAATGGTCAGGCGTTAATTCTGGTTCCCATCCAAATTGATGTAGCTGAACAAAGTGATCGCCAGCGCGCCAACTGGCAACATCTACCGATAAACCGTCCCACTGACCAATTATTTGGCCATCGGCAGCTATGGCGTGTACAAACAGCTGCAATGGCCGTTCAGTTTCTGCTTTTACTTCCCACCGAGTGATCAATTGAATCTCATCTGTCTCAGTTACATTTGTGGTAATAAAAAGCGTTTCCTGAAGTGCCAAATAGTTCGCAAATATGTGGATGTTTGCTGCGGCGGAGGCTCTTGGCTCAGGTAGGCTATGTAACTGCTGATCTGCCACTATAATCGGCTCAGATTGGACATACGGCCGTAATTCCTCAGCAATTTGATTTCCCTCCCCTAGAACCAGATACCCACCAGACGCAGGCCACAGGAAACCATGATTATCTTGCAGCCAGCGCACCCGCAGATCATTGCTGGCCAAACCTTTGCGAATATCCTCATTAAAATCGGCTGGCTCTATGCCTAGCAGCACCAAATCGACCGAATTTTCCGTTACAGGAACCTGGTACACAAAGATGCTCCCCCCCAGCCTGGCAATCGGCTCCTGCTCGCGGAACCAGGCAAAAGCATCTCGCTGCTCGCCTAACACCACCCCATGCAGGCTAGTAACGCTCAGCGCATAAATTCCCGCTGCCGGATTTTGCGGATCGTACAGTTGACGCCCCGGTGGTGCCGCTTCTGGCGCAGGTGCCCACATGGGCATCGGCTCAAAATCTATTCCATAAGCAGAAGGATGTGCCGTGCCAAAATAGCTCAACTTTACCTGCTCGCCTGTCTGTTGCTGCCAGCGAGCCAGAGCTAGTAAATCCTGCCCCCAATCAATATTGCTGTCTGAAAGCCACCGCCACGACTGGTCTGACCCACCCGCAAGCAAATTGAAAAAGGGAATGTAGTTTGGCCAGATGAATACAGCCTGGACTGCCAGCCACACGAGCACGGTAGCTACCAGCCAGCGAGCCGGTTTGCCCCAACGCTGCACTACTTGTTGAAGGGAAACGGCCGTAAACAGCCACAAAAATGGTAGCGTGGGCAACAAATGCCGATACCCAATGTTCAAAGATGAGGTGAGACTAAACCCTGCATAAACTGCGGCGGGAGCCAGCAGGTACAGAAGATTGGTAATGTTCATTGCGGCCCGTTGGGGGCGCGCTGTAACATTGTGCATTCCGGTTCGCTGCCGCGCCTGCCATACAGCATTCAGCAAAAGCAGCATGGCAACGGCCAACAGGAGCAACGTGGGCAATGGGGTCTTCAGCAAAAAGACAATTGGAAAATAATACCACCAGCCTTCGGTAGAAACCGCACCGGCCAAATAGGCCCCGTGCGGCTGACCAAAATAGCTGATAACCCACAAGAGGTCGTCCCAAAACGCGCCACCGGGCAACGGCCGTATGGCAAAACCATTTACCGCCCAAATAACCACGCCACCAACCGCACCGATAACCAATAAAATGGTTAACGGCCGCCAACTGCGCCGCCGCCACGCCAAGAACAAGCCCATCAGCCCCAAGGTTGGCAGCAAAAGACCCGCATTAAATTTAGACACGCTTGCCAACCCTAGCCCCAACCCAGCCAAACCCAGCGCACGCCAGCCACCGTCACCTGTGGCCCACCGCCAGTAACCGTAAATTGTGAGCATAAAAAAGAGGGTCATCGCCACATCACCAGAGATGATACGGCCGTGTGCCAGCAAATTTGGATCGAATGCCAACAGCCCCATCGCCAGGAGAGCTGCCCATTTCCCTGCCAGTGCCTGCCCCCAGCGAAAGACCAGTGCCATCAAGAGCAAACTTAGCCAAATCACGGGCAGCCGCCCCAAAAAGAGCAAACGCTGTGGCTGATTGCCAAGTCGCCACATGAACATATCCCCCGCCAAAGACCAATTTCCAGCTTCCCAGACAGGTGTGCCCACAGGCAAAATCAAATCTGGCTCTGTAAGCACAGGCAGTGCCGATAGTGCGCTTGCTGCCAGCGGATGGCCCAACAAGAAGTGCGTAGCTCCTTCACGCAAATATGCCACCCCCCGAAACAGGTGGCTTTGCTCATCAACAGTAGCACTTTTTTGCAACGCACTGCTCACCATCAAGGCAAAAGCCAACAGCAAAATAACCGTAACCAGCCAGCGAAAACCAGGCAATTGGGAAAAATACGTTCTTGGACGACGGACGCTCATGAGCAAGTTTCTGTTCGCATTTGGGTATCTAACTTATTGCGAGATGGTCACAGGCTGCAAAAGAAGTCGGTCGAACCCGTCAGCGGTCAGGCGCGCTCCCGTAACTGGATCATACACGCCCATTTGCAACCAATAGTGGCCCGCTGGCAACCCTTCCAGCAAAACTGTCTGCTGTTGAAAGAACAGATCCCCTGGAAATAAGGTTTCATAAGTTGCCGCAAAAAAGTCCTTTTGGGCCACAATAGTGCCATCCTCAGCCAGGAGGTGGATAAATATTTTTCGTTCACCCACTGGATATTCACGGGTCTCAATTTCCCATGCGGTAATGATGGTAAGTTCCGCATCGTCCTGCCTGGATTGGTACCCGTGCAAGGCCATGCTATCACCATCTTCGATAAAACTGAGCGGGAGCGGCACCGGCGAGACGGCCGTCTCACTAGTGGGAACAAGCGCTGGGCTTTGGTAAACCTCGTTGGCAAACGTATTCATCCATTGCCACGCCGTTTCTGACAAATCAGCATTGAGGGCATATGCCTGCGGAACGTCAAGCCCAAAAGGTGCCGACAGGCTCGGTGGCAATGGGGTGGAATCATGAATAAACCACCAAGTCTCCCCCTGGGGCACAACCAAGCTGGAACGCGCATCAAACCAACGACGGTGCACTGTATTGGCACCAAAACTACTGCGAATTTCCGGGCTAACATGGGTATAGCTACCGTAACCTGATAATGCCACGGGGATAAGTTGACGTTCTTCAGGCAAAGTAAATGTGAGTCGGAAAAGGGGATAAGCAGAACGCCAGGGATTCAACGCGCCTGGGTAGGTATTGATAATTGAAATAAGACCTACCAGAAAAATGACGGCCGTATTCAAAACTGGCTTAACCCGATAAAGAGACGGCTCCAGGGCAAAAAGAGCCATTGCCGGTACGGGATTAATCAGCCAGCGGGTGCCAAAACCAAACCCGCCAAAACTGTGCGTTCGGAATACAAAATAGGCTAAATACAGCAAGCTGGCCCCAGCATACGCCCAGGCCAGATGGCGTGTTCGCATATTTGCAGCTTGAACCGCCCTCACCAAGCCATACAAGAACCAAAGCACAATTGGGTAAAATGAAAATAAGCCCCGGTCACCCACCAGTAAATGAAAGGCATATTCTCCAACATTGCCCGACACGCGATGTCCACCTGGATTCGTTAGAAAGGCAGAGCCTTCATAATCGTAGCCTTGGGTAAACAGTTGGGGTGGCAGCGGTGTACCGGTGATTTGAAAATTTAGATAAATGGTAAGCAACCCCGGAATCAGACCACCAAGAAAAAAGTAAACGGCCGTTCTCCGGTAAACCAACAGCACATAGATAAAAATCCCTATCAGGTAAATTCCTGCCGACAAATCTACCGTGCCAGCCAAGGTTACGGCAAAACCAGCTAGCCCCAACTGAAGCGGCGTTGGATTTTGGTTTACGAGCAAAACGTAAATCGCCACAAAAATGCCCGCTGATGACAATATGTGGTTGGAAAACACCGTACTGTATGGAAAAAGCGCGGTGCCTAAGCCAAGTACGGCCGTAAAAAGCAAGCTAGACCAATTGGCAAACCCACGCCGTCGGGCCAGACGGTATGTTAATGCCAAAATGATCGTGGCTGGCGTACTCACCAGCAGCAGCACCAAAAAAAAGTGAGCCCAGCTTACCTCATCCAGTTCTAAAATTGCCCGGCAATTTGTCTCCAGCAAGTCTGGGATACACTCCTGCCACGTCAGCGTTTGGCCAAAACCATGATGCAAAACAGCATAAACACCTGCCCCCAAAAATGAAAGGATAGGTGGTTTTGTAGAATAAAATTGACCATTCACCTGAATCTTATCCAGCGTGTGGTCAAACGAAGAGCCGTCGATGACCCAGGTGCCTCGATGCACCAACGACTCAATGGAAGCCATGCGGGAGGCCTCATTGGTGGAGTAGGCGCGGCTGTGGATGAATAAAATCCACACAACGGTAAAAGCAAGAATCACAACCCAGGTTAAATCGTTGGGTATCTTCGTTTTTGTGTCAGAATTCGTCATAGACCGATGATTTTAACGAAGTTTCAGGAGATTTAGCAAACCTCTGAAAGTTGTTTGAAAACCGTAGGGCGATTTCTCTGAGGTTTGCCAAAGTAAAAGCCAACGCCTCGCTCAATCTAATTCAAAGTGCCATTAGGCTTTTACACAACATACAGATTGACAAAGGATCACGGCTCTTGTATCTTCCTCGACCATGAAAAATCGTCGTCTATGGTTGTGGCGTGTAAGTGGGGTTACGGCCGTTCTAATCATCATTCTGCTCACAGATGCAATTCCGTTCCTGCGCGGGCCACAGCCTGACAGTTCTGTTTGGCATTGGCCTTACCAACTGCGGCCGTTTTCCCGCTGGTGGTTGGCTATCTTGGCCGGGGCTGCATTTTTGGCAGTGCTGGGGCTGTGGTTGCGGCAGCAAACAATGAAGCGGTGGCAAACGGCCGTATACTTAATGCTCTTTTTTGTTTGCTGCGTGGCAATGCAATGGGGGCTACTCTATGCAGACCGGGCCGAACCTCTGGCTGAGTTGGTAGACCGCACCCTGGCAGTTAAAACCAACGGCTATTACTGGACCGCTGCCAATCTGGATGACGTAAACGCCACTTTGCAAGACTACCCCACCGCCATGCCCCAATTTGAATCTGACCACGCCCGGACCCACCCACCGGGCCTGGTTCTGCTCAACTGGTCCACAATTCAACTGCTGCAAAGTACGCCCAATCTGGCACAAGGGCTAGCCCAGCGCATTACGCCGCAGCGGTGTACCGACCTGTGGCTGCTGGATCAACCAGCTGCGACCGTTGCGGCCCTCGGCGTTTGGGCCGTTCTCCCCATGATTCTAGCGGCGGCATCCATCTTCCCCTCCTATTTTGTCGCCAAAATTCTCGCCGCCAATCAACACACTGCCAAACTGAGCGCAGTCATCATCGCCCTTCCAGCCTTGCTCATCTTCGCTCCCCTCTCAGACCAGCTTTTTGGCTTGCTTACCGTGTTGATTGTTGGAACGTTCCTGTTGGGCTGGCAGCGGCAAAGTGGCGTTTGGCTCTTTGTATCGGGGTTACTTTTATCATTCACCTCCTTCTTGTCCGTTGGCAACGGCGCACTTTTGGGTGTTTTGGGTATTTATGGCCTCATCACAATGTGGCAAATGCAGTGGCCAATCCGCCAATATTTGCTGCCTACAGCCGCTTTTGGTGTAGGCACCAGCCTCATCTGGCTAATTTATTGGTGGGGATGGCAGGTTGCTCCGTGGGAAATTGTGCAGGTTGGGCTGGCGCAGCATTATGAGCTGGTAACGGCCCAGCGCAGCTACGCCACCTGGCTGCTGTTCAATCTGGTTGATGTGGTAATTTTTACCGGGATTCCCGTTGTGACTGCATTTATTGGCGCGTTAATGATGGCTACGCGCAATCTCAGGCGGAAACGGTTAACGCAGGCGCAAGTTTTAACAGTGAGTACGGCCGTTCTCCTGCTCATCCTCAACTTTTCTGGCTCGACACGGGGAGAAGTCGGCCGCATTTGGCTATTCCTCATGCCCTTGCTGGTGCTCTCTAGCACCATCTGGCTGGCAGATTGGCTACCCAACTGGCGTTGGCAATGGCTTTGGGCAGCGGCCCAAGTAAGCTGGGCGATTGCGCTTGGCCTTAGCTGGCGCCCCGTCGGTGCCACCATCGTCACTGTCAATCAACCCACAATCCCACCTTTGCCCACTGATGCAGAAACCAGGAACGTTTTGCTTGGCGACCAAATTGAGCTGACGCAATTTGCTTTGGCACAATCAGCAAGTGTCCTCAATTTAACATTGGTTTGGTATGCTGAAAATCCGACGGTACGGCCGTACACCGTCTTCAATCACCTGCTAGACCCACAAGGCAATCTGGTGGCCCAGGCCGACGGCTGGCCTGTCAATGGCCAGTGGCCACCCACCTGCTGGCAAGATGGCCAGCCAGTGGTCGATCAGCACCAAATCTCTTTGCCACCAAACCTCCCCCCCGGCAGCTACACGCTTTACACCGGCCTCTACGATGCCCGCGACAACATCCGCCTGCTCACCCCAACAGGTCAAGACGCTATCTTCATCGGACAAATTGAGCTACCATAAGTATAGGCACTTGGGAGTTCAGAGTGCACTGGATCATCACCCAATTACCGCTAATTTTCGTGTTAATTCGCGTAAATTCGGTGCAAAATCAGTAGAACCCCGCCCACCCGCATAGGTTTATCTAGGCAATTGAATAGTAGTGAGAACGGCCGCTTCCCCCAAATTAGCCAGCGTCGGTAAATGATAAAACCCGGTCTGCACCATGTACCTTCCCGGCGGCAAATCGGCAGGCAGTTGGATTGTGTAGGTATCCTGAACCAGCTCCCCCAGCTGCCAAACGGTGGTTGGGTATCCTTCCGGCGGACGATCTAGCTGGGCTACCAGATTGCCTTCCGCATCCAGTAAATGCACAAAGGCGGTGTATTCGCGCGTCATTTCTGCCAACGCTTGCCAGGCCAGCGTCACCCGCACCTGGTTCTCTTTCACCTCGGCACGATACCCGGTCAACGCGATTTTCTCTCCCCAAAAGGCCTCCCGTGTTTGAAATCCGTTCAGACGCGCTGCCTCGGCCGGTACAAAAAACGGTGTGACATCAGTCAACGGCTCGCCCGCCTCACCCGCCGGAAATGCAGTTTGCAAACGATCCATGGTTTCTGGTGTAGACGGCCGTACCAAATACACCACTGGCTCACCTGTAAACCCCAGCGGCAGCAGCTCCCCGGTGCCGCTAAAGCTGCGAATATCGTCTGGTTCTGCCAGGGCAAAAAAGATCGTAGCCATCTCCTCTTGGGTTGGTGTCAGGTAAACGGCCGTACGCTCTCCTTGTGCCGCGGCTAACTGCCCTAACTCCCAATCTGGCAGGTAAAAATCGGTGGCAAGCTGAGGATGGCTGGCGTAGCGGCCAAAATAGTCGCGCACGGTGAAGGCAAGGCTGACAGCGAACAGTAAACAGTAAACAGTAAACAGTAAACGGTATCTAACAAGCGACTGATTGATTACTGAAAAAAGCCAGACAGCCCCCACGGACACCAAAATCGCAATCGGTCCGGCCGCGCCAGTCATGCGGCCAAAGTGGGGAGCGTCGCCGCTCATGATGGTGGGGAGCAGCATCACCAGCAGCCACAGCAGCAAAAAAACGGTGCGCGGGTTTAGCTTTTGGCGCACAGTATGCACCACGCCCAACGTAAAAAAGATGGCCTGGATGGGGTCAAGATACGGCCGTCCCGGTAAATTATGCCGAAAATGAGTCTCCCCCTGCCAGTAAAGCCCGCGAACAACGCGCCCTACATTCAGCAGCCAGGTCAGCAGCGGCTGATCGGCCACCGTCCCCCGCCCCCGATTGGCCACGTAAGCAATGCGAAAGACAAAAAAGTAAGGGTATCGCCAGAAGAAAAGCAGAATTGGCAAGGCAGTTAAAAGCGAAACGGCCGTCATGCCGCCCACATTCCACACATTGCGGCGCAAACCAGACCAATCCTGCCACGCCCAAAACGGTACAAACAGCACAAACAGCAGCGGAAACAGCCGCGCCGCCGCATAAATGTAAATGCCAAGCCCCAGGAAGAAGCCCGCAAGCAAAAATGATAAGGTGACATGGTGACGGGGTGACGGGGTGATCTGGCTTAGATTATAAGCCCGCCAGAAGAAGATGATGGTGAGCATTTCTACGGGAACAAAAACCATTGCTCGCAGGCCAAAGCGACTAAAGTGAATGGCAGGCATTAAAATTGCCATGAAAAATGCCGCCAGCAAGGGAATGTGAGATTGGAGATTGGAGATTGGAGATTGATTGCCGTTTTTAGGCACTGTGGCCAGTTTCAACGCATCTTGCGCCACCGTACCACTGGGCTGCTGCAGTAATTCCCTGGCAGCGAAGTAGGTGAGCATTACCGCCAGCACGCCAGCCAACGCTGGCACCAAACGAAGGGCAAAAGGCGTTGCGCCAAACAGCCAAATCGAGACGGCCATCAGGTAGACGTGCAGCGGCTCACGGCCGTAATTTCCCTCAAAAAAGATCGGCCAGCGCGTTGGTTCCGGGCGATTGTCGCCGTGGGCTTCTTGGGCATACAGCTCCCACCCTTCATAAAATTGGGGGAACAGTTTGCCCTGCACCAGCGAGAGCGCATCTAGGCCGTTGTATGCCTCGTCGTGGTACAGACCGGGCGGGAAGCTATCTAGCTGCCATAGCCGCAAAAAAGCGGCCAGCAGCAAGATTAGCAACAGCAAAACAGGCTGGCGGTTGCGATTCATCGGCCAAGCTCCAGCGTAGCGATGGGGGCAAAGTCTGCGCCATCTGGCGTAAGCCAGCGGCTGCCCGTTGCTGGGTCATACAGCCCTACGCGCAAATCGTAAGCACCGGCGGGAAGCTGCGGGGGCAACGCAATTTCGTGCTGCTGCCACAGCAGATCGCTCGTGTGCCATCCTTCCCAGGCAATGTCTAAACCATCCCACTGGGCCACAATCTGCCCGGACGCATCCAGCAAATGAACGTAAATTTTCAGCGACACGGGGCCAGTTTGATTATGCCAACGGGTCGTCAACCGGATAACGTCAGGATGTTGCACCAATTCTGTGTCAGCAAGCAGATCGATTTTGTTGCCAGCGAGTATAAAGGGATGGGATACGGCCGTGTTCACCTCAACATCTTGCAGCGAATAAAATGCGTAGCGGTCATGGTGGGCAATAAGTTCGGCTTCAACCTCCCAACCTGCCCCAAAATCAGACGCGACCACCAGCCAAAATGCGTCTGCGGCAGGCCACAAAAAGGCGTCTGGACTGACCAGCCAGTGCGGAATCACCTGGTTGGTTTGGAAGCGGGCAAAATCTTCTGGCGCAATCTCATCTAGCTGAACACCCGCCAGCACCACGTCTGTCGGTTCGCCACGCGGTGACACTTCGAACATGAAGATGCTGTAGCCAATTTTATCTATCGGCTCTTTGTCGCGAAACCAGGCAAAAGTATCATGATTGGCAAAGTGGACGCCTTGCAGCATCGTAGCACTAATGGCATAAACGCCGGGGGCGGGATCATGCGGATAAAACGGCCGTGCCTGCGGGTTCATCAGTCGCGGTGGAAAGCTGGCTAGCCCGGTAAAGTTGATGTTGTAGGTGGACAGCCGTCCTTCGCCAAAATAACTCAGCCAAACATGATCCACCCCGTTTTCTACCATCCACTCCTGCAAACCAGCCAAATCCTGCCCCCAATCCAGGTTGCTGTCCACCAAATACCGCCAGCCACCGTCTGGGCCACCCGCAAACACGTTGAAAAAGGCCAGGTGATGAGGATGTAGGATGACGGCCGTCCCCCCCAGCCAAATTACCAGCCCCACCAAAACCGCCGGACGCAGCCCGAACTTGGGTAGCCAAGCCAGCATCGCAGCCACAAACACAAAAAAGTAAGGCAATACAGGCAGCAAATGCCGATAGCCCAGGTTAATGTCGGTTGTCAGGGCAAAGCCAAAGTAGCCAAGTGGCGGAATGAGCAGAGCCGTCAGCGTCAGCCAACGGCCAGCCAACTTGCGTCGCCACGCCAACCAGAGCAAGCCAACTGTTGATCCCAGCAGCAAAATCAACATTGGTAGTGGCGTTTTCAGCAAAAAAGCAATCGGGAAGTAATACCACCAGCCGCTATCTGAGTAGCTGCCAGCTAAAAA
Organism: Candidatus Leptofilum sp.; assembly: GCF_965223285.1. Lineage (GTDB taxonomy): Bacteria > Chloroflexota > Anaerolineae > Promineifilales > Promineifilaceae > Leptofilum. The sequence continues at coordinate 1,404,820 of NZ_OZ244997.1, read as the reverse complement.
GGCAGGCGTGCTTTTTTGCAGCCGCCCCCCAATATCCAAAAGCTGTTCCAAATGACGCGACAGCGGCAAAGTGAGGCCAGAAAGCTGCGGCAGCGTGGGTAAACTGTCTGGCAGCGTGCCAATCTGGAAGCCATAGGCCACCCACAGCGTTAAAAATGCAGCCAGCGGATAGGCAACCAGCAACATGATCAGTGGCGATTGTCGGCTAAAAAGTGCAGGTTTTGGCGTAGTTTGCCGCCACCACTGAATAAGCGTGATGAGCATCACAAGGGCAAATAGCGGCACAAACAGCCCAGCTGTAAATTTTGTGTTTTGCAGCAGACCAAACCCCACTCCCGCCCAAATGGCTCGCGACCAAGACGGCCGTTTACCAAACCGCCACAGCAAAAAACCAGCTAAAAAAGCAAAGGTCATCAGGCCAAAATCAGTGGTTGCGAGACGGCCGTGTGCCAGCAGATTTGGATCAAGCGCGGCCACCGACAAGGCCAGCAAGGCCGCCCAACGCCTGCCGCTAACTTCCCGCGCCCAGCGGTAGACTAACGCCAGCAGCAGCAGCCCCAGCCATACAGTTGGCAACCGCGCCAAAAACATCACGTGCGTCACGTCATTGCCAATCTCCCACAAAAACAGCTCTGAGGGGCGATGAAAGTTGGGGAGCTGCCAGGAGGGATCGTCTACGGGAAGCTGCACAGAATCGTCGGCAGCAAGGAGTGAGGCGTTGAGGGCGTTCAAACCAAGCGGGTGTCCGACACGCATCCACTGGTTTTCACCGCGCAGGTAGCCCAAGCCGCGCGTGATAAAGCCTTGTTCATCGAAGGTAGGGCCAAGTTGACTGAGGTTAATAATGGAGAGGGCAAAAAACAAGAGGAGAACGGCCGTTTCCAGCCATTTTCCCTTACGCCACACCAGCCCATTTTTCATGCCCACATCCATCACAAAACAAAGGTGACTGGCACTCACTAGCACCAGCCACCTTAAAAAATCAGACGCCGATTCCCTTCAACTAATCAAGACGCGTAACTTGGTAATAATCATAAAACCAAATTGAAGGTTTGTACTCATCTGTAGAAGCGAATACCCCAAAATATGGCTCGTTGATATATGTTGTGTCGCTAAACGTCCACTTGAGCGCACCATCCAGGTAGAACTGAACGCCGCTGTTTCGCACCTCAATTCGATACGTGTGCCATTCCAGCGAGGGGCCATTAGACAAAATGGGATCCACATCCACCGTGGGGCCAATGCGCTTGATGGGGCTGCCGCCACAGGTTGGGCACCAAACCAGGCTGTTTACCTGCTCATGCAGCAGCTTCAGCGGCCCGTAAAAGATAAAGTTAAAGTTGTAGAAATGGTTGAAGCAGTTGTCTGTTTGGTACACATTGCCAATTTCAGGGCAGGCATCACCATTCCAGTCGCCGCCAAATACAGCACCGCCAGAAACCAGATTCGAGGCATCATGCACCCGCGCCCGAAACTCGATGGCGTAAGGCGGTTCCGGTGCTGGCTTGAGCGGGCTGCCAATCAGCCAATCCCAACGGTCCGCTACGATGATGATAAGGTTGCCCGCCTCACTACCTGAACCGTACCGAACGACAGTTTCCTCCAGGTAAGTCATGCGGCGCGTGGGCACCCAGCCGGAGGTGTCGTTGTTAAAGTCATCCCGGTAGCCACCAATCACCATGACAGAGTCTGACCAAGGGCCATTGTAATCGGGATAGACGGGTCGCACACGGTAGTAGTAAACATTGTTAAATGAAAGCGGCGTATCAAATTGATAAGAATCGACATCGCCCACCGTAATTTCATCTGCAATCATCACAAAATTGGGGTCTTGTGATTCCTGGATGATGTAACCTGTAGCCCCAGATACTTTATCCCAGGAAACTGTCCACTGATTGGACGAGTTGGGTAAAGAGACTTCAATCTTGAAGGTGGTAAAAACTATCGGCAGATACGTAATATTGCTGGAAATCACGCCAGTGGCACTAATCGCATCAGTCGCCGTGATGGCATCTGAGCTGAGTGTGTTCTGTTGTGATGCGGATATGGCAGAAACGGCCGTTCGCTCTGCATCTGCCGACATAAACCCAACGGCCGAAAAAATAACCAATACGGCCAACATGAAGCTAAAAACAATCACACCTTTTCGGGATGATTGATTTTGATTTTTTCCAAAATACATAGAGAGTGCCCTCCGAAAAATTTTTGTGACAAACGTGTGGAATAATAGCGATGGTGCTATCTTTCGTCAAAGAAAAGTGACGTTAACCAAAGACGATCTTCGGAACCGTTGTCCAAGCGCAGTCGCTCGTTGGTGCCTCGCAGGTACAAACCCAAAAAAAGATCGTATGGTTCTGTCGCTTCAGAAATTTCTACAGACAATTCATGCCGCTGTAACACAATATCCCCTGAATGCAAGGTAACTGGAGCCGCATCAAAGCCGTCGTGCTGCGCTATAATTTGCTCTGCACCATCTACTAGGTGCATAAATGCGGCCAAATTAGATGGCAACGCCTGTTCTACCCGCCAAAGGGTGTAAGCTACCAGTGCCTCCCCCTCTGTTGGTGGCAAAATCTCATAACCCATTAAGGTAATTTGGTTATTAAAGCGAATTGGCTCAACGGGCTGCAACCCTGGCGGCGATGTGGCCAGGTGGTAAATGGCAAATGATGGCACGTTTTCACTGCGGAATGAGGGCACCCTGTCAATGCCTGCCATTTCTAACAAGTCGGGTGCAAGGGCGGCAAATTCAGGGACGTAAAAACGGCCGTTTCCCCCCTCTGGCCATACAATTGCTCCCGCTGAACCTTCCCCTGTTTGCACCCAGCGGGCTTGCGGATTATGCCCCAAATTGCGAATGAGTGAATCCCGGTCGATTGGCTCAAAAAAGGCTTCGGCAACTACTAAATGCCCGTCTGGATCAGATTGCCAATGGCGAGCCATGTCTAGTAAAACCGTCTGGTAATGGTTCAAGCGCGTGGTTTCTGCCTGCGCCCAGGTTATAAAGCCTTCATTCACGGTGCGGTAGCTGTTGAAACCCACCAGTGCCAATAGCAACAGCCACAGGGCTGGCCGCACGGCAGTTTCTTGCCGGGAGGTTGCCCACTCGTAAACGGCCGTTCCCGCCAGCGCAGGCAGCAAATACACCACGGGCAACGCTCCCACCAGCCGCACCGTGCTGGGTGCCTGTGGCGTTACCGCGCTGGGAATTAGTCCTACCGTCAGCCAAACGAGCGCAAAAGCATAGCGGGGCTGTCGCCAACGCCACAAGGCAATGAGCAAACCCGCGTAGAAGAAAACGGCCGTGCCCCAATCAAACAGCGGCCGCCCCGGCAAGCTATACGTCCAGCGCGGATCGCCCGTAAAGCTAAACACGCCCAATGTTTGCATTGTGGTCTGCAAAATTGGCTGGAAATCTCCATTTTGCAACGCTGCCAGCGGCCCCAGCAGCTGATCCACCCGCTGCTGCAAAGTGGGGTCCGCCCACAAGGTCAAAAACAGCGGCAGCGCCACCATAACCGACATGCCCAAAGCAAGCAAAGCCGCTTTGGCAAATTTGAAACTCTCCGCGCTTTTGCGCCTTTGCGTTAAAAAATAGTAAATCGCCAACAACAGTGGAATGGCAAACACCACCCGTGCTCCGGTGTAGCTGTAGAGGCTTAACCCCAAAAACAGCCCTGCCAGCAACGGCCGTTTCGGCCAAAACCAGGCAAAAATTAGCAGCAGCACCGGCTCCAAAATGGGGCGAATGCCCACGCGGCTAAAGACAATCGGCCACCAGCTAACTGCCAAACCGATACCTGTGAGAACGGCCGTACCTACCCCAAATTCCCGCCGCGCCCAGCGAAGCGTGAGTGCCACCAGCAGCAGTCCTAGCGTCACCGCAGGCACTCGTATCGAAAGCACATTGTCGCCCAACAACACCTGAAATGGCACAGAAAAATAGTGGTAGAGCGGCTCATGGCCAAACCCCTCGCGGAAAAAGAGGGCATGGTAGCCACCACGAATAAATTGCACGATGTCGGCGTTGAGCACCTCATCCTGGGCCAGACCCGGCGGCACGTCGTGCAGCATAAACAGGCGAAAGATAGCGGCGACGAGGAGAACGGCCGTTCCCCACCACACAAATCCCGTTTTTATAGAGAGTTTAACGGAGGTCATAAATATAGATTGAATACCCGATCCGATCCGTCGGCTCATGCTCGCGGAACCAGCCGTAAACATTACGTGGGGCCCAATTGACTTCCAATAGGCTGCTGACGCTAATTGCATACAGACCCGGCTCAGGATTTTCAGGATTAAAAGGTGGATTGGTCCACAAAGGCCAAAACTCAGGACGGGGATAGCCAGGCATCGACTCAAACTCAATATGATAATAAGCCGGATCGGCCGTACCGAACCAGCCCAGTCGCACAGACGGTTCCTCATGTTCGGCCAGCCACGCCTGCAAGCGCAGCAAATCCTGCCCCCAATCGTTGCTGCTGTCCGCCAGTATCGTCGCGCCGTTGGCGGGGCCACCCGCCGCCAGGTTGAAAAAGCTCAGATAGTGTGGGTGTATGAGCAAGCTGGGTAGCAAAATGCCAGCAGCCAAGATCAACGTCACAGCGGAACGGCCGACCGACTGTTCATCAAACAACGTTGGCAACCCACTCACGCCCACCACAATCAGGGGCAAAATCGGCAGCAAATGGCGGTACCCAATATTGATCCCGCTAATGATGCTAACACCAAAGTACAAAATGGCCGGGATGAGGAGATAGAGCAGCCTGCGGCGGCTGGGCGGCCGTTTCCAACCCAGCCAACCCAAACCCAGCAAGCCAACCAGCAAAACCAGTGGCGTCTTCACCAAAAAAGCCACCGGGAAAAATAGCCAAAAGCCGTCAGTAGACGTCTCGCCCAGTAAAAACGCTGCCCTCCCCCCGCGGCTCACGTTCACAATTTGGTCAATCCCTGCCCAAAAGGTGGGCATCGGCCCGCTAAATTGGTTCAACTCGGCCAACATCTCCGACGGAAAGCGAAACGCCCCCCACTCAAAACCAAAAATGGCCCACACCACCACCACAGAAATGGCACCCGCACCCAGCAGCTGCAACAACCGCTGGCCCACGCCTCTGAGCCAGCCTGATTTTTTGTTAAATATTGGCAGCCAGGCCACCGCCACCAAGATGGGTACAAAGGTCAGCATAGATAGCTTACTGCCAAAGGCCAGGCCCAGCCCCACGCCCGCCGCCAGCAGTCGCCGCCACTGCCAGCCTGGCGCTTGCCACAGGCACCACACCAGCAGCAGAGCCAACGTCATGAACAGCGTCCCGCCCAAATCTGTAGTGATGAGACGGCCGTTTGCCAAAATATTCGGTTCAAAAAGCAACAGAAAAAATGCCAGGTACGCAGACGGCCGTCCCCAAAATGCCCTAGCAAAATGGAAACCCACCAAAGCCAGCCCCAACGTCAGGAACACAATGGGCAGTCGTCCCAAAAAGATCAGCTGCGTCACATCCTGCTCGGTCTGCCACAAAAACTGCTCAGCAAAGATGTACCAATATACATCCGGCGGCTGCAACAGGGTCCAGCTTGGATGGTTTAGCGGCAGTTCCAAATCGGGCAGCAGCAGCAAGGGCAAGCCGCTGAGGCTGTTTACCAGCGGCGGATGCTCCAAACTGAGCCGAGGGTCACCCGTCTGTACAAATGCTGCCCCCCGCGCCAGATGATTTTGCTCATCCATCGTGGGGCTGTCGCTGACCATGCTGTCCAGAGCCAGGAAGAAAAATAGCCAAACGGCCGTAATCACAAGCCCCAAACGCGCCAATTTGTTACCCAGAATTTTCATAGATGGCTGATTATAAGAGATGGCAGCACCGGGGCAAAACAGATAGAATTTCGCGATGCGAAAACATCTCGGCACTATCCTCAAAATCGGCATTACGCTGTTGGCGTTGCTGTACGTTTCTACCCGAGTTGATTTTGCAGATATTGGCCAGCGGCTGCTGCAAGCTAAGCCTGGCTGGGTGGTGATGGGCTTTGTGCTGGTTAACAGCAGTCTGGTGGTACGGGCGTTTCGCTGGCGGCTGCTGCTGCAAGGAATCGGTGCACCCATCAAATTTGGGCGACTGGTTTCGCTTTACTTTGCGGCCAACTTTTTCAACTCCGTGCTCCCCTCTGGCTTTAGCGGCGACGTGGTGCGCGCCGTGGAAGCCGCGCAAGACGTGCCGGCAGAAACGGCCGCAGGCACCGTCCTGGTCGACCGGGCGACAGGGCTACTGGCACTGTTCATGATTGGGCTGGCCGCGCTGCCATTCCGGCCAGACAATTTTTCGCAAACGCTATTTTGGCAAACAACGGCCGTTTGCCTTATCGGCCTCATCGGTGGGTTTGCTGTGCTAGAAGGGCGGCTCGTACATCTTTTTGGCCGCTGGGTGCCAGCCCGTTTGCGGCCAGCTTGGGCCAAAGTAGCGGGGGTCATTACGGCCGTACAAGCGTGTGGCTGGACGGCCGTTTGGCAAGCCATCGGCGTCTCTATCCTCTTCAACTTTATGCAGATTAGCTGGTTTGCGGCGGCGGGGCTAGCGTTAGGCTACCAGGTGCCATTCAGCCACTACATTCTGGTCATTCCCTTCCTCTCCATTGCCATCTTGCTTCCCTCCATTGGCGGATTGGGAATTCGCGAAAGTCTGGCCCCCGCCCTTTTTGCCAGTGCGGGGCTGGTCGGCGAACAAGCCGTAGCACTGACCTTACTCGTTTTTGCTATCGAGCGGCTCTCTGGCTTTCTAGGCGCACCGATCTACATTTTGGGTACATTACGCCGGAGTGGTAGCCGCCAAGTTTAAAATTTTCTCCATTGGGTTGACAAATAACCTGGCACCCGCTTAAATTCAACTGATCCGTGTCCGATCATCCATTTTGATTTAGACAAACCGCATCTAACTTGGGAGAGAACGATGCCAAAAGAGAGAAGTTGTTCTTTGCTGCTTCATAGTGCCAATTGAAGCCGGAGAAAGGAGAAGTGCCATTTCCCAAGTTAAAAAGATATAGCCAACCCTGTTTGTTCAAAACATGGAGCTTTTCAGCTCCAAATATTGCCGGTTCAACATAAAACATAGAAGAAAAATTGGAGTAAACAATGCAAAAACACCTCAAGCCAACAATCATGCTGCTGCTCACAGGGTTTTTAGGGCTTGTTGTCTTAAGTTTCTGGCAGGTTAATTTTGCCAGTGCTAATGGCGACCCCGACGCCACACGGCCGTCTGGCAACCAAATTGTGACACAGCTTACCCTCGATCTGTCCTGCGAAAGCGGCACTTTAACTATAGAAAACTTGTCTGATGTGCCTGGCGAAGAAGCAATTCGCATCATCGTTCTCAGCCAATACTTCATTATTACAGTCCCTTTAGAAGCATTTGAAACGGTAGAAATTCCGCTGGATTACGTCGCTTTGGGCATTCCGTTCCCATTGACAAACAGTATTCGCATTGGCGCACAATCCAACGATATGAAGGTCACTGGCGAACTTGGCCCGTGCGACGGCCCACCGCCAACGCCAACCAGCACCCCAACCAACACCGTGGTACCACCAACCCCAACAGATGTGCCAACAAACACGCCAGTACCACCAACAAACACGCCAACGAACACACCAGTACCACCGACGGCTACCAACACACCAACAGCCACAAACACGCCACCGCCGTCAACCACACCAACCAACACTCCGGTACCACCGACGCCAACAAACACACCAGTACCACCTACAAACACCCCAGTGCCACCGACCCCAACCAACACACCAGTACCGCCCACAAATACACCGGTGCCACCAACACCAACGCCAACGATTCCGGCAGAACCTTGCTTGAATCTTTCCAAGACGCTGGATGGGCCATTCCGCACCTCGGATGATCTATTCCTGTCCGATGGCATCATTCCGGTTGCAGTTCAGGGCGAAAACAACGGGGATGAAGAGAATTTATTCTACTTCTTGATCACCATTGAAATTGAAAACTGTGGCGGTACGGAACTGACGAACGTTGTTGTGGAAGACACCTTCAGCAATGAAGCACAACCGTTCGAAACAGATGATCCAGGCAATGTTACAATTCTGCCAGTTTCAGACCCATTCGATGGCATGGTTAAAGAAAGTCTCACCTGGAATGCTGGCAATATCGCTATTGGAGATACTGCCGTACTTAACATCATGGTCGGCACTGAGTTTAACTCTGCTGGGTTATTAGAACCGACCAGCTTTGGTCAATCAGTTTTCTACAACGGACAAGATGATGGCACAGGTAGTGCAATTGTAACGGCAGATGGTGGTATAACAGCTTCTGTTGGCGCTATGGAAGTTACGATTGGCGATGAAATTAGCTGTGTTGGGTCAGAAGGTGAATGGGATTCACTCGTGTTTACCTCTGGACCAAATGTAAGCAACCATGACAAATGTGCAGAGGTTGTTACAGGTCTGCCCATTTTGTTCACGGCAACAGCCCCGTAAAGTCTAAACCTGGCTATTGCCTATCTAGATGTAGATAAAAAAAGCCCTGTGGGATGCAAATCTCACAGGGCTTTTGATTTGGTTTGTCTGCGGAACGCCGGAGCGGATAAACTAAAAGAGGCGAACTTCCACCCAATCCCCAGCCAGCAGCCCCCCTTTGTTGAGCGGCACTTTAATCAGCCCATCGGCATTGACGAGGGTGTAGATGAGGTTGCTTTTGCCAAAAACCGGGGTGGCCAGCAAACCTTCAGGGCCATCTGCCAAACGGGCAGGCACATAATCTTCACGACCAGTTTCACTGGCAATATTTTGGCTAAGCTGTGCCCATACCAGCCCCCGGCGCGGCATCTTTTTGACGCCTTGCAGATGGTAAATGGCTGGTACGCCGAACATATCGAACTGCACCATTGCCGAGACGGGGTTGCCGGGTAAACCTAAAACAGGTTTGCCTTCTACTACGCCAACAATGGTGGGCTTGCCTGGGCGCGTGGCAACGCCATGCAACAGCACGCCGGGGCTGCCCAGGCGGTCAATCACCTGCACGGTCATATCGCGCACACTCACCGAGGAGCCAGCAGACATGACAAGCATGTCGGTTTCGGCCAGCAGATTGGCAGCGGCCGTTTCCAGCGTGGCAAACTCATCAGGGATAATGCCCCCCAGAATGGGTACCCCACCCGCCTGCTCCACCAATCCGGCCACGGTGTAGCTGTTAATATCCCGAATTTGGCCGGGTGCGGCCGTTTCTTTTGGGGCAATCACCTCATCCCCCGTGGCCAAAATGCCCACGCGCGGGCGGCGCACCACGTCTATAGATACAATCCCCAACGCCAGCAAGCCACCCAGGTCTTGCGGCCGTAGAATATGACCCTGTGGCAAAATTTCGGCTCCAAGCGGCACATCCTCACCCACTTGCAGCACGTTTTGCCCCACGGCCACAGATTTCAGTACCTCAATCTCAAACGGATAGGCGTAATTGCCGCTTACCGATAACTGAACACCGCTCACCGTCTGGGTCTGCTCTATTTGCACGACGGCATCGGCCGTTTCGGGAATCATGCCACCCGTGTGAACAATTGCCGCCTGACCAGTGCCGAGCGTGACCTTGGCAGGTTGGCCCATCGGCACCTCACCCACCACCTGCAAAAAGGCGGGGAGGCTTTCTGACGCGCCGAAGGTGTTGGCGGCGCGGACGGCGTAACCATCCATCGTGCTGCGACGAAATTGTGGCAGCGCGTGGGGGGCAGTGACGGCCGTTGCCAACACACGGCCGTTTGCTTCAGGGGTGGGTACTGTTTTGCTGGGCAAGACGGCTGTCAGATGCTGAAATAACAGCTCACGGGCTTCATCAGGGGGGAGGACGTTAAAAAATTCGGGCATACGCCTAGTGTATCAAACTGGGGGCTGAATGATCAAAGCGGGATCAACTGGGCAAAATGTGCCCGCTGTCGGCGGGAAGCCAATGCCAATAGCGGTGCCAAAGGTGAGAACTGCCGTTTGGGCTGCTCCAGCCTGACTCAATCCAGCCGCCGCCCCATCGTGCCACAGAGTGATAGAGGCACCCTTCCCCAATCGCCGACGCAAACCCTCGTTAAGAAATTGATGCAGATTGGGGGTCAGGTGTTGCATACGGCCGTAACACCCCCAATCTTCCGGGCGCGGCTGGCCATTCAGCAAGTAACAGGCCAGGCTGATGGCCATATTCTGGCTCAGTTGGTGCTGGGATTCGGCCGTTTCTTGCCACGTCGCTGCCAATAAATCCAGCAGCCACTCCGAAAATTGGGCAATTTCGGCTAACTCCTGGCTAGGGAAAAGCACATCGTCGCAGGGGGACGGCACGCTTGGGAGCAGCGTGATTTGTGCCAATCTACCCTTTTTGTAATAAGCTACGCCGCGCTTGACGGCCGTCTGTCCAAAATCAAAAATCAACATCACCTCGGTGTTAGGTGGTGCTGTCCGGGCCAAACCCAACAGCGGTAGATGACGGCCGTATGGAGCCAGTTCTAACCGGAACTCTGGGAATCCATTTTGGTGAATCAGTTTATGCGCCAGCGGAACGGTCATTTGCCCCAGATTCCCCGAAAGCAATCCGCCGCCCAGCCAAACCGCCTCAATTTGCCGCCAAAATGCCCAATGCGCGGGCTGCCAATCGGCTCGCGCCTGCTGGTTAATCGCGTCGCCGCGCTTCAACGTTAGCAGCAAATACGCGAGTGAACGGCCGTACTCCTCGGCGATTTTTTGGGCAGCAGAGCGGATTTGAGAGGAAACGGCCGTTAGGCAAGCGTCAAATTTTTCCAATAGGTCGGGATCGTTGGCCGCAAGCTGAAGCGGGTTAGCAAAATCTTGCACGCGCTGGCGCAAAGCAAAGCTGGAAAGCAGCTCAAAGGCGCGCTTTCCCTTCACCCACGCTGGCACAGCCACACCCGGCAAATCCATGATCCGCACCTGATTCATGGACGGGCTAACTGGAAACGGCCGTTGCAAAAAGGGATTTTTCATAAAGAGCAGCCAAAGGTTACACATGCCACTTGCAACCCATACTTCGCTCCTGCCTCAATCAACGTTCAGCCACGCCCAGCCGTTCATTGAGCAGATGGTCTTTTTCCCACCAGAGGTCACGCACCCAGGCGTGAAACGCTTCGCGGAATGGCTCATCATTTTGGTAATCTTGGTTGCGAAATTCGATGGGAATCGGCCGTTTCTGGATGATCACCTCAACTTCCTTTAGCTCACCCCGGATGAACGCCCACGCGTCCGGCACGCCTTGCGGATAGATAATCGTGACATCCAGCATGGTTTGAATTTGGTCACCCATTGCGCCCAGGACAAAGCCAATGCCGCCTGCTTTTGGCTTGAGCAAATGCCGATACGGTGACTGCTGCTTTTTGTGTTTAGCGGGGGTGATACGCGTCCCTTCCATGAAATTCATGACGGAAACAGGTGTGGTTTTGAACCGCTCACACGCCTTGCGAGTTGTTTCCAAATCCTTGCCGCGCAATTCAGGATTGCGGGCAAGTTGTTCTTTGGAATATCGCTTCATGAAGGGAAAATCGAGTGCCCACCAGGCTAAACCAATGATGGGAACCCAAATCAACTCTTGCTTGATGAAAAATTTGAGGAATGGAATTTTTTTATTGAAAACGTGCTGCAACACAAAGATGTCTACCCAAGATTGATGATTACAGACGACGAGATACCAATCATCATAACTCAACCCCTCCAGACCTGTAACCTGCCATTTGGTGCGTTGGGTTAACCACATCCAGCCACTGTTGCCGCTAATCCATGCCTCGGCTAACCAAATGGCAATTTGGGTACATCGCCTGCGCCACGCCCTGATGGGAACGAGCAGCTTAGCCATGGCCACCAGGTATAAAATGGGGCACCAAAACAGAGTGTTTACGGCAATGACTATTGAAGCCACACCACCAATGATGGGGGCTGGCAAAAAATTCAGCATTTTAATTTGCTCCCTTTGAGATTGTCTTCCGTTTTTACTTTATTCGGCGTGTAAGGGTATCGCAAACGGCCGTACTTTCCAACTAAAATTTGGGAACGACAATAGGGTCAGACCCTCGAACTGTCTTATGCTAGCGGCAATGTAAATGTAAAGCAGCTGCCCTGACCCTCGCCATCGCTAACGGCCGTTAACTCCCCACCCATGGCCCGCACCAAATGGCGGGAAATCGTCAACCCAATACCAGTGCCGCCGCTGGTGCGCGAGCGGGATTGGTCTACTCGGTAAAACCGCTCAAAAATGTAGGGAAGGGAGTCCACCGGGATGCCCAAGCCGTCATCTTGCACGCTAATTTCGGCAAAACGGCCATTTTCCAGCACAGTCAGCCACACCTGCCCACCTTCTGGCGTGTAGCGAATGGCGTTGCCTACCAGGTTAATGAGCACCTGCGCCGCCCGATCCACATCTGCCAATGCCAAAACCGAATGAGCAGGCGGAGAAATCTGCAAGCTGATCTGCTTGCTCTGTGCCTGAATGGCAAGCTGCGCTGTCACCCGCTGCACCAATTGGGCCACATCCACCCGTTGAAAATCCAGCTTGAACTGCCCCGATTCAATGCGAGACAAATGTTGAATGTCGTCCACCAGCCGACTGAGGCGATCCGCCTCCTGGCTCATCCAGGCAAAGGTCTCCTCGTTGGCCGGGAACAGGCCGTCCATCAAGCCTTCCAGGTACCCTTTTAAGCCAGCTAGCGGCGTGCGTAGCTCGTGGGCGATGTTGCCCAGCAAAGCAACCCGCTGCTGCTCTACTTCTTCCAGCGTGGCGGTCATCTGGTTGAAGCTGGTTACAAGTTTGGCCATCGCCTCGCCGCTGCTTTCTGGCACGGTGACGCGCTCGTCGAAACGGCCGTCGGCAATGCGCTGGCTGCTGTCGGCCACCTGCCGCAAGGGGGCAATGATGGTACGCCACAGCAAAAACGAGGAGAACATCCCGGCGGCAATGGCCCCTAGCGCGGCAAACAGCACCGAAAACAAAACCGCGTTGCGAAAGGCAATGGTAAGATCGGCTTCAGTTTGAAGAAGGGTGTCGGGATTTTGCACCAGGGCTTGCAGCAACGGCCGTAAAACCACCGGCGCACTGTTCAAAATAATGATGCGCGTGGCCAACATCATGATGCTCACACCCACCAGTGCCACCAAAAATTGGGAACCAATCAGTCGCCAGCGGAGTCTCTTGTACCAGGGCATTCTTCCTCGCAAAAAGGAGGTTAGAGATGAGAGACTGGAGATTATCAAATCTCTAATCTCTGGTCTCCAATCTCCTACTTCCTCTGATCTACAAACTTATACCCAATCCCCCGCACCGTTTCGATGAGCAACTGACCAGTGGCGTCTTGCAGCTTGCGGCGCACCTGGCCCACATACACGTCCACCACGCGGTCATTGCCGTAATAGTCGCTGCCCCAAACCAAAGAAAGGAGCTGATCGCGGGTAAGCACGCGGCCTGCGTGTTTGGCCAGTGCCAGCAGCACCTGAAACTCGGTGGCGGTAAGTTCCAGCAATTGCCCGGCGGCCATAGCCTCGTGGCTATCTGGGTTGATAGTGAGATGTTGGAAGGCGTAATGTGTGGTAGAAACGGCCGTTTCCCTGCGACGCCTCAGCACAGCCTCTACCCGGGCTACCAATTCACGCGGGCTAAACGGCTTGGTTAAAAAATCATCGGCCCCAATGCGCAAACCAGCCACCCGGTCTGCCTCTTCGCCCCTGGCCGACAGCATGAGAATGTAAACACCAGACGCCTCACGCAGCCGTGCCGCCACCTCCATGCCGTCCATACCCGGCAGGTTCAAATCCAGCACCACCAAATCAGGCTGAATTAATCGTGCTTGGGCCAGAGCTTTACGGCCGTCATCCACGATCGTCACGGTAAAACCCGCGCTTTCCAAATAAGTGCGGACAATGGTTTGAATGCTCAGTTCATCCTCAACAACAAGGATATGTGGTGATTTCATGGGCTTTAGCGTAGACAGCTTTGTAAAGATTTTGTAATAATGGCGCAAGGGTTCAGTAAAAACAAATTGGTCAGGTTGTCTTTCAGACCCGACCCTCGCATAATTGGCCAAACAGAATCATCTGCCACTCATTTGCCTTTTACAAAGACACACCTAGCGATATTATGACAGAAATTTCTCCTCTCACCAGTCAAGCAGCCGCCAAAAATTACGGATTTATCATCGACAATCGCAAATGTATCGGCTGCCACGCCTGCTCCACCGCCTGCAAAAGTGAAAACGAAGTACCCTTAGGCGTTTACCGCACCTGGGTCAAATATGTGGAGACTGGCGCATACCCGGACACACGCCGCCATTTTCAGGTAACGCGCTGCAACCACTGCGCCAACCCGCCTTGCGCCCGCATCTGCCCTACCCAGGCGATGTACCAACGCGCCGACGGCATTGTCGAATTCGACAGCAGCGTCTGCATTGGCTGCAAAGCATGTATGCAAGCCTGCCCCTACGATGCCATCTACATCGATCCAGAGGACGGAACGGCCGCAAAATGCCACTACTGCGCCCATCGCACTGACATCGGCCTAGAGCCGGCCTGCGTGGTCGTCTGCCCGGAACACGCCATCATTGCCGGGGACATGAACGACCCGCAAAGTGAAATTGCCCAACTGCTGGCAACGCAAGATGTAACAGTTCGCAAACCCGAGCAAGGCACAGCCCCCAAGCTGTTCTACATCGAGGGCAACGATGTCGTCATGCACCCCACGGCCACCGAGCGCACCCCAGAAACCTTCATGTGGGCAGACGTAATTCCACTTCACGAAACCAGCCCAAAAAGCAAACAACCTCCTACGCAATACGCGCTACGCAATACGCACCACAGCAATGGCACGCTAATTCGCACGCCGGGAACACAGGGGCAGCCGTGGGCCGGGCCGATTCAGATTGGCAACGGCCGTGTCGCAGACCACATGGTTCAGGTTGGCTACAATGCCCAGCACAAAATCCCGTGGCATTGGCCCGTGCCCGCCTATCTGGTTACTAAAGGCATTGGCGCGGGCATCTTCATGGTCCTGGCGCTGGGCTGGGGGCTGGACTGGTTTAGCTTTGATCCGGTCGTGGCCGTGGGCGCGGGCTTCCTCTCGCTACTGTTTGTAGCCATCACCACCGGCCTGCTCGTTTACGACCTGGAAAAACCGGAGCGGTTTTTGTACATCTTGCTGCGACCGCAGTGGAAAAGCTGGCTGGCGCGCGGCGCAGTGCTGCTCATTGGCTTCACGGTGATTGGTGGTCTGTGGTGGTTATACGAACTTGGCGGTTTACTCTTTGACTATGACGTTCCTACTTTACGTGCCGTCTACCTTTGGGTGGGGTTGCCTTTTGCCATTGGCGTGGCCGTTTACACCGCTTTTCTTTTTGCCCAGGCCGAAGGACGCGATTTGTGGCAAAGCCCGCTGCTGCCCTTCCATCTGGTGGTACAAGCGATGATGATGGGCTCCGGCATGATGCTGCTGCTCGATTTGTTCATGGATTTGCCCCGCGACATGCCCGAAGTGAGTGTGATCATTTTCGTAGCTGCCCTCGTTGTGGATTTGTTCGTCACCCTGGTGGGCGAATTTTCCATCCCGCACGCCAGTGAAGTGGCGGCCAAGGCGGCGCACGAAATTAGTCACGGCCGTTACAAAAACCATTTCTGGCTGGGCAGCATTGGGCTGGGGCATCTGTTGCCGCTGCTGCTGGTTTGGTTGTTTGCGGATGTGGTGGTTGTGGGGGCGATTGCGGCCGTTTTTGCCGCAGCGGGTCTCTACCTATACGAATACGCCTTTGTCATGGCTCCGCAGGAAATACCAAATAGCTAATAGATAGATTGACATGCACAGCTAAATTCAATAAAATTATCTAAAATAGATAAGTTAGGTAATTTAGAGAACAGCGAGGAAGCTATGACCGTGCAAGTTAAATCAAGTGAAGCGCAACAAAATTTCGGCCGTATTATGGACAAGGCACTCATTGAAGGCGACGTTGTTATCGAGCGGTATGGCGAACCGCGCGTGGCTATCATTGGCTATAAACGATACGAAAAGCTCTTGGAGGCTGAACGTTCGCTGGCAGGTTTACACATCACCTACCCGGACGCAAGTTCAGAAGCCAGGCAAAAAGGGCTGGTTTTAGCTGAAAAGGTGCGTGAAGAATATAAAACCGCGCCGGATGAGACGCTAGAAGAAGGGATGCGTTCCTTACGAGGACGCTCATGATTGTAATTGATACGGATGTGCTGTGGCTGGCCTTTGCCTTTCACAAGGATAAGCGACAGGCAACTAACTCGATTTTCTTGGAGCAAGTTCAAGCAGATCAACCAGCCACGACCATCTACAATGTTCTCGAATTGCTGGGAAAGATGTCCTTTAACCTGTCCCCAGACCGACTAGATGAGTGGCGTTCCTGGTTAATTGATGCTTACCAACTGCTCATCATCTGGCCAACGAATCCATCGCTTACGACGGCTGCACCTACCTTTCGAGAAGAGATATTTGAACGGCCGTATCAAAAAATGCGCACCGTACAAATGCCATTTATGGATTCTCTAATTCTTAATTTGGCTGAACGAACGCCCAATGCAACCCGGTTCGTCACCTGGAATGCACGGCATTTTCAGGGAAAATCAACGCTACAAGTTCTTACACCTGAAGAGTACATCCAGACAAAAGCATAAAACTGCTTCGTCATGTCATCACAGGAGATTCAAAATAGCCAACGCGATGCATATCTCGGAAGAATTAGCACAAAAAAACTTAAAGTCCTGGGATTACCTTACCGAATTTTATGACAGGCTTTTAGCCTCTGCTGGTTGGGATTACGTAAAGCCTTTGGTTCGATTAGTCGAACAATTGAAGCAGAGTGAATATGCAAAGTATTTTCGAGCAGGACAATCTCTTTGGCATTTGATGATTTCAACTGCTTCTCAGCACGGATTAACCGAAAGTGATTTATACATTTACATCACAATTAAAGTAGAAAAAACGATTAAGAACGATAAGCCAGTTTATTTCACTAGAGGCATTGAGGTGAGCTATAAACAAGATATTCATGCAATCGAGACAATAACTTGTGACGAACCAGAATTGATGACCACTATCGAACCGCTTTTGAAAAGATTATGGAATGATACGCGAGGCAGCACTGGAAATTATTATGAGTGAAAAACAAGGTCTTCTAAACTTTCTCAGCAACATGCTCAAGGTCGGAGCACCGCCGGAACGGAAACGGCCGAATCCAACTTGCCTCAGGGGAGAATTTCAAAAGCGGGGATGTGAGACGGCCGTATCATGCGAAAATCACGCTGGTCAACGGTAAGGATGCGAGAAATGTTGAGTCGTTCAGCCATCGCCGTAATGGCACAATCTACAAAATCAAGCCTGCTGTCGGCATATTTTTCCATGAGATCAGCAATACGAGAGAAATCAGCCTCAACAGGATATATCAATTTGGGCCTTCCCAACAACGCAAAGCGAACAAACGTAATGAATTTTTCGTATCCCACATTGCGAATGGCCATGTACGCTAATTCTGGCAAAACCGGTGTGGGTATCAAGGGTTCTTGCTCATTCTCCATCACTTGTAAACAGCGTTTATGGGCCACTTCATTAGTGGATAGGAGCGCCAGAATAAAGCCTGTATCTAGCAAAGCGCTCATTTGGATTCTTCATCTAGTGGCGGTTTGTGTGTCCAGCCAGAACGTTTATCAATTTCGGCGGCCAAGATTTCTTCAACTCGCTCAGAAGCTGTGGGATCGCTGGAGTTACCGATACCAATCCAGGGAAAACGCTCATGCACCGGCAGCTTTTCGCCAGCAGGTTTGGGGCGAATTAAAACATCGCCATTTTGGACTTCAAGCTCAAATTCGCGGGCATTTTGCAAATAGTCCAGCGGAATTAACACACCATCATCAGTTATCTTGATTTGTAAATCGTCCATTTGTGCACCTTTATCTACTAAAAAGTGAAGTGACACCATTATGAGTGAAAATCGTTCAGTAATCAACTTTCTCAGCAACATGCTCAAGGTCGGTGCGCCGCCGGAACGGGAACGGCCGTTACCCACGCAACCTACCAACGTCGCCGGACAAGCCCTACCGGAATTTAACGAAGCGCCCCCGTCCGACGTACACATGCTGACCGTGAAACAGCCAGACGGCCGTCTCAGCCAATACCCTCCACCCGAATATTGGGACAACTGGGTTGAGTACGACGGCAAGGCGTGGCCGCAAAAAATCGCTCGCCGCTACATGCTCGTACCCACCGTCTGCTTCAACTGCGAAAGCGCCTGCGGCCTTCTGGCTTACGTGGACAAAACCACGCTGGAAATCAAGAAATTCGAGGGCAATCCCAAACATCCCGGCAGCCGCGGCCGCAACTGCGCCAAAGGCCCGGCAACCCACAACCAAATTTACGATCCCGAACGCATCCTCTACCCGCTCAAGCGCGTCGGCGCACGCGGCGAAGGCAAGTGGAAGCGGATAAGCTGGGATGAAGCGGTCAGTGAAATTTCGGGCAAGATGCGCGAGAGCCGCCTGAAGCGGAAAGACGGCATCATGTACCACGTTGGCCGTCCCGGCGAGGACCATTACACCAACCGCGCCATTCAAGCCTGGGGTGTAGACGGCCACAACAGCCACACCAACATCTGCTCCAGCGGGGCACGGCTGGGCTACTACCTCTGGGGCGCATTTGACCGGCCCAGCCCCGACCACGCCAACGCCCGCGTCATCCTGCTCATCTCCAGCCACCTGGAAACGGGCCACTACTTCAACCCCCACGCCCAGCGCATCATCGAGGGCAAGATGGATGGGGCCAAGCTCATCACCTTCGACCCGCGCCTGAGCAACACCGCCAGCCTCAGCGACGTCTGGCTGACCACCTGGCCCGGCAGCGAACAAACCGTCCTGCTGGCCATCGCCAACCACCTCATCCAAAACGACCTGTATGACAAAGATTTTGTGCGGCGGTGGGTGAATTGGCAGGAGACGCTGGAAGCGGTAGCCAGTAATCAGTTAGCAGTAAACAGTAATCAGTTAGCAGACGCAATACGCAATACGCAATACGAAAAACGCAATTTCGATCTGTTCGATCGCCTACTAAAAGACCTCTACGCCGAATTCACCTTTGAACGCGCCGCCGAGGAGTCTCAGGTGCCGATTGAGCGGATTGTGGAGACGGCGCGGCTGGTGGGGAATTGTGACGGCCGTCTCGCCACCCACACCTGGCGCAGCGCATCCATTGGGAACCTGGGCGGCTGGCAAGTGGCACGCTGCCTCTTCTTTTTGAACGTACTCACGGGCAGCGTCGGCACGCCCGGCGGCGTGAATGCCAACAGCTGGAGCAAATTTGTGCCTAAGCCATTCAGCAGCCCGCCCGCTGGCGACACCTGGAACGAGCTTCATTTGCCTCACGAATGGCCCTTTGCCCATTACGAAATGAGCTTCCTCCTGCCCCACTTTTTGCAAGAAGGGCGCGGCGACATTGACGTTTACTTCACCCGCGTCTACAACCCGATGTGGATCAATCCCGATGGCTTCATGTGGCTCAAATCGCTGCGCGACGAGGAGCAAATCAAGTGCCACGTCGCCCTCACCCCCACCTGGAATGAATCCGCCTGGTTCGCCGATTACGTCCTGCCGATGGGGCACTCCGCCGAGCGGCACGACCTCATGAGCCAGGAAACCCATTCTGGCCAATGGATCGCCTTCCGCCAGCCCGTGCGCCGCGTAGCGATGGAAAAATTGGGCCAAAAGGTGAAGTACACCTGGGAAGCCAATCCCGGCGAAGTGTGGGAAGAAAATGAGCTTTGGGTCGAACTTTCTGTGAATATGGACCCGGACGGCAGCCTGGGCATTCGCCAATATTTTGAAAGCCCCTACCGCCCCGGCGAAATCATCACTCAGGATGAGTACCACCAGTGGATTTTTGAAAACAGCGTACCCGGCCTGCCAGAAACGGCCGCTGCCGAAAACCTCACCCCGCTGGCATATATGAAAAAATATGGTGTTTTTGAGGTGAAATCTCACAATTACGTCCCTTACGAAAAAGAATTGGAGACTGGAGACCAGAGATTGGAGACTGGTTCACAATTCACAATTCACAATTCACAATTCACAATTGATGAAAAAAGCCGCATCCACCAAGATGGCAAAATCATCGGCGTGATTGTGGATGACAAAGCCAAAGTCGGCGTAGTAACCCCCAGCCGCAAGCTGGAATTTTTCAGCCCAACGATGCACAACTGGGGCTGGCCGGAGCGTGAGTACACCATCCCCTGGCCGCTCAAAAGCCACGTCCATCCCGACAACATTGACCGCAGCCAAGGTGAAATGCTGCTGCTGCCCAACTTTCGCCTGCCCACGCTCATCCACACTCGCAGCGCCAACGCCAAATGGCTCTACGAAATCAGCCACAAAAATCCCGTCTGGATGCACCCCAGCGATGCCCAACGCCTCGGCGTAAAAACGGGCGACCTCATCCGTGTGGAAACCGAGACTGGCTACTTTGTAGACAAGGTGTGGGTGACGGAAGGCATCAAGCCGGGGGTGATTGCCATGAGCCATCACCTGGGTCGCTGGCGATTGCAAGAAGACGTGGGCGTTAATCCTGGCATGTCGGCACTGGCGCGGCTGGAAGAAAACGGCGCGGAACACAAGCTGAACATTCTTAAGCAAGGGTCGTCGTGGCAAACGTTTGACCCGGACACCGAGCGCATTTGGTGGAAGGATGTGGGCGTGCATCAAAATTTGACCCACGCGGTGCATCCCGACCCGCTCAGTGGGGCGCACTGCTGGCTGCAAAAGGCGATCAATGTGCAAAAAGCGAAGCCGCACGACAAGCACGGTGACGTCTGGGTGGACACAACCAAATCGATGCAGGTGTACGAAGAATGGAAGGCACTGACCCGCTCGGCAATGGACACCAGCCCGGATGGCACGAGACGGCCGTATTGGCTGAAACGTCCACTCAAACCGATCAAAGAAGCGTACAAATTACCAGAAGAACCCTTTGGCAGATAAACATTTACCAAATCATTACAATGTCCTTACCCACTATTTTTATCCCATGAGTATACTGACCCTTATTTTTAAGGCAGTGCAAGGAAGCGTAACAGATGTGGTTTGAAACCTTAATCCGAGAAGAAACAGGCTGTGCCGCTTACATGCTCGGCTGCCAGCAAACCGGCGAATGCGCCGTTTTTGATCCCCTTTGGGACATCCAGCCCTACCTGGATATGGCTAAGAAGAAAGGCTCCAAAATTCGGTACGTCATTGATTCGCACAGCCACGCCGACCACATATCGGGGGCGACCTGGCTGGCAGTGGCGACTGGCGCGGAGCTAATTTTGCCTGAGCTGGCCGACATCACCTACGAAGCCACGCGCGTGAAGCATGGCGACATGATTCGCATGGGGGGCGTGGGGATGGAAATTGTCCATGTGCCTGGCCACCGCCCGGAACAAATCAACCTGCTTGTGTACGATTTTCCACGCGGCGACGAGCCGTGGTTCATTCTCACGGCCGATTTTGTGATGGTTGGGGACGTCGCCCGGCCCGATCTGGCTCAGGCTGGCGATGAAGGTGCCCCGGTCCTGTTTGATGTTTCGATCCCCCGCTTTTTGAATTTGCCCGATCACGTTGAGGTCTATCCCGGTCATCTGGCTGGCTCTACCTGAGGCCGCGTCACGAGTGGCAAGGTTGCCACGACGGTTGGATACGAAAGACGCTACAACGATTCGCTAAAGTTCAAAGACAAAGAAAAATTTGTCCGCTACATGCAGGATGATCAGCCGCTGAAACCGGCCAATATTCTCAACATCGTAGCAACAAACCAGGGCAAACTCCCGCTTACCAAGCAAATTCCTAAGGCTAAACCGCTGACGGCCGTTCAGGTTGCCGAGTTAATGGAAAAAGGGCATGTGGTGGTAGACGGCCGTACCTCGGGACAGTTTGGCGCGGGGCATATTCCTGGAGCCATTAACGTCCAGCTAGAGAGCAGCGAATTTGAGCAGCGCGTTGGCTGGATGACGCCGGACGATGCGCCCCTGATTTTGTTGATGAACAGCGACGAGGAAGCGCAGGAAGCGATTTACAAGATGGCTTTCATTGCCTTGGATGGCCGTGTGGATGGTTTTCTGGCTGGCGGCATCGAGGCCTGGATGGAAGCAGGTCAGCATATTGAAACGGTTCCACAAATGGACGTTCACACGCTGCACCACAAGCTGTCGGTCAACGGACTGCAAGTGCTGGACGTGCGTGATAGCGAAGAGTGGGACGAAGGCCACATCGAGAAAGCCCATTTTCTGCCATACACGCGCTTGGTGCCCCAGCTTACCAGTCCGGCTCAGCTAGACACGCTGCCACTGACCAAAGAGCAAGCAGTGGCCATCACCTGCGCCACTGGCAAACGCTCCAGCACCGCTATTAGCATCATGAAGCGCGAAGGCTTCAAGCATCTCTACAACGTCACCGGCGGCATGGAAGCGTGGGAACATGCAGGCTTCCCTATGCTTGATGCCGAAGGCAAAGTTTGCAACGTTTAAAAAATGGAAGTGGAGACTGGTTCAATCTTTGAGATTGAACCAGTCTGTTTTTATAACAACTCGTTTACTGTTTTACCCCGAAAAACAAGGAGAAAGAGGATGTTAGCCTGGCTTTTGGAACCCTGGCCCTGGTATGTTTCTGGGCCGCTTATTGGTCTTGCAGTTCCCATTTTGTTGTTATTAACCGGTAAAAATCTTGGCATCTCGAGCAGCTTACGACATATCGGCGCGGCCTGTAGGCCCAATAGCAAGCTGCCTTACCTGAGCAAGAATTACAGCTGGCGCGAGCATACTGGCACCCTCATTTTTGTGCTGGGCGTTCTGATTGGCGGCTTTGTGGGGAACTATCTTCTCTCCGCCGAACCGGGCAATTTCATTCCAGCATTTTATGCGTCCCCGCTGGGCGTGGTGGGGCTGTTTGCCGGCGGCATTTTGATTGGCTTTGGCACGCGGTATGCGGGAGGCTGCACCTCCGGCCACACAATTATGGGCATTTCGGCACTCAATCTGAGTAGCCTTGTGGCCACCGTGTTCTTCTTTGTCGGTGGATTGCTTTCTACCTGGTTTATTCTACCGCTTTTTATACCCTAGGAGGCCATTGTGACATTCAAAAACAGGTTCATGACGCTGCTCGTTGGCATTTATTTCGGCATTGTTCTCATTAAATCGCAGGTGATTTCCTGGTTTCAGATTAATGATATGTTTTTGTTCAAAGACCCATATATGTACCTGGTCATCTGCTCGGCGATTGCCGTTGGCTCCGTCTCTGTTTTCCTGATTCGCCGCTTTGAAGCGCGGACAATTGAGGGGGCAGACATTACGATTAAGCGACGGCCGTTTCACCCTGGCAATGTCATTGGCGGCACGCTTTTTGGCATGGGCTGGGCGATTACTGGTGCTTGTCCCGGCCCCATCTATGCGCACATTGGTGCGGGCAACTTCATCATGCTCATTACTTTTTTTGGCGCACTCACAGGAATGTATCTTTATGCCTTCTTCCAAACCCGGCTCCCGCACACAGAGTGGGTCCGGCTTAAACCAGGCCCAACGGGCGCGAGCTAGAAGCTTCAGCTACCGCCTATTTAGCCAATTATTTTTGGAGGGAATTACGGCCGTTTCTCTACCCTACGTGCAGCAAATCCCAGAATTAACGGCCGTCCGGCCCCACCCGTTCAACGCCGACGCCGCCGCAGCCAGCCACCACAAACTGTTTCAGTTCAATATTTTTCCCTTTGAGAGCTACTTTTTGGGTGCGGATGGGCTGGTAGGCGGCGAAAGTACGGCCGTTGTCAATCAACTTTATTTTCAACTGGGCTACCAAACGGCCGTCGACAACAACCAGGCAGACCATCTGGGTCAGGAGCTCGCCTGCCTCGCTTTTTTAGTGGCGCAAGAGGCCGAAGCGTGGGAGTCTGATCATGAACCGGCCATCAGCGACTGGCAAACAAGGCAACAATTTTTTCTGCAAAGGCATCTGCTGCGCTGGGTGCCTGCGTGTTTGCTGGCCATACAGTGCCAGGCCAATTCCTTCTTTGCCGAGTTGGCCCAGGTAACGCTTACGCTTTTACTCACCCATGCAGACGACCTAGATGCCAGCACCGCCACCGTTCACCCATTTTTACCACCTACGCAAGATATCCTCGCTAATGAAAAAACGGGCTTCAAAGAGATCGCCCGCCATCTGCTGCTGCCTGCCTTGAGCGGCATCACTCTCAGCCGAGACAACATTGGGGAGCTGGGCCGTCACTTTGACCTACCGCGCGGTTTTGGCAGCCGGGAAACGATGCTGCTGAATTTGTTGCGAATGGCCGTACAGTACGACGCCCTGCCCCAACTGCTAGCCAATCTACAAGACAGTTGCGCAGATTGGGTACAAAACTACCAGCAACTTCAGGCAGCCTACCCCCAAACCATACCGTTCATCGCACCTTGGCAACAGCGCGCCGAAGCCACCGGCAGACTCCTCGTGCAAATGACCGCCTCCACCAATCATTGATCGACGATAAGCGGTAGAAATACGGCCGTACCCAAAGGCTGTGCGCCTGCATAATAATTTTGGCTAATTTCCCCTGGTGCCAGCACACGGCAAAAGATAGCCACCAGTTGGTACTCACCCAGCCAGGGACGATCTTCGGTCGCTTCATTAGCCAGCAACAAATTGTATGACTCGTCCCAACCCATCAGATCGCCGCCAACTGTGCTCGTTGTTTGCAAAAGGCCATCGACGTAGATGCTCGCCGCACCGTTGGGGCTGCGCGTATATACCACATGGGTCAGGCTGGTTTTAGCCGTGGCGTCCGGCGCAGTAACGGACGGCGTGCCGTTGTCATTGGTTGTAGAGGTGCGCAGTCGCACATCAAATTGGTCAGCCTCCTGCCCCAAGGTAAAGTTCCGGTTTAACGTATCAGCTGAAAAAGAAACAATGCGCGCTGGCCCACTCTGGCTGATGTTGTCAGGAGTTATCCATGTTTCGATAGTGATGGCATTGCTGGTGGTGCAAGCATCGTAAATTTTTGTATCCTGTCCTGTGATCGAGCTAGCACTATTCACAATCAGGCCACCGTCCTGAATCCAGGTGACATTGCTGCCAGTCTCAATTTCCAGGTTCAACGGCTCCCCGCTTTCAGCCCTGTCGAAAATGGTTGAGCCAGAGCCCGCCTCGAAGGTGTAGTAAACAGTGATGCCACTCATGATGCGCGGCGGCGGAACGGCCGTAATCGTGACGGTATCGACGGCCGTATCAAACCCATCGCTCAATTCCAGTTCGAAAACATACACCCCGGCCACAACAGGGGTAAAAAAGGCAATCTCTTCCGTTGCATCCACAATCGCCGCTGCTGGCCCAGCAAGCTGCGTCCACTGCTCATCGGTCAGAAAATCATCGTCACCATCTGGATCGTAAGAACCGCTGCCATCCAACGTTACAACCTGGCCAACAATCACGCTGCGGTCGTCACCTGCATCGGCAACGGGTGGCACATTATCTGGCTGATCGCCAAAGGTGTATATCGCCGAGACGGTGCTGCTGGGGTTCAAGCCCGCCAAAAACGCCCTGGCTTTCACAATCGTATCTTCACTAATCGTGATGGGTGCGGTGTACAGCGTAGATAACTGGGTAGGCTCCGAATTATCCGTTGTGTAATAAATCTCAGCACCTGGGGTGATTGTACTCATTGTCACCGACACAGAATTTGCATAATTGCCCCCGTCAGGCAGCAATGCTGGCGTGGCAACCGTCTGTTGATCTGTGTAGCGCACCATGTGGATGGCCCCGCTGCTGGTTGTGTACGTTGTTAGCATGTAATACAAATTGCCGTCTGGCCCAATGCGTGTGGCAACTGGTTTTACGTAAATACCATTGGCTCCAGCGACGCCAATATTTGTTTCAAAAGCAAAAACAGAATCGCCCTGATCCGACTGCACATAGCTGATCTGACCCACATTGCTGCTGTTGCTGCCCCACAAAGCCACAAAGTAGCTCCCCCAATATTGGGCGGGGAATGGCCCGCCGCTGGTTGGATACCACGCGCCACCCGTGATCAGTTCGCCCCCGGCATTGGCCCCGTTTGCCCAGGGTGAACGATCCTCGCCAATACCAGACCCTTCATGTAAATAATTTACGCCCGCTTCAACAATGTAAATCTGATCCTTCTTGTCTCCGCGTGCATCGTTAATGTAAAGTACGCCCGTATCGGGGTGGCGCGACATGGTGTAAGGGTTGCGCAATCCCAGGGCATAGATGGCCCGATAATCACCCGTCGTCGAATCATAAAATGGATTATCCGTTGGAATAGTGCCATCGGAACTTATGCGGAAAACTTTGCCCGTAAACGTTTCCAGCGATTGCACAGGATCGCCCGGATTGTCGCCTTCCCAACCATCCCCGGTGGTGATGTACAGCATATTGTCATTGCCAAATTCGACGGCCCCGCCATTGTGGCTGCCGCTGGAGATTGTGTCGTTAAACGGCATCTCTAGCAGCAGCTCTTCCCCATTTACCCCAAAAGTTAAATCCGCCACATCAGGGTTTGCCTCACTCGCTTTGAGCCGCACGACCCGGTTGTGCAGCAGTTCATCTTTCATGTAAAAAGCATAAACAAGGCCATTTTCAGCAAAGTTGGGGTCAAACGCGATGTCGCGCAGCCCAGCAGAGCGATGCGCTTCCGGGTTCTCCTCGTCGTCTTTGGGTATGTCGAATGTGTAAAAAGGTTGTGGATTGAGTTCCCATTCTTGGCTGGCGGCGTTGAATTTTGCAACGAGCAATCGACCCGTAATCCGCTCACTGATAAACATACGGCCGTCCGGCGAAAAAGCAAACCCATCTGGATCAACTAAATCACCAATAACCTGTACATTCTCAAAATTGTCTGGTAAATCAAAGGCATCTGTTTGCTCGGCTACATACAGTTGCGAAATCAACAACGTGAACAACAGTAAGGGGATCAAGATCGGCTTCTGTCGAAAAACCATTACTTTTGCTTTCCTTGCTCATGCAGTTCGGCGAATTCAACAATACACCTTAAACGAATTTCTACTGGACTGCATGAGTTTTTCATGAATGGCATCCCTCTAGTCGAGAATCTCCCGCTCAATCCGCCGCTTACCCAGCGCGGCAACGAGCCAATAGCCACCGACAATGATAGCCGGCCCTAAAATGGCGGGCAGCACATTCGTCGTCCATTCAGACAAGTCAGGCAGACCCAGCCACAGGCTCAACACCACGAACAAAAAGATCGTCATGCCCACGTAAGCCAAAGCTGCCTGCTTCACCGTTGGCACGGGCATAATGCCGCCTAAAAATGAGCGAAGCACAAAGTAGCCCACAATCGACCCCAGCAAGACCCATTGAATATCTCGCAGTTCAGAATCAGGTTGATCGAAAACGTACAGGCGAACCAACAAAATGATCCCCAAGGCGGTTTGGGTCAAGCCGAGCATGATCATCGCGCTTTGCCCTGCAACCTGCTGTGAACGTTCATCAAAATTCATTTTAATCCTCCTCGAACCCGGCGATCCAAAACAGGTCATCCAGACGCTTGCCCAACACGTTCGCCAGCATGAGGCACAGTTTGATCGTCGGATTATATTTGTCACTTTCAATAAGCCCAATCGTCTGTCGGGTGACGCGCACCTGATCCGCCAGCTCTTGCTGGGTCAAGTCTGCTTCAATTCGGGCCAATCGCACCTTATTGCCAATCTGAATATCACGCATGGCAGCATTGTAAAATATATATTGCAAAATGTCAATTATATTTTGCATCTTGGGCAAATATGCGAAGTTTTTATGGTAAAATACGCTCGCAATTTGTAATCAATCTTGCCAGTGAGGTAGAGACTGATGGGTTCAAACAGTTGTAATGTTCAATTAATTCTATTGATCTTAGGATTTGTAGTTTCTCTTGTACCTGCTATTCAATTTACCCGGTATGCTTGGAGAGAGCGAAAAGAAAAATTAGACTCAAATACATTGTTACTCCTAGGTGTAATGGGCTGGGCAACTTTTACGCTTTCATGTTCATTAATGGCCTTTGGCTTCTACGGATGGGATCCACAACAATGCGCACCATCAGAACTTGCCCACCCAATTACAATTGTTTTTTGCCCGGGAATCATTGCATTTTTTATAACAATTTTAATGATGTCTAGTATTAAGAGGGAAGGAATTTACCGCGAGGCCAAAGAAGCAATGGAAAAAGAGAATAGTTCATGAAACCAATACTCAACTTCTCTGGAGCAATCTCATCAAACCAAGTAAAATCCTCTCCATGAATTTCAAAGCGACCTTCCACTGTTTCCGGGGCTGCCCCGGCAGCTATTCCATTTACGATGTCATCTACACCTGCCCCACCTGTGGCGGTCTGCTAGAAGTCCACCACGACCTGGAACCCTTGCGCCAGCGCACCGCCGAGCAATGGCAAACCTTGCTCGACCAACGTGCGGGCGGCACCCAGTGGCCCTACGGCAGCGGCGTCTGGGCTATGAAAGAGTGGGTCATCCCCGATTTGGACAACGACAACGTCGTGAGCATGTTTGAGGGCAACTCTAACCTGTTCTGGGCGGAGCGGCTGGGGCAGCAAATTGGCCTGTCGGACCTGTGGATCAAGCTGTGCGGCAACAGCCACACCGGCAGCTTCAAAGATTTGGGCATGACCGTCCTGGTCAGCGTGGTGAAGCAGATGATGACCCTGCCCAACAATCCGGTAAAGGCCGTGGCCTGCGCCAGCACTGGGGACACAAGCGCGGCTTTGGCAGCTTACGCGGCGGCAGCGAGTATCCCGTCCATCGTCTTTTTGCCACAGAACAAGGTGAGTGCCGCCCAGCTCATCCAGCCCATCGCCAACGGCGCGCACGTTTTGGCACTGGACACCGATTTCGACGGCTGTATGCAAATTGTCAAGGAGCTGACGAAGGACAACAGCATTTACCTGGCCAACTCAATGAACAGTTTGCGCATCGAGGGGCAAAAAACGGTTGGAATCGAAATCGTGCGCCAGTTTAATTGGGAAGTGCCGGACTGGATCATCCTGCCAGTGGGCAATTTGGGCAACATCAGCGCCACCTACAAAGGGCTCAAGCTGCTGCTCGATTTGGGCATCATCGACAAGACACCTCGACTCGTGGCGGCGCAGGCAGCCAAAGCCAATCCGTTTTTCCAAAGCTACCTCAATGGCTTCCAAGACAAGGTTGCTCAACAAGCCCAGGATACCCAGGCATCGGCCATTCGCATTGGTGACCCGGTGAGCTATGAGAAAGCGGTGCAGGCGATCCAGGCCACCAACGGCATTGTGGCGCAGGCGTCGGAGCATGAGTTGGCGAATGCGGCCGCTTTGGCTGATCGCACTGGCATGTATACCTGTCCGCATACGGCCGTTGCCCTCGCCGCCCTCTTCAAATTAGTAGATAAAGGGGTCATCCACAAAGATGATCGCACCGTCGTTATTAGCACCGCCCACGGCCTCAAATTCACCCAATTCAAAGTGCAATACCACGAAGGCACTCTACCCGAAGCCGAAAGCCAATACGCCAACCCGCCCGTCAATCTTCCGGCAGATGTAGAATTGGTGAAAGAGACAATCGCCCGCCGCCTGGAACAAACCTCATGAGTGAAAAGCAACCTTTTGAAATTGGACTCTATTCCTTTGCAGAACTGACGCCAGACCCCACAACGGGTGAACTCATCACCTCTGCGCAGCGACTAGAAGAGCTAATTGAAACCATCGAGCTGGCCGATCAAGTTGGATTAGATGTCTTTGGACTAGGAGAACACCATCGGCCCGATTTTGTCTCCTCAGCTCCGGCCGTCATTTTGGCTGCCGCTGCCGCCCGCACCAAGCGCATCCGCCTTAGCAGTGCCGTTTCCGTGCTGAGCTCTGATGATCCAGTGCGGGTGTTTCAGCAGTTTGCTACGCTAGATTTGCTGTCAAACGGCCGTGCCGAAATCATGGCCGGGCGCGGCTCATTCATCGAATCGTTTCCCCTCTTTGGCTACGATTTACGTGATTACCATACGCTCTTTGCCGAAAAATTGGAACTTCTGCTAAAAATCCGGGAGGACGTTGAGGTAAATTGGTCGGGCAAGCATCGCCCTGCGCTAACTGGGCAAGGCGTTTATCCGCGTCCGGTTCAAGACCCGCTGCCTGTTTGGGTGGCCGTTGGCGGCACGCCAGAATCCGTTGTGCGAACCGCCACACTTGGCTTGCCACTCGCCCTGGCTATCATCGGTGGCTACCCGGAACAGTTTGAGCCAATGGTGACTTTGTACAATCGCGCGGTCGCCCAGGCAGGTCATGATCGCGCAAAATTAGCCGTTAGCATCAACTCCCACGGCTTCATTACCGACGATGCCCAGGAAGCCCACGATATTGCCTTTCCGCCTTTTGTCCAGGTGATGAACAAAATCGGCCGTGAGCGCGGCTGGCCGCCAATGAGCCGTCAGCAGTTCGATGCTTCTTGCACCTTACGCGGTGCAAATTTTGTCGGTAGTCCAGATGAGATAATCGAGAAAATTCTGTTTCAGCACGACCTATTCAACCACGACCGCTTTTTGCTACAAATGAGCGTCGGCACCATGCCCCATGACAAGATGATGCACGCCATTGAACTGTTAGGCACCAAAGTTGCACCCGTAGTTCGTGAAGAAATCGGCCGTCGGCAAGCTGCACAATAATTATTCCTTCAAATATGGCTGCCCCAATGCCTCAGGCCTGGCTGCTCCCCATCGGGTTCTAAATCGCTTGGTAGACATGAACAGCAGCACAATGACCGTAATGCCAAAAGGCACCATCCGCCAGATATAGCGAGATAAAACGCCTGGCAGCACCAGTTCCGGGCTAAGCGAAAGCTGCCACATCGTGCCAAACAGCAGCGAACCGCCCAGCAAAATCAACGGATTCCACATTGAGAAGAACACCAGTGCCAAGGCTATAAAGCCCCAACCAAGCAAAAAATTGTAGCTCCAAACGGGGTTGTAATCGAGCCCGTAAACTGCCCCGGCAAAGCCCATCAACATTCCCCCCACCGTCACGCACAAATAGCGGGTTTTGCTCACGCTAATGCCCGATACTTCGGCAACGGCTGGGTTTTCACCCACGGAACGAATCCTTAAACCCAAACTCGTTCGTGTTAAAACAAAATAGATGATTGCTGCCAAAATTATCCCAACGTAGAAAAAGGGAGATAATCCAAAGATGGTAGGAATCCGCTCCATGCCGAGTGGCCCGGTAAAGGGAGATCCCAAATAAGTGGTTAAGCCAAAGCCCAGTATCCAGATACCCATGCCACTTACAACCTGGTCACCGCCAAGCGTAATAGAGAAAAAGCCATGCAAGAATCCCAACAAGCCACCAATGGCAATGCCAATGGCAAAGCCCAGCAAATAGCTGCCTGTCATCTGCGCGGTGATAAAGCCCAGCGTGGCACCAAACAACATCACGCCCTCTACACCCACGTTCAAAATGCCAGAACGCTGTCCAAAAAGCTCGCCAAGCCCGGCAATTAAAAAGATTGTCGAGGCATCAAGACTTCGTACCCAAAACTCCCACATCGGCTTTCTCCCTGTTTGTATTTACGACCACAATTTTGTAACGGTAGAAAAATTGAAACGCAACCAGGGTAATCATCAGCACGCCTAGCAGCGCATAATCAACACCAAAGCTCATTCCCAAAGCACCCTGCACAAAACGGCCGCCTACCGACAAGCCACCAAACAAAAATGCCACCGGTACAGCACCCAACGGATTTCCCTGCGAAATAAGGCCGCAGATGATGCCGTAGAAGGCCATATCCCCAAAAAAGGCGTAATTCCGCGCAATTTTGTATACGCCAGGAACGGCCGCAAAGTAATGATACCCAGCCAGTCCGGCCAGCACGCCACCCATCACAAACACCAACACAGGCACCCGAAACCGACTAATGCCTGCGTAAGCGGCCGCATTTGGGTTCTGGCCATACGCTCTAATTTCAAACCCTAGCCGCATACGAGAGAAGAGATAGTACAAAAACAAGCCCGCAGCCAAAGCAAAAAAGATGGTAATCGGCACATCAAACAGCAGCGGCATGTGCAGTGCATCCGGCAGCTCAAAACTTTCGCCGCGCCCGCCAGCGTTCATAAAAATGCCACCATCCTTGATCATGAAAGAGACAAACCAGAATGCCATAAAATTGAGCATCATGGTAACGACAATTTCGTTGGTGTTGTATTTGCCCTTGAGATAGCCAGCAATCGCTCCAATCAAGGCGCCACCAACGGCCGCTCCTAGCACGGCAAGTGGCAACAAAAGAATGGCTGGCGGATGTGGCGTATTGAGCTGATTAACGTCAAAGGCATAAAACACACCGTAAGCCAACAAAGCCCCGATATACAGCTGCCCTGTCATGCCAATGTTCCACAACCCCGCTCGGAAAGGAATGATAAAGGCATAAGTGCAAAGCAGCAGAAAAACAAAGCGGTTCACCGTGAGGGGCAGGCCAAACTCATTAAAAAAAGCGTAAGAAAAAATGCGCTGGTAGGCGTCAATCGGGTTCAAACCTGCCAAAATAAAGATAAAACCAAACAAAAACAACGCAGCAACTATCGCCATGACCGCATTTAGCAACGCTTGCCACGGCCGTAATACTCTCCGTTTTTTCAGTTCTAACCGATAGCTACCAAGCCTCATGCTGCCCCTCCCGCCAATTCAATGCCTGCCATCATCGCGCCCACATCTTCGCGTTTCGCTTCTTCGGCGGGAATAATCCCCATGAATTGGCCTTCGTAAATTGGGGCAATCCAATCGCTCAACGAAAAAATCTCGTCCAAATCCTCAGATATGAGCAGAACGGCCGCATTTTTGAATTTGGCCTCATTCAGTTTGTTACGCACAAACTCGATGGCACCAATATCCAGTCCCTGCGTAGGCAATTCTGCAATCACCAGGCGAGGGTTACGCGAAAGTACCCGTGCCAATATGAGCTTCTGCAAATTTCCACCCGATAAATTCTTCGCTTTCACATCCGGGTTCGGCGTTTTGACCGCATATTCAGAAATAATCTCCTTCGTTAGCTGCCGGATTTTTTGATAATCCAAACTTCCTCGATGTTGAAACATCTCATCAAAGTAATAATTCATCGTTGTATTTTCAACCAACGAAAAATCGCCAATCGAACCTAAATAGTTTCGGTCGGCAGGAATGTAGCCCATGCCTAGCTTCCAACGGGCGTAGCTGGAAGCAGTGGTGATATTGTTGCCATCCAGCACAACATTGCCAGCTGCGGCAGAGCGCATGCCTGCCAGGCACTCCACCAGCTCCCGCTGACCGTTGCCAGAAACACCGGCTACCCCAAAAATCTCTCCTTCCCGAATGGAAAAGGAAGCGCCATTCAGAGCTTGCACGCCCTTGTCGCTCATTGCCTGTAGATTGTCTACTTGGAGAATGGTGCTGCCAGCTTCTGCCTTCTTTCGCTGAACGTTGAAGATAATTTCGCGGCCAACCAGCTCGGTTGCTAAACTTTTTTCTGTCGCGTGTTTAGTTTCAATGCAGGACACCATCTTGCCACGACGCAGAACGGTAATGCGGTGGCTAATACGCAGCACAATGGGCAATTTGTGAGTAATAAAGGGCACGATGGCCACGTTGTCCTGCGCCATTGCCTCGATGGAGGTAAGCAATTTTTCAGTTTCGAGTGGGGTTAGAGCGGCCGTTGGCTCATCCATAATCAGCAGTTCAGCCCCTCGATACAGTGCCTTCAAAATTTCGACAACCTGCTTCTCCCCTTCGGAAAGCTGCCACACCTTGGCTTTCACATCAATCGAGAACCCAAATTTCTCACACAGGTCGTGGATTTCCCGCTCAGTTCGCCTGAAATTGAGTATCCGCCCCGCCTTTGGATGACCCAGGACGATGTTCTCAACGACGGTGTGCGCCGGCACCAATTTGCGATGCTGATGCACCATGCCAATGCCACGCTCAATCGCATCCAGCGGCGAGTTGAATTTCACTTTCTCGCCCGCTAGATAAATCTCCCCTTCATCCGGTTGATATTGGCCGAACAGAATTTTCATCAGGGTCGATTTACCGGCTCCATTTTCACCTAAAATGGCGTGAATCTCGCCTGCCCTGATGGCAAAATCAATGTTGTCGTTGGCAATAACGCCGGGAAATCGCTTGGTAACTCCCCTGGCCTCTAAAACAATCTCGCCCGGTTTTATATCTCGAAGCAGCACGGCGACCCTTCTCTACTTATTGTTTGTCTTGTCGATAAATGAATGTGGAGCAGGTGAGGCTCCCAAACTCATTGCAGAGCCTCACCTTGTCTTTTGGAATCAATATACTGAGGACGGCCACAGAGAGGCGTTTACTCTAGAATTGTGACCCCTTGAAGGTCAAAATTGAAGCTCGAGAGCAACCATTCGGCCGTTGGTTCATCACCGGCTGGCTTGACTTCGACACCTTCTGCCGGAATTTGTATACCTTCAAGTTCCAAACCAGTTCCGTTACTAACAAAAGCATGTGCAGTGAATGGATCCCATGTGCCATTGATCATTTCACCGCGACGTTGTTCAACCAAGTCCAGAATTTCTTGCGGAATAGCGGATAAGGCTGCCGGACTAATTGCGTCAAGGCCAACCTTGCCGTCGTTCATAATGTCCACCGTGGGCACTTCGGTGCCATCAGCCAAGGTTATTGAGCTATCCATGCCCAGATACAGAACGGTTTCTGGATTCTGCTCATCAGACATATAGTCGTTGATCATCTGGTCGTACAAAACTTCCCAGCGAGTATCGAAGGAAACCGCTACCGTATCGGTATCTGACCAGCCATAGAAGCCAACGATATCCATATCCTTGCCCACAAACCAGATTTCTTGCTCTACAGCCACATCAAGGGGGGAACCGGAGTCTGTTTGATGGGTGATCACATCGACGTCAAATTCGCTCACTAGCGTTTCGGCAATGCCTCGTTCTTCTGGCGGCAGGAACCAGTCGCCCGCATATTTGACGTAAATGTTAATGTCCTTACCCAGCATCTCGGCTGCATCTTGCACGCCCAACACAAAGCCATTGGTGCGGCGAATTACCTGCACGGACGGGAAGGCGGAGACGATGCCAATATTGCCCGTCTCGGTAAGGGCACCGGCAATCAATCCTTCCAGATAAAGTGCCTGGTATTGCCGCGGGAAAAGGCGAATAAAGTTGCGTTCGGTTGCCAAGTCGCTGGCGATGATGGAACCAAAGTAGACATCGGGGTATTTTTCAGTGATGTCTTGCAGGGGTAACCCCATAAATTCTGCGTTGCCAATGACAATGTCTGCACCGCTAGAAATCAGCTCCTCAGCGTACGGCACGGTGAGATCAGGGCCAACTTCCTCGCGGAAGACGTACTCGACGTTATCGTACTTCTCCGCCAGACGTTCACCGGCACGGTCGTGGGCACCAGACCAGGTGGTGCCTTCAATAACGCTAAAATGCTGGATTGCCAGAGTGATGGTGTCGTCACCTGCTTCTGCACTTTCTTCGCCATCGGCAGAATCTGTTGTCCCAGCGGCGTCCGAGCTTCCACCAGAATCTACAGCCTCATCGCCTTCCTCACCGCCAGAAGAGGTGCATTGGGTCATGGCCAGGGCCAAAACCAGCAGCAGAAGCAGCATAATCAGACGAGGGATGCGATGTGCTTCGTCTTTGGATAAACGTTGGTTGAACATTTCCTTCCTCCTTCAATCAGTTGAACAGAATAATATGGGTATTGTTAAACATCTGGCTCACGCGACTTGCAAAGGCGCGCAAGCCCTTGAGAATAAACAGAGCCGTTCTCTCGTTTTTACGCAAACTATCAGCCCAAAATATAGTTCCGAAACCTCAACTTCCTTTTGCTGATTGTATGTGTGCCAACGTACTCAAAACATTTTCTGAGGCTCACATTGGCTAGCTTATCTTCTATTTTCTAGATGGTTTTTTGGACAGATTCTCAACTACAACATGCAAACGGCGGTTTACGGCCGTATTCTTCACACTTAGGCGTTTTTTGAAGTGTTGGGATTGTAGAGAATTCGAGAAATATCGTCAACTTGCAAATCACGAACTTCACAAACGAGGCTATTGATGTTTGCCAAGCAGGTTGGCAAAGCGTTGCTTTGGTTTTTGATGAAAAAGCACGGCCGTTTTCTTCATAAAGCTGGCAGGGAGCGGGAGCAAAGCTATAATCGCCCCCTATGAAATTATTGATGAACGGCCGTTTCCGTAGCTGGCGTGTAGGGCTTCTCCTGCTGTTATTTGTGCTTTTGCCGCTGCTACTTGGCAAGAAAAGCGATCCGCCCCCCGCTGCTGCCCAGGGCCAAACACGATTGGTGCTGGCTTTTTACTATGCCTGGTACAGCCCCAGCAGCTTCGGGCCGGGACTCACCCCGTTCAACCCGGTCACGCCCTACTTTTCCACCGACACCGGTACCATCCAGCGACACGTTAACGAAGCCCAATCGGCTGGCATTGATGGCTTTGTGCAAAGCTGGTACGGGCCAGAAACGGTAAATAACCAAACCGAAACCAACTTCCAGGCATTGCTAAATATTGCTTCGGCAACGGGGTTTAAAGCGGCCGTCGACTTTGAAACTGCCAGCCCCTTCTTTGCCACTAATGATGACCGGATCAACGCCCTTCGCGCCTTGTTAAGCACCCATGCTCAACATCCCGCTTACCTGCGTGTGGATGGCAAGCCCGTCATTTTCTTTTGGGCCAACTGGATTTTGTCTCCGGCTGATTGGGTGGTCATTCGCAACACGGTAGACCCCGACCGCAACAGCATTTGGATTGCTGAAGGAGGCGACACCAGCTATCTGGATTCCTTCGACGGACTGCATTTGTACAACATTGCCTGGTCTGGAAATCCCGCCGGAACGGCCGCAACCTGGGCTGCCAACACCCGTGCCGCTGCTCAAACCTTCGGTGGCTACAAATATTGGGTTGGGACCGCCATGCCTGGCTGGGATGCCAGCCTGATTGGCTCTAGCACGGCCCCGCGTGACCGCGCCAACGGTGACTTTTACCGCTCCACCTTTGGTGGTGCCGCCGCCAGTGCGCCAGATATGCTCATCATCACCTCGTTTAACGAATGGGTAGAAGGCAGCCAGCTTGAGCCAAGCGTGGAGTATGGCAACTTTTATTTACAGCTCACCGCCGAATTGAGTGCAGCCTACAAAAGTGGCAGTATCGCTGCCCCGCCACCGCCTACCCAACCACCACCGCCCCCTACTGCTGATCCCAACGCCACGCCAACGGCCACATTGCCCCCGCCGCCAACATTTACACCAGGGCCATCCCCCACACCATTGCCCCCAACGCTGACGCCAACACCGCTACCTAGCCCTACCCCGCTGGCTTCACCCACGGCGCAGCCAGACGGCCGTATCCTCTACAATGTACAAGCTGGCGACACCCTAATCACGCTGGCTGACCAATACAACGTTTCGCTGGACAATTTATACGCCTGGAACAACCTGTTGCCCGCCAACCTGCTCTCGGTGGGGCAGCAGCTCATTATCGGCTACACGGTGCTGCCAGATGGCTCTACTCCGCTGGCAGGCTTCCCCGATGCGCGGGTAAAGCCAGACGGAACGATTGTGCATGTGGTGGGCAGTGGCGATACGCTGCTGCTCATCGCCGCCACTTACGACTTAACGCTTGATGAGCTATACGAAATTAGCGGATTGTCGGAGGGTGCGTTGCTGCAACTGGGGCAGGAGGTGGTAGTCGGCGCACGCCCCCAACCCGCCACCATTGGCGGCTCGTCTGAAGACCCGGAACTCGGCCTCAGCGTGATCGAGGTGACGGTGATTGCCACAACAACGGCCGTTCCTAACCCTACCGACACCCCGTCTCCAACAGCTACCGTCACCCCTTCGCCAGAGCCAACGGCCTTACCTACCCAGGCAGTCGCAGCAGTTGATGGTGAAGAAAGTGAGGGCGAAACGGCCATCACACCCACGCCAGAAACAACCAATCCGCAACAGCAAACCAATAATCTACTCTGGCTGCTTATCGGCGCAGTTGCGGTTTTGCTGGTTGCCAGCGGCGTTTTGGTGCTAGTGGCTCGGAGAGGGTAACAAGAAGTCGAATGCGCGACATAACGAAAACGATTGACACTTTTTGGGCGATGCTGCTGTTAACGGTCATGCTAGTAGGGTCGCCGCTGGCCAGCTTCGGCTGTCAGACGATCATCCCTGACCAGTTCCAGCCACCTTGCGAGACCGGTTTAGGGGAAACGGCCGTGCAATCCAACTTCGTTCAGCCCGTCACTAATGTCATCACCCTCACAATTCTGCTCACCATTTTTTGCTGGCTGCGGCCACACGCTCATGCCCCGCAAGAGCTCTTTTTGCAAACGCCCTCGCCACCCCCTAAGAAGTAAACTTGCCCAAACCGAGAATCTTGCAAAATTGAAGACATCCAAATTTGGAGTGAAACAAATGAAAAAAGCAACTTTATTGCTCACACTTTTATCAATGTTGGCTGTTGGCTTTACGGCCGTTGCCTGCGGTGGTGGCGAAGAAGAAGCTGTTACCGTAACCGACCCGTGGGGACGCACCTCCCCTGCTGCTGCTGCCAATGGGGCATTTTACATGATGCTCACGAACAATAGCGACAGCGACGACACGCTGCTTTCCGCTAGCACCGATGCTTGCGGCACAGTTGAGCTACACGAAATGTACGACAAAGGGGATGGCGTGATGGGGATGCGCCCTGTTGAAGGCGGCACAATTCCGATTCCTGCTGGCGGCAACGCTGAGTTAAAGCCCGGCGGCCTACACGTCATGTGCATGATGAAACAGATTGACTTTGAAGAAGGTACTGAAATTCCAATTACCCTTACGTTTGAAAACGCGGGAGAGATGGAAATTACGGCCGTTATCCGCGACAACTAAACATTTATCAACAGATTGCGCAGATTTACCGGATTGTTAAATCTTGTTAATCTGTGCAATCTTTGATTTTTCATTTCACGCTCAATGATCACATTCCAACAGGTAACGCACAACTTATCCCTTGATCAATGCCACATCAATTGCCTCGGCCAAATTGCGGCAGCCAACCAACTCTAGCCCCTTTGGCGGCTCCGTCAAGCGGCGTTGTGCCGTTTTGGGGATGACACATCGCTTAAAGCCCAGCTTCTTTGCTTCTTTCAGGCGCGCTTCTAATTGGCTCACGGCTCGCAATTCGCCACTCAAGCCCACTTCCCCCACAAATGCCATATCGGCATGCACAGATTGATCCTTCACGCTGCTGGCAATGGCCACAGCAATGGCCAAATCGGCCGCTGGCTCATCAATCTGCAAGCCGCCAATAACGTTCACAAACACATCTTTATCGTGCAGTTTTATGCGGACGCGCCGGGTGAGAACGGCCGTAATCAACAATAGTCGATTGTAATCCACCCCATTGGCCGTGCGGCGGGGGTTAGAAAAAGTGGTTGAACTCGCCAACGCCTGCACTTCTACCAGCAACGGCCGTGTGCCCTCCATCGTTACCGCAATGGTAGAACCGGGCGCATTCACCTGCCGTTCAGCCAAAAACGCCTCTGACGGATTTGGCACCTCAACCATGCCTTTTTCGACCATCTCAAATACGCCCACCTCGCTGGTAGCCCCAAACCGATTTTTCACGCTCCGCAACAGCCGATACCGGTGGAACGGATCGCCTTCCAAATACAAAACGGTATCCACGATGTGTTCCAGCACGCGCGGCCCGGCAATCGTGCCTTCCTTGGTTACATGCCCTACCAAAAAGACGCTAATGCCCGACGTTTTAGCCAGCTCCTGGAAGCGGCTGGCACATTCCCGCACCTGACTCACGCTGCCTGCCGCCGACGTCAAATCCTCGGCAAAGGTGGTCTGGATGCTGTCTACAATCACCAACGTGGGCTGAAGCTGCTCCACGTGGTTCAAAATTGCTTGCAGCTTCGTCTCCGTCACCAAATACAAATCATCAGCGGTGATGCCTAGCCGGTCGGCGCGCATCTTGATTTGGCGGCTGCTCTCCTCGCCAGAAACATACAGCGTCGTGCCATGCGCGTTGGCCGTCAGAGCCGACACATCCAGCAGCAACGTAGATTTGCCAATGCCGGGATCGCCACCAACCAATACCAACGATCCTGGCACAATGCCGCCGCCTAGCACGCGGCCAAACTCTGGCAGCGGCAGCGGCAGTCGCTCGAAGCCATCGGCGGTGATTTCACCCAACCGCTGGGGCTTGCTATCGCTTTGCCCCGTAGCGCGGCGGTTCCGCTTGCTGGGCGGAGCCTCGGCAACCAGCACTTCTTCTTCCATTGTGTTGAATTCCCCACATTTGGGACATTTGCCGACGTAAGCGGCCGTTACGCGGTTACAGTTGCTGCAAACGTAGCGGGATCGGGTTTTGGCCATAGAAATCTCCAGAGTGACTAGGGGTTGGCGGCTGGTGGTTAGTAGCCGATAACCGGTGCATGTTCCGAAAACCAACCACAAACAAACTATCAACTAACAAACAAGCCGCTGGCTCACTTTGTGGCGATTTTAACATATGCTATACTTTTTCGCCGTGATTGATTGGCGATCTGTCTGGACAAATGGACTTTGGATTTTGGGTACGGCCGTTCTGCTGGGAACGTGGAGTTACGCCTACTGGCTGGCCCAAACCAAGGCGCAAAAAGTGGCCGATGTGAGCCAAAAATCACCTTATGCCCAGCTATTTTGGATTGGTTTTTTGCTCATCTTGCTGGGACTTATTTTTACATCCACCCGCTGGTGGGAAACGGCCGTATGGCTGCTGTTCACCGGCTGGGCACTCTTTAACCTAATTGCCTCACTGCGAAGTGCCAAATGAAACGTCTCGTAAAAAAGTTATTGCCCTGGAATTTATTATTGCCGCTGGCACTGTTGCTGCTGTTTGTCACCCAGCCAGCCAACGCCCAAACTGATCCCACGCCAGAAGGATACCCGCCCCCCGCTACTCCCGTCCAGCCAGAGGACGGCTATCCACTTGATCGCCCTGCCCCCTCAAGCTCAGAAGCTGAAGAAGGATACATCCCTCCCGCAACGCAACCAGCCGTAACCAATTCACCTGCCGTCATTGGCGACAGCAACCCGGAGGCAACGGCCGTTATCACCTCACCCATTAGTCAAACCACGCAGCCGCGGAACCGCGTGGTGCTGTGGGCAGGCTTTTTGGTGACACTGCTCATCTTTGGGCTGGCCGTGTACGGCGCGATGCTGATGTATACCCGCGCCCGTCGCTAAACTTATGAAACCGCGTGTCCCCTCAGACAAACAGTAAACCCAAATCCCGCTGGCGCATCCTCTGGCCCTGGCTTAATGGGGGGGTTACGGCCGTTCTGCTTATCGGCGGCATTTATTATCTGGCCCAAACCATTGATCTTGCCGACATTTTTCGAGCATTCCGAGCCACAGACGGCCGTTTCATTGGCCTCGGCTTGCTCATCTTTATTATTAACGGCAGCCTGAAAGCGTGGCGCTGGCGGGTGCTGCTCGCCCCTGATTCGCCGGAGACAATTCGGTATACGGCCGTCTTCTGGGCAATTTGGCTGGGCCAGTTTGTGAACACCATCCTCCCATTTCTACGCTTGGGTGAACTGGGTCGCGCTTATGCCATCAACCAGCAAATCGGCATCAGCAAAACGCAAGCCGTCAGCAGCATGCTCATCGAGAAAAGTCTGGAATTAATTGTGCTTGGCCTCGCCGTGCTGCTGCTCATTCCATTTGCCGCTTTGCCCCCAAACACGGAACAAATTGGTTTGCTGCTAGCCATCGTTGCGGCCGTTTTTTTATTAGGAATGGGGCTAGTCACCAGCCAAACCGAACGCGTCATCGCCTTGCTGCAAAAGCTCACCGCCCGACTGCCCCAAAAAATGCAGCATTGGGTCAATCGCCGCCTCATTTTAGGGCTGGATGGCTTGGCTGCGCTGCGCCATCGTCGCAGCTTGCAGGCAATTGGGCTATCCTCAATAATGATTATCTGTCTGGATATTGCCCTGCCGTACACGCTCTTTTTCGCCTTTGCCCTGCCGCTGAGCCTGAGCGTGGCGGTTCTCATCAACGTGGCGGTGGCATTGGTCACAACGCCACCCACGGCACCGGGCGAGCTAGGCATTTTTGAAGCGGCCGTTTTTTTTGTACTGGCGCAGGTGGGGCAAACAGAGGTTTTGGGAACGGCCGTTATCGTCAGCTATGCCATTGTGTTTCATCTCTGTACGCTGCTGCCAAAGCTCATCCTAGGTGGCGTGGCAGCAGTGCAAACTAACTGGTCCTGGCAAAGATTGAACAGTGATTTTTAGCCACGGATTGC
This sequence comes from Candidatus Leptofilum sp., assembly GCF_965223285.1. Lineage (GTDB taxonomy): Bacteria > Chloroflexota > Anaerolineae > Promineifilales > Promineifilaceae > Leptofilum. The sequence continues at coordinate 1,362,483 of NZ_OZ244997.1, read as the reverse complement.
GCGGATTTTATGGATTAAATTTTCCGCGAAAATTCGCGTAATTCGTGGCAAACTCTTTAAACAACATGCACATCTCAATTATTATTCCCGCACTAAACGCCCGCAGCACTTTGCCAGCCTGTTTGGCGGCGTGCCAGGCGCAAACATTGCCCGCTGGCATCACTACCGAGATTATTTTGGTGGATGATGGCTCTACCGACGGCACGCAAGCGGTGGCTGAGGCAGCCGGTGTGCAGCTCATCCAGCACGCCAAGCGGCGTGCTGCAGGGGCAGCGCGAAACAGTGGACTAGCCGTCGCTACGGGAGAAATCATCCTGTTCACAGACGCAGATTGTGTGCCAGAAGCAAATTGGGTGGCAGAAATGTGTCGGCCGTTTCAAGACCCCGCCGTGCAAGGCTGCAAAGGCATCTACGCCACCCGCCAGCCAGAGTTGGTCGCCCGCTTTGTGCAAATTGAGTACGAAGACAAGTACGATTTGCTGCGAACCCAACCCGTAATTGATTTCATCGACACCTATTCGGCTGGGTACCGCACGGCCGTTTTGCAAGCATCCGGCGGCTTTGATGAGTCAATTCGTTACGTGGAAGATCAAGAGCTATCTTTTCGGCTGGCGGCTGCGGGGCATAAGATGGTGTTTCAGGAAACGGCCGTTGTTTGGCATCAGCATAGCAACAGCTTAAGCCGCTACTTCCGCAAAAAAGTGATGATAGGCTACTGGAAAGCACAAATTATGCGCCGCTACCCGAAGCGCGTCATCAAGGATTCGCACACGCCGCAGGTGCTAAAGCTGCAAATGGGGCTGGTCGCGCTTATTTTGGCGATGCTGGCCATTAGCGTACTATTTCCTTTTGCCATTCTTGCGGCAATCTTGCTCTTAGGTGTTTTCAAACTCAGCACGCTTCCCTTCCTGCAAAAAGCGTGGCGCAAAGATTGGGCCGTCTGCCTGGCGTCGCCGTGGCTGCTCTTTTGCCGCGCCCTTGCCCTGGGGCTTGGCTACGCCTGGGGGCTGGTCCGTCCGCGGCCAAAAGGGTAAGCCAGATGCAAAACGGGTTGCAGCGATGGGAGAGTTGGGGAACGGCCGTTCTCACCTTTCTTGTTTACTTCCTCACCATGCCCCGCGATCTCACCTGGCAGTTCAGCAGCGGCGATGGGGGGGAACTGATTACCGCTGCCGTCACGCTGGGCATTCCACACCCGCCCGGCTACCCTACCTACGTTTTGCTTGGCAAGCTGTGGAGTTTTTTGCCACTTGAACCAGTCGCTTACAGCTTTCACATTTTCTCCGCGCTTTGCGCTGCCGGGGCTGCCGGGTTAGTCACCGTTACGGCGAAAAAACAGCTTTCAACTATTGAAAGTAACTCATCTGGCTGGCTGGGCATCGTGCCAGGGCTGCTGTTTGCTTTTTCGTCGCTGGTTTGGCAGCAAGCGGTGGTGGCAGAAGTGTATGCACTCAACCTACTGGCGGTAGCTGCTTTTTTGTGGGCGTTGCTGGGGAAACGGCCGTCTCACCTCACCGGCCTCTTGCTGGGGCTCAGCTTCACCACCCACCTCACCTCTCTTTTTCTCCTGCCATTGGCACTGCTGCTGACGCCAACCAAAGCGTGGGGGCAACTAGCGGTTGGCCTGGCAATTGGGGCATCGCCGTACCTGCTGCTGCCGCTGCTGGCCGATCAAGGTAGCCCCGTCATCTGGGGCAACCCAACCACGCTGACGGGCTGGTGGTGGCTGGTCAGTGGGGAACTTTATCAGCCCAACCAGTTTGCCCTGCCGCTTACCGAATTTTGGGCACGCTTGGGCAGTTGGTTGCCTCGGTTTGGCTTACAATTAGGCATCTTAGGTTGGGGGATTTTGGTGTGGTACGGCCGTTCCCTGCGGCAAATAAAGTGGCTGGGCTTGGTAGGAACGGCCGTCCTTTACCTCATCTACGCAATTTTTTACAATACCCAGGATGCCATCGTACTCACCCTGCCTGCCTGGCTCATTTTTAGCCTTTGCTTAACAGTTGCGCTGCCAAGAACTGGAAAATGGTCGGCGATCTTGCCGGGTCTGGCGGTTTTGCTACACTTATCTGGTCAAACTGGTGCAAATATTCACAATGTTCGCGCACAAGCAGAAGCTATTTTGAACGCTGCGCCGCCAGATGCAATCTTAGTCACCGCTGGCGACCCGGATATTTTTGCCCTGTGGTATTTTCACCATGTAGAAGATAATAGAGAAGATATTATTCTGGTCGATAATATGTTATTTGCCTTCGACTGGTATCGTCAAGCAGTGCAGCGTCATCATCCAACCTTGCGTGCTCTGGAAGAAGACAATCTAACGCGATTTGAAACAGTCAATGGGCTAAATCGGCCCATTTGCCGGGTGCGCTTGCTGCCAGAAGGTGAAGCGGATCCTCAGCTAGACTGTTCAAGGGCAATAATTGAGTGACAACGAAAACGGAAAACGTCGTACAAAAATCTCAACGCACCTCTGCCTGGCCCATCCGCTGGCGGACTGTTTTCCTGCTGCTAGGAATCGCCTTATTGCTCTGGCTTGGTCTGAAAACATGGCGCATTGGCCGTGCCGCACAATCGTTGCTGGCGCAGCAAACGGCCGCAGAAACGCTCTTAGCCAATGGCTTCACCAACATCGACCCGGATGAAGCTGAAGCAATGGTGCGTACGGTGCGAGCAGATTTTGTTGTGGTGCGGGATGAGACCGCTTTCCTCATGCCCTTGATGCCGCGACTGGGCTGGGTGCCAGAGGTGGGGCCGCTGCTTGTGGCTGCTCCTCAACTCATGGAAATGGGAGATGCTGGCACGGAAACGGCCGTTCATGCCATCACCAGCCTCAAACCACTGCTATCTGTTTTGCAATCTGAATCCAGCGGCAACCAACTGCCCCAACTAATCACCGCTCTAAGTGATGCCCGACCCGGATTGGCCGAAGCGGCCGTTTCGCTAGATCGTGTGGCTGCTGCCTATGCTCAAATTGAAAACATCGATCAGTTCCCGGACCGGCTTCAGCCTTTGTTTGCTCAGTCAGATGAATGGTTGCCTATTGTCCAAGACAGTTTGGCGGTTGTGCAAATTTTGCCAGAGATTATGGGGGCAAACGGCCGTCGCACTTACCTGCTGCTGGCCCAAAACGAAGATGAACTGCGGGCCACTGGCGGCTATATTTCTGGGGTTGGCGCGCTTACGCTAGAAAATGGCGACATTTTAGACCTTACCTTCCAAAATGCGGATCAATTTGACTTGCAGTTCTTCCTCGAAAACTCCGCCCTATACGACTCCCCACCACAGCCACTTTACGACATTATGGGCTCCCACTACCTCCTTTTGCGAGACGCTAACTATTGGCCTGATTTTCCTTACTCTGCCCAGCAAGCGATTGATTTGTACCAGCGGGTTGAACCAACACCCTCAATTGATGGTGTCATCGCCATTGATCAGGAATTCATCCGTCTGTTGGTGGCGGCCACCGGCCCGATTACCGTGCCAGATACGGGGCAGGTAATCAACGCTGGCAACACCATTCAGAGCTTCCGTGACTCTTTCAATATAAAAGAAGGGCAAAGCGTTAATGAGTGGTTTCGCAACCGAAAAGCATTCCTGACAACGTTTTCCGCTGCCATTTTGGAAAAGGTGCAGGGCAATTTTGGAGCTGTGGATCCCGTGGCGTTCATCAAAAACATGCACCAGGCTTTAGACAGCCGCCATTTGCAACTGTACATGGTAGACACACAAGAAACGGCCGTATTAAACCAACTGAATTGGGACGGCCGTTTAGAAAATCCGACCGCCCAGGATTTCTTGCTGGTGCTAGACAGCAACATGGGCTTTAACAAAACAAACATGCACGTTCAGCGCGGCATCAATTATCAGGTTTCACTCCGTGCAGATGGCACAGCCCAGGCGGTGCTCACGGTGGATTACAGCCACACCAACCCACCTGCAAGCGGTGATGGCTGTGTGCAAGAAATCTCTTACGAAAACGCCCCTACCTATCAGGAAATTGCCGACCGCTGCTACTTCAACTATTTGCGCGTGTATGCACCTCAGGGAACTGCGTTGAACGATGCTACCACGCACTCAATTCCGGCAGGCATTTTGCTGGGGGAATTGGCCTGGGAAAAACCTACTAGTGCGATGCAGGAATTTGCAGATTTCATGACGTTTAGCAATTTCCTCATGGTGCCGCGTGGGGAATCACTGACGACGCAATTTTCATACGATTTGCCAGCAGATGTGGTGCAGCAGCAAGACGGCCGTACTGTCTACCAACTGTGGCTGCACAAACAGGCTGGCACGCCAGACCAGCCATACACAGTAATTGTGGAATTACCAGCGGGCAGTACAGCCGTTCAGGTCACAGCATCCGGTGAAACAAACATTGTCACCAATGAAAATCATGTTCAAATCACGCTCGATTTACAAAAAGATACCTTAATAACCGTCGCGTTTGAAGATTAAATCTCATGAGAAAATATATTCTGCCAGGCCTCATTCTTGTATTGATAGTGGCAACCATGTGGGGCGGCTCAAATTTACCAATTGTGCATGGGTCCAACACAAGCCAAACCATTCCGACCCGGACCCCAACCCCGGCTCCGCCCACCTCTACTCCCTCTGGCGGGGGCAATAATCCCACGCCAACCAACACACCCAGCGATAATGGCGGCCCGACGCCGACCTCTACCTTGCTGCCAGTGAATATTGCCCCTACGCCAGTTGGTGGCTTTTTGCCAACGGCCGTTCCTTGCGGCAGTAGCCCCACCATTCAAACATTAGGCGTTACCAATGTGCGCAGCGGCCCCGGCGTAGCGTACGAAAAGATTGGTGAGCTGGTCTTTCTGGAGGTACGCTACATCGTGGGACGGGCTGAAACGGCCGCATGGTGGCTCATCCAGTTCAACAATGGCGATTTGGGTTGGGTCGCCGACAGCGTCGTCACCGTGCAGGGCTACACACCGATTGTGCCCATTGTGGAAGCACCCCCGCTAGCTGGCGGCACGCCAACACCGGGCGCGTCGTGGAACCCAACCCCACCACCGTTTTGCACCGTCACCCCGCCACCAACCAGTACGGCAACGGCCGTGCCCACGGAAACTGAACCGGTTGAGGTAGCAGAATCTGTGGCCACACCAACGGCAATGCCTACCGATCCACCAGCAACCGAAGCCCGCCCCACCAGCACGCCCATTGTGCAGCCAACGGCCGTTTCGCTCAATCCAACGGCAACAGTCGCAATCTCAGACCCGTTGCCGCCAGACGAATCATCGAGCAATCTTGGCCTCATCGTGCTGGGCGCAGCAGCTTTACTGGGCGCAGGAATTTTTCTTTTTACCCGCAACCGATCAGGCTAAGCAAAGCCAATCCACCACACACCTGTATGCATGAGGAAACGACACCAAACCATCTTGTCATTTTTATGCCTTCTGGCCGCCGGGGGCGCATAGCGTCTGGTACCCTTGTTTTGGATGCAGCTCGTCAGCTTGGCGTTGAAATTGAAAGTATTTGCGGCGGGCGGCTGACCTGCAACAAATGCCGTATCCGCGTGGAGGAAGGACAGTTTGCCAAACATGGCATAACTTCTGCCCAAAGCCACCTCACTCCCGCCAGCGACGAGGAAATACGCTTACTAGAAAAGCTGGAGAGCCCCGATTGTCGCCTCTCATGCAATGCCAAAATTGTGGATGACGCCCTCATTTTTGTGCCAGAGGAAAGCCGCGCCCACAAGCAGGTGGTGCGCAAAGCGGCGACTGACCGAATCATTGATTTATTCCCCACCGTGCGGCAGATTTTTGTGGAAGTGGATAATGCAGAATTGGGTGAGCATCGCGGAGATTGGGGTCGTCTGCAGGACGCATTGGCCGCGAAGTGGAATCTGCACAATCTGACCATTGATTTGCCAGTGCTGCGTGAACTGCAAGCCAATTTACGCAAAGGCAAGTGGTCTGTTACCGTAACGCTATGGCAAGAGCGGGAAGTGATTGACGTACAGCCAGGCTACCAGGAAGGGGTGTATGGCCTGGCGGTAGACATCGGCTCTACCACCATTGCGGGTTTCCTCTGCGATTTGCGCACGGGCGAAATTTTGGCTACCGAATCCATGATGAACCCACAAGTCACCTACGGCGAAGATTTGATGAGCCGCATCTCCTTTGCCATGATGCACAATGATGGGCTGGAGAAGATGCATACGGCCGTCATCGAGGCTCTGAATCGGTTAGCCGCCAGTACCGCTCGCGCCGCAGGCATTCGCCAACGGCAAATTCAAGAGGCTGTTATTGTGGGTAACACAACAATGACCCACATTTTTCTGGGCATTAACCCTATTGAACTGGGCGGTGCGCCATTTGCCCTGGCCAATCGGGACAGCATGAACGTAAAAGCGCGTGCGCTAGGTTTGCGGCTACACCGCAGTGCCAACATACACGTACTCCCCGCCGAGGCGGGGCACGTCGGTGCAGACAATGTTGCTGCCCTCATTGCTGAGGAACCATACAACCAGGAGGCTGTGACACTATTGGTGGACGTTGGCACCAATGCAGAAATTGTGCTGGGGAACAAGGCGTGGATGCTCAGTGCCTCCAGCCCCACCGGGCCAGCATTTGAAGGTGCCCAAATCCGGTTTGGGATGCGGGCCGCACCGGGAGCAATCGAGCGGGTTCGCATCGACCCAGAGACGTTAGCAGCGCGTTTTCGCGTCATCGGGGAAGATAGCTGGTCGGATGCGTGGCAAATCGGGCCGCAATTTCCGGTGGAGGCGCAGCCACAGCATTTGGCAGCGGGCATTTGCGGCTCAGGCATCATTGAGGTGGTGGCGGAGATGTTTTTGGCGGGGATTTTATTGCCAGACGGCCGTTTCAACCCCACTTTGCACCATGAACGCATTCGCTGGGACGAGAGGCGAGGGGAATACATTGTGGCCACGGCCGAGCAAACAACCACGGGCAGCCCGATTGTGGTCACCCAGGAAGATGTTCGCAACATCCAGCTTGCCAAGGCAGCCCTGTATGCTGGTACCAAATTGCTGATGAACGAGGCAAAGCTAACGCACGTAGATCGCATTGTGTTGGCCGGAGCATTTGGCAGTTACATCGATCCCAAGTACGCTATGATTTTGGGGCTGATTCATGACTGCGATTTGGCGCAAGTAACGGCCGTTGGCAATGCAGCGGGCGATGGGGCACGGATCGCCTTGCTTAATAAACACAAACGAGAAGAGGCTCAGCGTATTTCTGAATGGGTGAGATATGTAGAAACGGCCGTTCATCCTGACTTTCAGCAAGAGTTCGTGGGGGCAATCCATTTGCCTCATGCCACCGACCCATTCCCCCACCTAAATGGGCTGCTGCCAGACCCTATGCCAAACCTGGAGCTGAATGGAAACGGCCGTCGCAAGCGCAGACGGCGACGCAACAAAAAGATAACGACGAAAGAGGAAAAGTAATGAGCGACGAAGACGAGATCATCCTTGAAGAGCTTTCCATTGAAGAGCTATATGAGCTCATGCACGAAGATTTGTACGACGGCTACGCCGAGGAAATTGAGGAAGAAGTACATGAGGCATTAGGGCGGAACATTGCGCCGTATGAAATCTTGACCAACGGGCTGGTCGCGGGCATGGACATCGTGGGCATTGATTTCCGGGATGGCATCTTATTCGTGCCTGAGGTGCTAATGGCGGCCAAGGCGATGAAGGCAGGGATGGCTATTTTACGGCCGTTGCTGGCCGAAACCGGCGCACCTAAAATGGGTACAATGGTGATTGGCACCGTCAAAGGGGATATTCATGACATCGGCCAAAATCTGGTAAGCATGATGATGGAAGGGGCTGGCTTTGAAGTCGTCAACATCGGCATCAACAACTCGGTCGAAGATTATTTTGCCGCCATCAAGGAACACAATCCAGAGATTCTAGGGATGAGTGCCTTATTGACAACCACCATGCCCTACATGCGCGTGGTCATTAATGCGCTTAAAGAGGAAGGCATACGCGACCAAATAACAGTGCTAGTGGGCGGCGCACCGCTCAACGAAGCGTTTGCCGAGGATATTGAAGCAGATGCCTACTGTCGCGATGCGGCTGTTGCCGTAGAAACCGCCAAAAAGTTCATGGAGATTCGCAAAGCGAAAAACCAGTAGGTCAGTATTGACTGCCCACTTACCCTAAAATCGGGAACAAAACAATGGAAACCATACTAAGTTCAAAAACTAAAACAGTTATTATTGGGCCGGAACGGCCGTTTACCATCATCGGTGAGCGCATCAACCCCACTGGGCGCAAGCTGCTGGCCCGTGAAATGGCAGCGGACAATTACGATCGGGTCATCAAAGACGCGGTGGCCCAAGTAGAAGCAGGTGCCCACATGCTAGACGTGAACGCAGGCATCCCGCTGGCTGACGAGCCAGCCATCCTGGCCAAAGCAATCCAAATTGTGCAGTCCGTAACAGACGTGCCAATTTCCATCGACTCGTCGATTGTAGCCGCCTTAGAGCGTGGACTAGAGGCGTACGAAGGCAAACCGCTGGTCAACTCCGTCACGGGCGAGGAAGAACGGCTGGAGGCTGTCTTGCCGCTGGTGAAAAAACATGGTGCGGCCGTTATTGGCATTTCTAATGATGAAACAGGCATTTCCGAAGACCCGGATGTACGCTTTGCTGTGGCCAAGAAGATTGTGGAACGGGCCATGGATCACGGTATCCCCCGCGAAGACGTCATCATTGATCCGCTGGTAATGCCCATTGGCGCAGTGCGCTATGCCGGTCGGCAAGTATTCCAAATCGTCCACCGCTGCCTCACTGAGCTAAAAGTAAACACCTGCTGCGGTGCCAGCAACGTTTCGTTTGGCTTACCCAATCGCCCGCCGCTCAATGCCCACTTTTTGGCAATGGCCATTTCCCACGGCATGACGTCTGCCATTACCAACCCCATTGAGCATGAAATTAAGCAAGGTATCATGGTAGCCGACGTGATGATGGGCAATGATGAAAACTGCATGGCCTGGATTCAGGCCAATCGCCCCCAAATGAAAGCCAGCACCAAAGAAGAACGGCCGCGTCGTGAACGCCGCCGTCGCCGCCGAGACGCTGGCTAAGAAGTGACGTTTGTTACTTGCTGCATCTGCCAATCTTCCCGACAATATGACCCGTTATCGTAGGGTAATTTGATTAATGGTGAAAAATCAACGGTAGGAGCGTACCTCTATATGCGCCCAAATTAGGGCAGACACGGGGGTCTGCTCTTACCAAAATTCGTTGCCTGTAATAATTTTTAAAATGCAATAAAATTGACCAACAATTTTAAGGAGAAAACCGCTATGCCCCATAAGTTACAAAATTTGAAAACGGCCGTTCCCAGCGACATTGAAATTGCCCAGGAAGCCACCCCGCTACCCATCAGCCAAATTGCTCAAGAAGTAGGCCTGCTGCCCGAAGAGCTTGTGCCTTACGGCGTTGATAAAGCCAAAGTCAAGCTCTCCGTGCGAGATCGGCTGGCTGACCGCCCCAACGGCAAATATATCGACGTAACTGCCATTACACCAACCCCACTCGGGGAGGGCAAGACCACCACCACCGTTGGCCTTAGCCAGGCACTGGGTGCCCATCTAGGCCAAAAAGTATTCACCTGCATCCGCCAGCCCAGCCAGGGACCCACCTTTGGCATCAAGGGGGGCGCGGCCGGGGGTGGCTACAGCCAAATCATCCCCATGGAAGATTTCAACCTGCACCTGACGGGCGACATTCATGCCATCACCGCCGCCAATAACCTGCTGGCCGCCGCTATTGACGTGCGGATGCACCATGAGTCGTATCAAGATGACATGCGGCTCTTCAATGCGCTCTGTCCTAAACAAAAAGACGGCAGCCGCAAAATTGCCCCGGTGCAGATCAAACGACTCAAAAAGCTGGGCATCAACAAAAATGACCCGAATGCGCTAACGGAAGAAGAAATCAGCAAATTCGTGCGCCTAGACATTGATATGGAAACCATCACCTGGCGGCGGGTGGTAGACACCAATGACCGCTTCCTGCGCGGCATTACCATTGGTCGCGGTCCGGCCGAGAAGTTCGAGCGAGAAACCGGCTATGATATTACCGTTGCCAGCGAAATCATGGCCATTTTGGCACTGACCACTGACCTGGCCGACATGCGCGAGCGGTTGGGCAATATGGTCATCGGCCAAAGCAAGGCCGGCGATGCCATTACCGCTGATGATTTGGGCGTGGGTGGTGCGCTCACTGTGCTCATGAAGGACGCCATCATGCCAACCTTGATGCAAACTTTGGAAGGCACGCCTGCGCTGATTCACGCCGGGCCGTTTGCCAACATCGCCCACGGCAACAGCTCCATCGTCGCTGACCAAATTGCGCTCAAGCTGGTTGGACCTGATGGGTATGTCCTCACAGAATCCGGCTTTGGCGCAGACATTGGTATGGAGAAGTTCTTCAACATCAAATGTCGCTACAGTGGGCTAATTCCCAACGCCGTTGTTTTGGTGGCCACAATTCGCGCTCTGAAGATGCATGGTGGTGGCCCTAAAGTGGTGGCGGGACGGCCGTTAGACCCCACCTACACCGAAGAAAACCTGGAGCTTCTGGAAAAAGGGTGTGTGAACATGGTGGCCCACATCGAAAATGCGCTCCGCTTTGGCATTCCCGTTGTCGTTGCCGTCAATCGCTTCAAAGATGATACCGACAACGAAGTTGCTCTGGTTCGCAAAATTGCCCTGGAAGCTGGTGCCGAAGATGCCGTCATGTCCAACCATTGGGCAGAAGGTGGCAAAGGCTCCGTAGAATTGGGCAAAGCTGTGATGGCCGCCTGTGAAAAACCAAGCAACTTCAAGTTCCTCTACGACATGGATGCTACCATCAAGGAAAAAATCGAAACAATCGCCAAACAGATTTATGGCGCAGATGGTGTGGAATATTCAGAGAAGGCTGAAGAGCAGATTGCAGATTACAACCGATTGGGCTTTGATAAATTGCCAATGTGTATGGCCAAAACCCATCTTAGCTTGAGCCATGATCCGGTGCTAAAAGGTCGGCCATCTGGCTTTACGCTGCCGATTCGTGAGATTCGGGCCAGCGTGGGTGCGGGCTTCCTTTACCCACTCGTCGGCACGATGAGCACGATGCCTGGTTTGCCCACACGGCCGTCTTTCTACGACGTTGATCTCGATTTGGAAACCGGAAAAGTAGTAGGCTTGTTCTAACAATCACCTGAGTTGACAGTCACCTTCAGGGTGACTGTCAACTGCATTTCATTCACCAACAACAGTTAGCGGTTCGGGAAGCAGGAACGCATCACGGCCGTCTGGCAGCGTTAGTCGTTCACCTGTAGCTGGATCATACAAACCCACGATGAGTTGCCCCTCGCCCGTGAAGCTCATTTCATGCCAGCGCAGTTGGTGGGCATCTTCGATGTATTCCCCCTCAACCCAGCCGGTGGTGGGGCGGAAGCCGTTGTCGGGGGCGGCATCGTGTTGGGCAACGAGACGGCCGTCTTCCACCGCCAAAAGTTGAGCAAACACCATATAGCTCACCGGTTCCCCCGTACCTAGTGCCTGCCAATACAGCGTCAGCGGGATCGGCTGACCCGCAGGCACCTGTGCCGCAGGCGGATCAACCCCCACCAGCCGGGCTACATCGCCAAAAGTCACATCGAGCGGCACTTGCGGCGTCGGTGGCACAAACGACCTCTCATCCACAATAATTTCTACTTCGCCGAGAACAAAGCTGGCATCGCCCAATTCCACAAAAAGAGTTGCTTCGCCAGAAACGGCCGTTGGCGGCACAATCAACAAACGCTGTTCCCAAACAAACTCATCCGGTTGCCACAAATTAGTGGGATATTGCCCTTGGGCGGGCGCGTTACCATCCTGCACCAGCGGCTGACCATCCTGCATCAACACAAAATTTGGTCGCAAATTGGGCAAAAACTGGCTACTTTGCCAACCCAGCTCCATTTCCAGACTTTGCCCAGGGCGCAAAATTGAATTGCTTAGCAAAACATGGGTTAGCTGCAAGCCATCTGCTAGCTGATGTGGCTCTGGCAGCGGCAGGTACGGATGCTCTGCGCCATAAACGTGTGATTGGTTTGGCAACGGCCGTTCCACCTGCACCTGCCCCAACAGTACATTTTGTCCCTGCGGTGCCCCCAAGCTGTCGATGAAGTCCAACGTTTGCACCTCCCCCTGCACAATGTAAACACGCAGGTTCACGTCATAGGTCAACGGTGGCGTGCCGCGCTTAAACGGCACAAAATGGTAGGTGGTCACAATTTCGCCTACGTCCCAACGGTTGGTAGCACGACCGTTTGGCGATACTAACTGATCATCTCGCTCACCCAGTTCCAGACCTGTACCGTCCGTCACGTCCAGCACAATTGAATAGTTGTGAGTCACAGAGGCCAGTAGCTGCCATTGCAGAGCCACTGTCACCCCGTCGTCTGCGGTGGCGGTGGGAACGACCCAGCTTCCCAAAAAGGCAATATCGCCAAAACGGCCGTCCTGTGGCAGCAGTTCCGGTTCAGTGACGGGGCGATCCAGCCGATACTGGCTCAATGTTAAATCGTCCACCCGCCATCGCTGCACCAAATTGCCTGCACTTTCCAAAGCAAAGGGCACCATCCCCTGCCAATCGTAAAAATTATCGGCATAATCAACTGTAAAAACCTGCGCTGTGTCAGCTGTCCAGGCAGCCAAATCCCGCCAAGATTGTTCCTGGTGGAAGGCATTGGCCATCTGAACTGGCGTGCCGCCCTCGTACACAAACGGCAGGCTCCAATCGGTTAGCGGCACCAAAATCAGGTCAGATGGCTCGGCTTCAGCCTCCAAAATGGCACCGATTTGGCGCATGTCGTCTTTGGCAAAGGCGGGATCAAAAAAGTAATGCTGCAAGCCCCAGCCTATGACCCAGAAGAAAAGAACGGCCGTTACCAAACGCATCCCATTCGCCAAAAAGGCCGGCAGCGTGCGCGCATCCAGGCGAGGCGTAAGCAAATAGGCCAGCAGCAGCAAAAAACCGTAGGCAAACATAGAAATGTAGCGTGGATGGGAAAATGAGCGCAGCAGCCAAAGCGAAAAACCGAAAAAGAGCGGCAGCAGCCAAACCGCACCCAGCCACACCCCCCACCGATTTTGTCGCTGTAGCCAAACCCACACCAGCAGCAGCGGGATCAGCACAATCAGGCCAATGGCGGCTAGCTGAACGCTTGGCTCTGCCAGCACATTCACCAAGCCAGTGAGGTGAAAGCCCCACACCTGCGGCAGCACAAAATCCCAGGCGGGCGGCTGATCCGAGATGTTGCCCAGGTTGCTGGTTGCCTCTCCACCGAGACGATTGAGGAGAACGGCCGTTACCCACGGCAAACTTGCCAATCCCACCCCTAGCTGCACCTTGAACCACTCCCAAAAGCGCGGCTTCTGCCAAAAGATGAGCAGCAACCAGCCATTCACAAAAATAAGCAGAAAGAGCGAATTGTAGTGTAGATGCAACGCCAGCCATTCAGCAAAACCCAACGCCAGCCAGGTACGGCGCGTGGGTTGTTCCCAGGCGACGCGGTGAGCCAGCAGCAAAATTAGCAGGTAGGTCAGAGGCAAAAAAGCGTAAACGCGTACCTCCTGCCCGTACACCACGGAGAGTGACCATACGGCCGTTAGCACCATGCCAATAACGGCCGTTCGCCGCCCAAACCAATCTCGCAGCACCCCGTACAACAGCACCACCTGCAAAAAGCTAGCCAGCACAGAGAAGAATCGCGCCGCAAATGGTGTCGTGCCCGTGAGCGACACCCAAATTTTTAGCAAAAAAAAGTAAAGCGGCGGGTGAATGTTGGCCGCCCGATTGGCCGCAATTTCAGCAAAGCTGGACGTCGCCAGATGCAAGCTGATCCCCTCATCCCACCACAAACTCTGGCCATCCAGCAAAAATAGGCGCAGCCAAAAAGCTGGCAACAAGATCAACAGCAGTAAAAGCAACCGTTGCAGCTTACTCATCGACCCACCACTTCCAGCGGCAGTACAAATTGGTCACCGGGCAGCGTCGTGCCGTCCTCCGCCGCGATGGGCAGGCGCAGGCCGTTGGCTGGCGGGTACAGCCCCAGCACAATTTGGTAGCGACCCAGCGGCGCATCTTCTGGCAATTGGATGGCATATTCGTCGATGATCACCTGCCCGGCAGCCCAGGTGTTGCTGGGCAAGCCACCCGGCCATTGATCCCCCTGCACGACAATCTGCCCGTCTGGCCCCACCAAATGTACAAAGGTGGAGAAAATTTCGTCTGGCTGGCGATCCGCCCGCCAGTAGAGGGTTAGTTGAACGTGATCACCGGGTACGGCCGTTCCGGTCTGCAAATCATACCCATGCAGGTTAACCAAATCGCCAAAGCGCAGCAAAATGGGTTGGCCAATCTCATCAGGTAAGCTGAATAGGCGGTCGGGTGACACCACATTAATTGGGCCTAAATTGATGGGAGCTGAAAGGGAACGGCCGTTTTCAGCCACAATCTCGACACGCAAATCGTATGCTCCCGCCGCAAATTCTGCCGGAAACGCCACACGATATTTTTCGTGAATGACCTGCCCGGCCTGCCACGAGCCAGTTTCAAAGCGACTCAAGGGAAGCATTGTAATCGGTAAATCATTGGCCCAGAATTGAAGCTGAAGATTGGCAGGCAGATCGGCCATCCCTTGCCAAAACAAATCCACTGAGAATTGGCCCGCAGTCAGCACGCTTTCCGGCAAATTGCGCTGCCCCAAAAAGAACAAATTGCGCGCCAGTAGCGGCTGCGGCTCTGCTTCCAGTGCCAACATCTCAGTTTGGAAGAGCGGTAGCGGAGCTAAATTCAGTTCTGCAACGGTTTGTACGACTCCAGCAAAACGGCCGTCTGCCTCCACCACCGGCAGCTGTGCCCCACTTTCATCTGAAAAAAGAGTCATCTCCACACGATATTGAGCCGGTGGCAAACCCAATGGCAGCGCAAGCGGGTACCGCCAAACTGGCTGCTCATCCAACTGCCAATGCTCCGGGTAAAAATAAACTTCGTTCAGCAGCGGCATTTCCATTTGGGACCACAACTGGTCGTTTTCATCGAGTAAACGCACCTGTACGTTGAAACGGCCGTCCGTTGGCTGCACCAACTGCCACTGCAAAAAAACATCCAGCTGGTCATCCTGAACGGCCGTTCCCGCCGCCAGTAACATAATCTGCCCACCAAACTGACTATTTTGCGCCTGCCAGTCAATTTCTGGCTCAACCGGATTGTCTACACGAAAAACCCGCGCCTGCGCCTGCCCATCGTAGCGAACGGTGTGGAGCAGCGTTTGACCAGAACGAAGATGTTGCGGACCAAACTGAGCATCTTGATATCCTGTCAATGTTTCCACCACGTAATCGGCCGATTGCCAATTATCGCCGTCACGCAAAATCGTCTTACCTGGAAAATAGGGAGCAAAGGCAGGACCGATGCCTGCTACGGCCGTTTTCTCTGCTGCCCCAGGTTGTTCCGCCAGCCATTGCGCGGCGGCACTCACCCCCTCACCCCAGCCCAAGGGCATGACATATTTTGCCATGAATTGCCCACCAACAAGCGGATTGTAAGCATTGAGCAGGTAGGGAACGGCCGTTCCCACATAAACCAATGCCACCAACGCCCCACCAATCATGAAAGGCTTCGCCCAAGACGGCCGTTTTTGCAGCAGCTGATTCCAGCCAACAGCCCCCAGCAAAAAGAGCATTGGCAATGCTGGCAATAAGTAACGATCATACTTTTTAGTTGCTAAACTGAGCATGAGAATGAAAAAGATGGGCCAGGAGATTGCCAAAATAGTGTGCGGCCGTTGCCACCACTTGTTGGCTCGGTACTGCCAACCAAACCAACCTCCCAGCAGCAAACCCAGCAAAACCAGTGGATTCAGCCGAAAGAGTAGCGCCATCGGGTAGAAAGCAGGCCCATGCGCCTGGTGCACGCTGCCCATAAAAAAGGTTGGCGGCAGCACCTCCTCCGTCTCATGCAAAATTGTGCCAATGATTGTTTGGTAACTGCCAACTGGGTCGCTCCACAAGGCAGGCAGCAGTACAAATTGAGCAAGCACCATCGCCAATAACCAAACCAGCCCCAGCAATACCAACTTGCGCCATTGGCTCCACCAGACCAGCAAGCCTACACTAAACGACAACCCTACAAACGGCAGCAGCGTCAGCCCGGTTGATTTTGCCAAAATGGCACAGCCCGCCGTCGCGCCAGAAACGGCCGTCATGCGCCAATCAAATTTCTTCACATTTGTGAACAGTTGCGCCAACGCCAGCAGAGAAATTGTACTGAATGTGGTCATCAAACCATCGACATGCAGCAAGCCAGACAAGCCCGCTACAAATGGATCAAGTGCCAGCAACCCAATGGTCGCCAACGCAGCCCAATCGCCCACCAATCGCTGCGTCAGCCAAAAAACGGCAACCAACCCTAAACTGTTGGCCGCCGCCATAGCCATCCGCCCCGCGCTCAAAAAAGTAGCCAGCTTAGGGAATGCGGCCGTATTTTCCGGTGACAGCCAGGCGAGGTGGGTAATCCACTCGTATGCAGCCAGGTCAGACGGCCGTAGCCAAAGCTGCACTTGAAGCCCCAAAGCACCCAGCCAGGTCGTTAACACACCAGGATGCCCCGTTGTTAATGTTGCCTCCCACTCACTTTGCCCTAACGCCTGATGAAACAATACCGACCGATGCACCCAATTAAGCTCGTCTGGCGTGATGTAGCTGCCTAAAGCCAATAACCGAGGCAATAGTGCGGCCAAAAATATCAAAAGCGCAAGCACCATGGTTTGGCGAGAAAAGAACGGCCGCTGCCGCTGCAAGAACAGGTTCATTCCCGTAATCATATCGTAAAGCGGGTCAGGTGAATACTCATTTGGCAAGGGATAGCTGTGTAGAAACGGCCGTTAGCTACCTGGACGTCAATAACCCAATAGATACCATATGAACATCATTAACAGGAGTAATGTTATATTGCCAGCAACATTAAACTCAGTATAATCGGGGAAAATGCCCTAGTGGTAAATTGAAAGTGAGGACGAAGAGTTTTGAGTGACAATGTAGCAAATTTAGGAGGGGGCGAACAAAGCCACCCAATGGAATTCCTTTTGGCCGAGGAATTAAACTTACCCACAACTGGCGAAACACGGCAAGGATGGGTAATTGAGCATCGAAATAATGCAATCTTGATCGATATTGGGGCGAAGTCAGAAGGTGTCATTGCCGGTTCCGAATTACAGCAAATGGATGAAGAAACCCGCGAATTGCTGGCTGTTGGTAATGAGGTATCAGTATACATCGTCAATACAGAAGACCAGCATGGCAACGTAATCGTCTCTTATGCAAAAGCTGCAGAAGAACTGGATTGGAACAAAGCCGAAGAGCTGATGTCATCCCAGGATGTTTATGAGGGCAAAGTCATTGGCCAAAACAAAGGTGGCCTGTTGGTAAAATTAGGTCAACTGCGTGGCTTTGTGCCTAATTCCCAGATTAGCCGCCGCCGCAATGATGGCGACAAACAAAATGGCAAACTTACCAACAGCATGATCCAAACCAAAGTCATTGAGGTGGATCGTAAGAGAGGCCGTTTAATATTATCCGAAAGAGCTGCTGAAAAAGAGGCCCGCCAAGCCAAACGTGCTGAAATTTTAGGCAAGCTCAACGAAGGTGATGTTTTGAAGGGCCGCGTTATCAACTTGGCTGACTTCGGGGCATTTATCGACGTTGGCGGCGTTGAAGGCCTTGTACATCTATCAGAATTAAGCTGGAAGCGCGTTAATGCACCGGCTGACATTTTGGAAGTTGGGGATGAAGTTGAGGTTTACGTCCTTAACATTGATCAAGATCGTGAACGGTTGGCACTCAGCCTGAAGCGAATGGAGCCTGATCCCTGGACCATCATTGATGAATATTACTCCGTTGGGCAACTGCTAGAAGCAACCATTACAAAAATTACAAAGTATGGGGCATTTGCGCGACTAGATGATGATTATGCATTGGAAGGCCTAATCCATATCTCAGAATTATCTGAGAATCACGTGAATCATCCGCGAGATGTAGTACAACCGTCCCAGACGGTCACAATCCGCATTATTCGCGTGGACAAAGATCAACGACAGTTGGGTTTGAGTATAAAACAAGTTGTTTCTGACAAATTCGTTGAAGCAGACCTGGAGAAATTGACAACTATCCAGGAGTAGTCGGAAATAGTGGGGAGCCGATAACAGCTTTTAAAACCGGTTATCGCCACTCATACTGGAAAGTTGTTCACCCAGTCTGCAATCACGAATTTCAATGACCTATTCGCAAATTGAACCCTAAATTTGCGAATAGGCGCAGAACAACCATTTGATTCATAAGATTACAAATCAAAGTCGAATGGTTGTCAAGAACCGAGGTGAGCACGGGTGAACTCTAAAAATTGGGAACGTTTTACACAACGCGCCAGACGCGTTCTGAGTTTGGCTCAAGAAGAAGCCGAGCGTTTAAATCATAACTATATTGGCAGCGAGCATGTTCTTATTGGCTTGCTGCGCGAAGAAGGCGGCGTTGCGGGCCGCGTGCTGCGCGAGCTTGGTTTAGATGCAGTACGCGTCCAGGCAATGGTCGAACGATTATCAGGTGGCCCGGGTACCAGAACCCCCTTCACCAAAATCGAACTTTCCCCAAGTACCAAACGTGTTTTGGAATTGGCAGTTGAAGAAGCCCGTCGCATGGGCCAGCATTACATCAGCACCGAACATTTGCTGTTGGGGCTAGCCCGGCAAAACGAGGGTCTAGCCATTGACGTTTTGCGCAAGTTTGGCATTAGTGCAGAGCAAATTCGGCGCCAAACCCGCCGCATGCTGCGCGAAAGCCCCGTGGCGGCCAGTGAAAGCAGCAGCTCTACCCCCCGTCGTTCAGCTAAGAAAGAAAAAAGCAAAACGCCCATGGTGGATCAATTGGCAACCGACTTGACAGCTCTGGCAGAAGAGAACAAGCTGGACCCAGTCATTGGCCGCAGCATGGAAATTGAGCGCGTTATTCAAATCTTGGCGCGTCGCACCAAGAATAATCCTGCGCTCATTGGTGAACCGGGTGTTGGTAAAACTGCAATTATCGAAGGTTTGGCACAGCGCATTATAGACGGCCGTGTGCCAGATATTCTCCATAACAAACGGGTTTTGCAATTGGACGTGGGTAGCCTAGTTGCCGGCACCATGTATCGAGGTCAGTTTGAAGAACGCCTCAAGCGCGTCATTGAAGAACTAAAATCTAGCGATGCCATCATGTTCATCGACGAAGTACATATGCTGGTTGGTGCTGGTTCGGCTGGCAGCTCAGTGGACGCTGCCAACATTCTTAAGCCAGCGTTAGCTCGTGGTGAATTACAAACCATTGGTGCTACCACGTTGGAAGAGTATCGCAAGTATATTGAAAGTGACGCTGCTTTGGAACGCCGGTTCCAGCCAATTCATGTGGATGAACCAACGCCTGAAGAAAGTATTGAAATATTGCATGGCATTAAGGGTGCTTATGAAAAACACCATAATCTGTTTATTACCGAAGAAGCAATTGAAGCGGCCGTTAACCTTTCTACACGGTATGTCACTGACCGCTTTTTGCCAGACAAGGCTATTGATCTAATTGATGAAAGTGCCTCTCGAGTTCGCATGTATCGGGTGCCGCAGCCTGCGGACATTCGTGAAGCATACGATACACTGCGGGACATCCGCACCGAACGAAAAATTGCCGAAGACGAAAGCCGCACCGAAGATGTGATGCATTTGAACGAGCGCGAAGAAGAGATTCAGCGTCAGCTGGATCAGCTGCGAGCGGGCAGTTCTGAAGAAGAGAAATCGGTTAGCGTCACAGCCGAAGATATTGCTGAAGTGTTATCTATGTGGACGGGCATTCCGATTTACCAATTTACCCAGGAAGAGTCTGCTCGGCTGTTGGAAATGGAAGAGGAGCTGCATAAACATATTGTGGGTCAGGGTGAAGCCATTGAAGCCATTGCCAAGGCCGTTCGACGTGCCCGGGCAGGCTTAAAAGACCCACAACGCCCAATTGGTTCTTTCATTTTCCTGGGGCCGACAGGTGTTGGTAAAACCGAATTGACCAAAGCGTTGGCCAAATTCTTGTTTGGCAGTGAAGATGCTTTGGTTCAGCTAGACATGTCTGAATTTATGGAGCGGCACAACGTTGCTCGCCTAGTTGGTTCACCCCCAGGGTATGTCGGGTATGAAGATGCAGGGCAATTGACGGAAGCAGTGCGAAGACGGCCGTATTCCATTGTTGTCTTTGATGAAATTGAAAAAGCACATCCAGAAACCTTCAACATCTTGCTGCAAATTATGGAAGAGGGCCATTTGTCTGACGCCAAAGGTCAGAAGATTAATTTCCGCAACACCATCATCATCATGACCTCTAATGTGGGTGCAGACACGATTCGTCGTGGTCCAAACCTCGGTTTTGCCTTCCAACGGGATGATGCTCAGGTTGAGCAAGAGCAGCACCAAGAGATGCGCAAGACGCTGATGGATGAGCTAAAACGACAGTTCCGCCCTGAGTTTATTAACCGGGTCGATAGCATTGTCGTATTCCGGCAGCTTTCTAAAGATAATATTCGTGAGATTGTAGATATCATTCTTGGGGAAGTAAACGAGCGGCTGGTTGAACATGAACTTTCCATCAGTGCTACGGATGCAGCCCGCGACTGGCTGGGTGAACACGGCTACGATGCTGAGTTTGGGGCCCGTCCTCTGCGTCGGCTCGTACAGACAGAGGTGGAAGACCGTTTATCTGATGCGGTTTTGGCAGGTCACTTCACTAATGGTGATGTTGTCTTCATTGATGTGAAAGAAGATGAAATTGTATTGAAGCAGGAAGAAGAAACGGCCGTACCCGCCACCTCATAATTAAATTCACAAATAAACCTAAGATCAAAAAAGCCCCGGCATTGTGCGTGCCGAGGCTTTTCTTTTTGTTGGTAGTCAACTATTCACAGGCAGGGATATAAAGCACCTGTCCTACTTTAATTAAATGATAGTTGAAAATCCGGTTTGAATCTGCCAAAAACTTGGTATCTACACCATACTTGGCCGCAATTTGGCCCATTGTTTCACCAGCCTGCACGATGTGCAAGGTACGGGTACTCACTGGCGAAATATGGCCTGCGCGCCCCATTGGTTCTGGCGTAAACGTTGGGGGCAGTGTAGGCGTTGCCGTTACTTCAACCCGAGGCACTTCCTCTTCTTCATCTGGAGAGTTATTGTCCTGGGCAACTTCATTATCTTCACCGCTGCCGCCACCACCGATACCCGGTAGCTGAGAACAAGCAACTGTTGCCAATGCAAGAAGCAAAATAAAAAGCAAGATTTTACGCATGATATCTCCTCATTTGTCTCACAGAAGTCACATCCCTAAAGACTCCTGCTAGAAAAATGCCCCAGCTCACTCTGGGGTACTACAAAATGCAGAAATTTTACGTGGCAGATTTTGATCAGTTAAACATAATCTTAAACATTATAACAGAGACAACACAATTTTTGAAGAAGCAATAATGACCTTAAGGTAACATACCATACTTAAACTGATTTAAGCTGTCAAAAAAGATTTTTGAATAGCATAAAATTCTCGCAAAGTTTCTGACTATCCTCTCTTTTTGCCAACATTTTAGGACGGATGTACTAAACATTGGCGTGAATAAGCCGCAAATACCCATTGTGTCCCGTGCAGCCGCATTACTATAATTTGCTTGATGATACCTAAAACGATCGGTCGTTACCGAATCAAAGCAGAACTCGGTCGTGGCGGGATGTCAACAGTGTACCTGGCACACGATCCACGTTTTGAGCGGGATGTTGCCATCAAACTGCTGCCTCTCGAGTTACTCCACCAACCCACCTTCCGTCGCCGTTTTGAACGAGAAGCCAAGGTCGTTGCTTCTTTGGATCACCCTGCCATCGTACCTGTCTATGATTTTGGCGAAGAGAAGGGGCAGCCTTTCCTGGTCATGCGGTTCATGACGGGTGGCTCTTTAGGGGAACGTCTGAAGCAGGGAGCAATTTCCATTGCAGAATCCGCCCGTGTGATGACCAAACTGGCACCCGCCTTGGACGAAGTTCACGCTCACGGGGTGATTCACCGTGATCTCAAACCCAGCAATATTCTCTTTGATCAGCGAAATGAACCGTATATTTCTGACTTTGGCACGGCCAAGCTGAAGTATGCCCATACTAAGTTGACAGACACCGGGGGTGCAGTAGGAACGCCTGCTTATATGAGTCCAGAACAAATTCAAGGCGATTCTGAGCTGGACGGCCGTTCCGACATTTATACACTTGGGGTGATTCTATTTGAAATGCTTACCGGTAAACACCCGTATCAAACCAACACCCCTATAGCAGTGGCTGTAAAGCATATGTTTGAGCCAGTGCCCAGCCTGCAAGAGATGGAGCCACACCTACCGCCTGCTTGCCAAGAACTCATTGTAAGGGCAATGGCCAAACAAAAAGAGCATCGGTTTAGAACGGCCGTTGAGTTTGCCCAATCATTAGAGAAAGTTTCTGGGACAGTTGAAGATACTCATAAATTGACGCTGGCTGAAAAAGCACCCGGCCAACGCTATGCGCTCATTATTGCCAATTATGAATATGATGATCCAACGCTGTCACAGCTAATCAAACCAACCGCAAACATCCATACCCTGGCGTACGTGCTGCAAAATCCGACTGTAGGTGGTTTTGTAGAAGTAAACACCCTTATCAACGAATCAGCCGATGGCGTGCGTCGCGCCATCTCCCAATTTTTTGCGGATCGCAATGAGGATGATCTGTTGCTGCTCTACTTTATGGGGCATGCGGCACTCGGCACCCGTGGGCAACTTTATCTAACAGTAAAAGATACCGAACACGAACTGCTAAGAGGTACGGCTATTCCCGCCCGCTTTATTGCCGATGAGATGGATAACAGTGCATCTGAAGAGCAAATTCTGGTCATGGATTGCTACTATAGCGACACGGTACCCTCTGAATCAGTGGGCAATGTGGGTCGAGATGTGAATACGTCTGATACGTTTGCCCACAATGGGTTCAAGCGGGTTGTGGTCACCGCTAATGACAGTACGCAATACAATTGGGCAAAAGGGAACGTTCAGGGCAATGCGGAGCCGTCTTTGTTTACCGAGCATTTTGTGCAGGGGCTACTAAGTGGCGCAGCAGATTCTGACCACGATGGCAAAATTACCATTGATGATCTATTTGCCTATGTGAAGCAGCAGCTTACCGCAACGACAAGTGACAAACCATCGCAGGTACCCCGCAAATGGGTACCATATGCATACCAGGATGCCTCTGATTTAGTCATCGCCTGCAATCCAAATTATGAAATTGCCCAGGCAGCTGAGCTGGAACATGCCTCTGTCGTTGCGTCAAATCCAGATAAGGCCAAGCGAAAGCTGATGAAACGGCCGTTTCCCACCTTCAAACAGATTTCCCGGCAACCTGCCTTGTGGCTAGTTAGTTTAGCTCTATTGGCAATCGTTTTTACGATATTGCTGGCAGGTCCACCGTGGCAAGTTGGTGCAGAGGCTTTGGCTAGCAACACAACCAACACGGGTACGGCAGCAGTTGCCCAAAACACCTCAACCGATTTGGCAGCTGCAACAAGCAACATCTCTGTGGCGGCAGAGACAGGGACGTTGGCTACGGAAATGCCAACCAACCCACCGCCCACATCCACAAACCAACCAACGCAAACGGCCGTTGCCAACCCAACCGTCTCCAGTTCACCTACTCCCACTGCCGAGCCAACCAGTGAACCTACCGCGACGGCAGTTATAGCAGCCAGCGAAGGTGAACTATCCCAGACCAGAGCACTGCTTTCTTCCAGCTTGTACATCAGCCCAGACAGCAACTCACAGGAAATTACATTTATTGGCGTAGATGAAATTGTTACAGTGTTAGGACGATCCGAATTTGGCGACTGGCTCTATGTACAAAATGAAGCTGGGCAAGAAGGCTTTGTTTATCGGCCACGGCTGGATTGGGAGGGCGAATTTCAGGTATTAACCATCGTGGCGGGAACGGCCGCCACCAACACCACAGTTAGCTCTAGCAACAGTAATTGCGCAGGCGGCAGTTGCCCCATGCTGACGATGAATCTATACCCATTACCGGGCACACGCTGCGAAGCTGATGGAAAATATCGGGCTGTTTTCATTGAGGGCATTGGGGGAAACGGCCGTTACACATATTACTGGAACGACCAAAAAGTTGGTGGGCCTATCGGCGAAGGCTTTGCTTTTGAGGTCAGCAGCAGCGATGGTTCGGCCGTTATTGGCATGGGCAAAATTGTTTCTGAAGACGGGCAAACGGTGGAGCGAGAGTTATTTGTCTCTGATTTCACCTGCAATTAGGCAAGCTGCACAAATAATCCAACGCCTTTTCTATATTAAATTGTAAGTTGACAATCCAAAAGCATGAGGATACACTGCCGCCTCATGAGAAACATTTCCAGCACAGCCCCAGCCATCAAGAAGGCAAAGAAGCAAAACGGAGACCGATGCGTCATCTGGTAGTTGTGCTCGCCTAAAAAGATTTTTACAGCGCCCCACCAATGACGGTGGGGCGTTTTTTATTTCCTAAACCATTACCAAACCTCCCGAAGGCTTCACCCAAAAGCCCCATCAACAACAAACCTTCGTGAAGTGCAATTAATGAACTACCCCGCTGCAAGCAGACGGGGTATCAAAGCCAAAAAGCATTCTTTTCGCCACAAGTAGCGGGGCATTCAATCCCTTTAGGATAAATAAAATGAACGAACAAATCATCATCAAGAAGCAAATCAAGAAGAACAAGCCAGATCATTTCTGGTGAGTCTTGCTTGCTACGAACTTCTTGCAAGAAACGTCTTTTAGGCGGACTTACCAGAAACAGGTAAGTCCGCTTTTTTTATTTTTGGCTAAATAGCCGCAAACAACCGGAGGCTTAAATCATGGAAAATGTAAATTGTGTGGAATGTGCAGGTGATGTAGCAATCGCGGATGACGTGATGATTGGCGAAATTGTGGAATGCCCAGAATGTGGAGCAGAGTTAGAGGTGGTCAACAACAATCCGGTCTCGCTGGCCCTTGCGCCAGAAGTTGAAGAAGATTGGGGGGAGTAACATGCGCGTTGGCATTCTTTTTTCACGAATTCGGCTCGAAGAAAAGCTCATCGTGCAAACTTTGGAAGCACGTGGTGTCTCATTTGACATGATAGATGTACGCAACGCGATATTTGATTTAGCAGACCCGTCACCCTGGCAACAATATGATGTCATTTTAGAGCGTTGCGTGAGCCATTCGCGGGCACAGGCGGCACTGCAAATTTTGGACAGCTGGGGGATTCCATGCGTGAATAATGCCCATGTAGCCCAGGTGTGCGGCAGCAAGCTGGAAACATCGCTGGCATTGGCTGCCGCTGGCGTACCGATGCCCCAAGTGAAAATTGCCACCACAGAAGCCGCCGCGCTGGAGGCGATTGATGAGATGGGCTACCCGGTTGTGTTAAAACCGGCTGTTGGCTCCTGGGGCCGGTTACTGGCCAAGGTGAACGATCGGGAAGCGGCTGAAGCAATTTTGGAGCATAAAAGCACGCTTGGTTCCTACCAACACTCAATTTTTTACATTCAGGAGTATATTGCCAAACCGGATCAGGACATTCGCAGCTTTGTGGTGGGGAATGAGACGATTTGCGCCATCACACGCCACGCAGCCCATTGGATTACCAACACTGCACGGGGTGGCACGGCCGTAAATTGCCCCATCACGCCAGAATTGGATTTTCTGTCACGAGCGGCAGCCCGCGCAGTAGGCAGCGGTGTGGTGGCAGTGGATTTGCTGGAAGATGCAAACGGCCGTCTCCTGGTCAATGAAGTCAATTACACCATGGAGTTCCGCAACAGCATCCAGCCCACCGGTGTGGATATTCCGGGGCGAATTGTGGACTACCTGCTGCAAGTTGGTGAAAGCCTGGCGGAACGGCCGTTGGTTACGGCCGTTCCCAACGGAGTCGCAACATGACCATCAGCGTATCCATAGTGGGCGGCTCCGGCTATGTTGGCGGCGAACTGCTCCGGCTGCTGCTAGGCCACCCTCATGTAGCTGTGCAGCAAATCACTTCACAGCAGCACGCGGGACGCTTTGTGCATGGGGTGCATCCTAATTTACGCGGCGCCACGCGACTCAAATTCAGCCCTATCGAGGCACTGGAGCCATGCGATCTGCTATTTTTGGCCCTGCCGCACGGCCGTGCTGCTGAACAAATCGAATCGTTTGTCAATTTGGCAGAGCGCATCATTGATCTCTCGGCCGACTTTCGCCTGAATGATCCGGCAGCGTATGAAGCATGGTACGGCAGTTCTCACACCGCCCCCGGATGGCTCAGCAAATTTGTCTACGGTCTGCCAGAGCTACACCGTGCTGAACTGAAAGAAGCGCGCTACGTCAGCGGCGTTGGCTGCAACGCAACGGCGGTTAATCTGGCACTGCTGCCTTTAGCACGTGAAGGGCTCATCCAGCAGGCGGTCATCGAGGTGAAGGTAGGCTCGTCTGAGGGCGGCAACAGCTTTAGCGCTGCCAGCCACCACCCGGAACGAAGCAGAGCATTGCGCTCCTTTGCGCCCACAGGACACCGCCACCAGGCAGAAATGATTCAGGAACTTGGTGAATTTGATCTGCATTTTTCGGCAACGGCCGTTGAACTGGTGCGCGGTGTTTTGTGTACGGCGCACGTTTTTTTGAGCCAGAATTTAGATGAAAAAGAGGTGTGGCAGCTCTATCGAACAACATACAGAAATGAGCCTTTTGTACGTATTGTCAAGGAGCGCAAAGGTATCTACCGCTACCCAGAACCCAAAATTTTGGCAGGCAGCAACTTTTGCGACGTGGGCTTTGCCAAAGATCAACGGAGTGGTCGGCTCGTGGTGCTGAGTGCCATTGACAATTTGATGAAGGGAGCGGCGGGAACGGCCGTTCAGGCCATGAACCTAATGCTGGGCTACCCAGAAACAACGGCTCTCACCTTCACCGGCCTGCACCCAATCTAAAATCAGCAGATTTCGCAGATTAACCAGATTTTATTTGCGTTGGTCCGCGTCCTATTTTTGAAGGAGAAGTAAAATGATTATTGTAAAAGTTGGCGGCAGCGAAGGGATCAACTACGATGCCGTTTGCGACGACATCGCCCAGCTTTGGCGCGAAGGGCAGCAGCTAATTTTTGTACACGGCGGCTCTCATCGCACCAATCAGGTGGCCGACGCATTGGGGCATCCCCCTCAGTTTGTCACCTCGCCCTCTGGCTACACCAGTCGCCTGACTGACCGGGCCACGCTGGAAATTTTCCAGATGGTGTACTGTGGCCAAATCAATAAAACATTGGTGGAGCGGCTACAGCGGCGCGGCGTGAACGCGGTGGGGCTTTCTGGGATAGACGGCCGTATTTGGCAAGGTCCGCGCAAAAAAGTAATCAAGGTGGTAGAGAACGGCCGTACCCGCGTCTTACGCAACAACTTCACTGGCAAAGTCACCGAAGTAAACCACAGCTTCCTGCAAACCTTGCTAAACGCAGGTTGCTTGCCCGTACTCACCCCGCCTGCCATCAGCTTTGATGGAGAAGCAATAAACATAGATGGCGATCGCGCCGCTGCGGCCACTGCTGCCGCCTTCCGGGCTGATGAGCTGCTCATCCTCTCCAACGTCCCCGGTGTTCTGCGCCAATTTCCAGATGAAAACAGTCTCATTCCCCAAATCACTGCTGACCAGATTGATTACGTGTCCGAAGAATTTGCCGCAGGGCGAATGCGCATCAAGCTGTTGGGGGTGCAAGAAGCACTGGCCGCTGGTGTGCAGCGCGTGGTACTGGGGGATGCGCGGGGCGAGCATCCAATTTTGCGTGCGCTAGACGGCCAGGGAACAGTCATCATCTCAGCACAACCAGAGGAAGCAGCATGAGCAATATCTTTCAGCAAGAAGAAAATTTTGGCAGCGGCGTTTACGCAAAGCGGGAAATAGCCATTGTGCAAGGGAACGGTACAACAGTTTGGGATGAAAACGGCCGTGCCTACCTAGATTGTGCCGCAGGCATTGGCGTAGCTAACGTTGGCCACTGCCACCCGCAGGTGGTGGCAGCCATCACCGCCCAGGCCAGCCGGCTCATCACCTGCCAGGAGATGTTCTACAACGACCAGCGCGCTCAGTTCCAGGCACAATTGGCCGCTGCACTACCCGGCAGCTTGAATCGCGTTTATCTGTGCAACTCCGGTACCGAGGCGGTAGAAGCGGCCGTCAAATTTGCCCGGCTCAGCACCGGTCGCCCCGGCATTGTGGCCGCAATGCGCGGTTTTCATGGGCGAACGCTTGGTGCACTTTCCGCTACTCACAACAAAAAGTACCGCCAGCCATTCGAGCCGTTGGTGAGCCAGTTCAGTCACGTGCCGTTTGGCAATATTGACCGGCTCGATGCGGCTATCACGGATCAAACGGCCGCTGTCATTCTGGAAATTGTTCAAGGTGAAGGGGGTGTTCGCCTGGCGGCACCTGGCTTCTTTCAGCGGGCGCAACGCCTCTGCCAAGAACGGGGGGCGCTGTTGATTATTGACGAAGTGCAGACGGGATTCGGCCGTACCGGTAAACTATTCGCCTGTGAGCATTACAATCTCGTACCAGACCTCATCTGCCTGGGCAAGGCAATGGCTGGCGGAGTGCCGATGGGAGCCGTAGGCATTGGCCCGCGCGTGCAAAATTTAGCCCCAGGGCTGCATGGATCGACCTTTGGCGGGAATCCTTTGGCCTGTGCGGCAGGAACGGCCGTTCTCAACATCTTCCAGCATACTGACTTGACCAGCCGCGCTGCCAAGCTGGGCGACCAGTTCCGCCGCCAAATCGAAGCACTCAACCTGCCGTTGGTACGTGAAGTGCGTGGATTGGGCTTGATGACCGGCATTGAACTGAGGCAGCGAGCCATGCCTATCGTGCAATCACTGATGGACAAAGGCATCATCGCTCTGACGGCGGGAAACACCGTTATTCGGCTACTGCCGCCGCTCACCATCACTGTCGAAGAACTAGAGCGGGTGGTTGTTGCGCTCGCAGAAATTTTAACAACCGAGCAAAGGAGCACTGCCCGTGAACAGCTTCCTGCTTAACACCGATGAGGGTGCAATCAACTTTTTGCAGCGGCTGGTAGAAATTCCGAGTTTGTCTGGTGAGGAAACGGCCGTTGCCAACTTCCTCGTCCAGCAAATGAAGCAATCTGGCTTTACCGCCTACGTAGACACTGCAGGCAACGCCGTCGGCGAGCGCAGTTGCCCGGATGCGGCTGGGCAAATTACACAGGAAATTGTGCTGCTGGGGCATATGGATACTGTGCCAGGTAACATTCCAGTGCGCTTGGACGACGGCAAACTTTACGGCCGTGGTGCAGTAGATGCCAAAGGCTCGTTAGCCGCTTTTGTGGTGGCCGCCGCCAGAGCGCAACTGCCACCCGGTAGCCGCTTGGCTGTCGTGGGTGCAGTGGAGGAGGAAGCTGCCACTTCAAAAGGGGCGCGGCATGTAGTCGAACACTTCCAGCCTGACTATTGCATCATCGGCGAGCCAAGCGGCTGGCAGGGCATCACCTTGGGCTACAAAGGACGACTGCTGCTCGATTATTGCCACGCCCAACCGATGCAGCATACGGCCGTGCCCGGTGGCGGAGCCGCCGAAGTGGGGATTGCCTGGTACAACCAGCTTATGAGCTATGTCGAGCAATTTAATGCCGACAAGCCACGCCTGTTTGATCAATTACTGCCTTCAATTCGCCATATGCAAACCAACAGCAATGGGCTAGAAAATCGAATCGAGCTAAAGCTGGGGCTGCGGTTGCCACCCAATTTTGATATGGCCGCATTTGAGCAATGGCTGGTGGAGAGTAGTGGCGAGGGAACGGCCGTTCGCAGCCACAGTTATGAACCAGCCATTCAAACAAGCCGTACCAGCCCCCTGGCCAAAGCGTTCAACCGAGCCATTCGCCAGGCAGGCGCCCAGCCAACCTATAAAGTAAAAACTGGCACCTCAGACATGAACGTGGTTGCCCCCATTTGGGGCTGCCCCATCGTAGCCTACGGCCCAGGAGACAGTGCATTGGATCACACGCCCAACGAGCATCTTGTCATTACCGACTATTTACAAGCGATTGAGATTCTGCAAACGGTGTTGACCAATCTTTCATAACCAAAATCAGGATTGAAACCATGAGTCTACAAAATTTTTCTATTATTGAATCAACCTTGCGCGAGGGTGAGCAATTTGTCAACGCTTTTTTTAGCCTGGAAGAAAAAATACAGGTTGCCACTTTGCTAGATGCCTTTGGCGTGGAGTATCTGGAATTGACCTCACCCTTGGCCTCTCCGCAAAGCTACAAAGATTGCGCCACCATCGCTAGATTGGGACTGAACGCCCGCATTCTCACCCACACGCGCTGTACCATAGAAGACGCTAAAAAGGCAGTCGATTGCGGCGTGGCTGGGGTGGATGTGGTCATTGGCACTTCCTCTTTGCTGCGCGAGTTTAGCCACGGGCAAAGTCTGGAAGCCATTCTGGATTTGGCGCAGGAAGTGGTTTCTTTTCTCTTAAGCCAAAATGTAGAGACCCGCTTTAGCACGGAAGATAGCTTGCGAAGTGATTTTGAAGATATTTTGCATATTTACCAGGCGGTGGATGCTCTTGGGGTGCATCGCGTGGGGATTGCCGACACGGTGGGTGTTGGCACGCCACGCCAAATCTTTGAGATTGTGTCCAGGCTGCGTCAGGCCATTTCTTGTGACATTGAGTTTCATGGTCACAATGATTCTGGCTGTGCCATTGCCAATGCTTATGCCGCTTTGGAGGCTGGCGCAACCCATATTGATACCAGCATTTTAGGCATCGGGGAACGAAACGGTATTACCTCTTTAGGTGGACTGGTGGCTCGCCTTTACGCCACGGATCCCGCGCTGGTGCAAAAGTACAATCTCCCCCTTATTCGTAATCTGGATCAAATGGTGTCTCGGATGGTCCGAGTAGACATTCCTTTTAACAACTACATCACCGGGTTTGCCAGCTTTACGCATAAGGCAGGTATCCATGCCAAGGCCGTTTTGAATAACCCCAGCACGTATGAGATTTTGCGGCCTGAGGATTTTGGCCTGACGCGCTACGTGCATGTAGCCCACCGCTTAACCGGCTGGAATGCAGTGAAAAGCCGAGCCGAACAGTTGGATTTACATCTTGAGGAAGGTCAGCTAAGGCAGTTGACGGAACAGATAAAGGCGATGGCCGATAACGGCCGTATCACCCTGGACGATGTTGACCGTTACTTGTATGAAGCGGCCGAATGTCAGCCATTACCAACCATCAACTGAGGAGGAAACCATTATGGGACAAACATTAACAGAGCAGATTTTATCTAATAAAGCAGGTACGGCCGTTCAACCTGGCGATCTGATCGTTATTGAGCCGGATGTCGCCATGGGGCACGATTCCCTTTCACCCGGCATCATCAAAATTTTGCAAGAACGACTCCTGGCTACTCAGGTACACAACCCGGAACAAGTGGTGCTGGTGATGGATCATGTGGCTCCAGCCGCCACGGTAGGTGTAGCCGACAATCAAAACAAGGTGCGCCGCTTTGCCCAAGAACAGGGGTTACGGCTCTTTGAGATAGGTCGCGGTATCTGCCATCAGGTTTTGGTGGAAGAAGGCATTGCCCAACCAGGCAGCGTCATCATCGGCTCCGATTCCCACTCCACCAGCTATGGTGCTGTGGGAGCCTTTGGCACAGGCATGGGCTCGACAGACATTGCATTGGCCTGGGCAACGGGCAAAACGTGGCTGCGCGTGCCAGAAACAATCTGCATTCAGGCCACAGGACGCTTCCAACCAGGGGTAGATGCTAAAGATTTGGCCTTAAAGCTGTGCCGAATTTTAGGCATTGGTGGGGCAACTTACAGGGCAGTGGAATATCACGGTCTGGAGTGGCTGCCGTTAAACGGCCGTCAGACCATTAGCAGCATGGCGATAGAATTGGGGGCAAAAGTGGGTATCTTCCCCCCGAATGGTGAGGTAGCAGACCGATATGAGGTGCCAGACTGGCTGTATGTTGATCCCACAGCCAATTATGACCAGCGTATTACCCTGGACTTGACAACTTTGCAGCCGCAAATAGCTGTGCCCCATTCGGTGGATGCAGTGGTGGATTTGGGAGACGTAGCGGGAACGCCGGTGGATGTCGTCTTTTTGGGAACTTGTACAAACGGCCGTTACGAAGATATGCACACGGCCGCCAGCATTCTACGCGGGCGACGACTGGCCGACGGTGTGCGGCTCATCGTTAGTCCAGCCAGCCGGGTGGAACTTCAGCGAGCCATTGCCGATGATACCCTTAATATCTTATTGGAATCAGGAGCGACCTTAACAACACCAGGCTGTGGCCCCTGCATGGGGCGGCATCAAGGCACTCTGGGTCGTGAGGACGTATGTTTATCTACCGGCAATCGCAACTTCCGGGGCAGGATGGGGCATCCCACATCGCAGATTTATCTATCTAGTCCGGCTGTGGCTGCGGCAACGGCCGTTACTGGCACCATCACCGACCCCCGCGAAATTGAGTTTACCTAATGATAATAGCCACAGATCGAATAGGTTTTCTCTCTTTTCTCTGTGGCAAATTATTTTCACAGGAGAAAACAAATGGCTAGAATATGGAAATTTGGCAAAGATATAGATACCGACCAGATCGTCCCCGGGCGGTATGCACCTTATATGTTAAAAGAAGGACAAGATGTAAAGGATTTTGCCTTTTGTGAAGCACGGCCAGCGTTTGCTAAACAAGCGCAGCCAGGCGACATTATTGTGGCGGATGAGAATTTTGGCTGTGGTTCTTCCCGCGAATATGCTCCAGAAGCCCTGCGCCGCCGTCAAATTGGAGCCATCATCGCCCCCAGTTTTGCCCGCATCTTTTTCCGTAACGCCATCAATTTGGGCATTCCACTGTACGTTTCCTCAGAAGCAAATAAATTAGTAAGCGACGGTGAGGAAGTCACTTTAGACGTTGCCAACAACTGTTTGCATACCGCTACTACAAGCCTGACTTTGCCCAGCCTGCCATCTTTTGCCCAAGAAATTGCCCAGGCGGGAGGCATTGTTCCCTTTGTGCGAGCGTTCGGCCGTTTCCCTGGTGAGGATCAGTAAAATGCCCAAACTTTGCGTTATTCCTGGGGACGGCATTGGCCAGGAAGTGATTCCAGCGGCCGTGACCATCTTGCAAGCCGCCCTGCCCGATTTGCAGATTATTGAAGCCGAAGCGGGTTGGAACTGCTTCCAAAAACATGGCGTGTCAGTGCCTGAAAGAACGCTGGAACTGCTGAGGGATTGTGGTGCGGGGCTATTTGGTGCGGTTTCCTCACCATCGCACAAGGTCGCGGGGTATAAAAGTGCTATTTTAACAATGCGTCAATCACTTGACCTCTATGCCAACATCCGTCCGGTCAAAAGCTGGCCATCTGTCTCGCCCCGCCCCGCTGTGGATATGATTATCGTGCGCGAAAACAGTGAAGGACTGTATGTGGGTCGGGAACAAATGAGGGGCGATACGGCCGTTGCCCAACGCATCATCAGTCGCCAGGCCAGCCAAAAAATTGGGCAAAAAACGGCCGAACTGATGCAGCAATTGCAGCGCAAAACCGTCACCATTGTCCATAAAGCCAACGTGCTTCCTTTAACCGATGGCCTGTTCCGCGACACTGTGCGGCAAACCATTGAGGCGGCAAACCCAGATTTGGCCATCAATGAACTATTGGTCGATGTGGCCGCGCTGAAGATGGTAGCCGAACCAGCCTGGTTTGATGTGATTGTTACGACCAATCTCTTTGGCGATATTTTGTCTGATGCGGCGGCGCATTGGGGCGGCGGGCTGGGTTTAGCAGCCTCGCTTAACTGGGGGGATGGGCTGGCCCTTGCGGAACCGGTGCATGGCTCTGCACCAGACATTGCCGGGCAGGGCGTTGCTAATCCTTTGGCAGCAGTGTTGAGTGCAGCGTTATTGGTTCGATTTGCCTGGGGATTGGGAGAGGTGGCGGATCGATTAGAAACGGCCGTTCAGCAAACTTTGGCACAACAGAGTTATGCACAACTCAAAACGACACTTGCTGTTCAGGAGGCTGTGTTACACAATCTAAATTAGCTGTTTACGCTTTCTCTGTGATACCCAGGCGAGTAACGGCCGTTGCCAGCCCCACCAGCAGCCAAAAGGCTGTCACCGCGTGGTGAAACTCCAAATTGAAGAGATAATGATCAAAAATACCTGCGGCCAACCCACCAACAATGGCGGCGTGCAGCCCCAGCCAAAGCGCATCTAGCTCCTCGTTGGCTTTTAATGTTTTGCGATGAGACAGGCCGTAGAAAAAGAGCGTGCCAATCACAGCAAAGAAAGCTAACAGACCCACCAGCCCCATGACCTGGGCAATGGTGAGATACACATTAGCCACTCCCAGGTAAAGATCAATGTCTGGCGTACCGGCAAAGCCCACGCCAACGACGGGATAGCGCAAAATCAGGGTGATGGCATCTTGATATTCACCAAAGCGCATCTGCGTCGCCAAATCCTGCCCCTGAATCCCCTCTACAAAACGCTGGATGTAAGTTTGGGCAATAGGCAGCAGCAGTAAAAACAAGCCACCACCAAACATGTAGGGGATCAATCGCCGGTAGCGCAGGATGGCAATGAAGCCCAGCCCAGCAGCTAGCCCAAACATCGCCCCGCGTGAAAACGTGAGGACCACACAAAGGAAAATAGAGCCAACAATGCCCCAGGTAAGCCAGCGGGGAAACAACGGCCGTTTCGCCACCAATTGCGGTCCCGCCAACGCCCCAATCATCAACAACAAACCGCCTAATACATTCGGGTCTACCGAGGTGCTGATGGCTCGCTCTGACAACTCTGGGTTTTCCTCAATGTAGCGAATGACCCAACCGCCAGGGTAGCCAATCCGCGTGAGAAAATTAAGAATCGTATTGGTCGTGTCTTCTGGCAAGAGCCAGAAAATGATGCCCAGAACGGCCGCTCCCGCCCCAGCCAGCAGCACCACCTTCACCAATCGCTCTAGTCGCACCTGTGTGCGGCAATAATCGACAATGATGAAGACAAAGCCAAGACTGAGAAGCAGTTCGGCAAATTTTCGCAGCAGCGTGGGGGTGAGCGGCCCGTTGCTCAAACCAAAAATGAAAGCGAAGATAGCCACCAGCATGAAAACGAGCAGCGGCAAGGCGATGGGCGCAGTCACCAAATCTCGCTGCGCCCCGGTGACGATGGCCAGCAGCCAGACGCCTACCACCGCCCCCAACGCCAAATCGAGGAAAGTCGGCGTGAGTCCGATGTCTACAGGCAGCGTGGCAAAGGGTAGCAGACAAACCACAGCGATGACGCCCCAGAAGCCAATTTCAATATCACGCAGGACAATGTAGGCGGTGAGGATGCCAATGATGAAGGCAGCCCCAGCTAGCGGGCCGCCAAAACCGAGAATGAGGCCACCGAGAACGGCCGTACCGCCAACCAACGCCCCCAAAGCCCACCATGAGTTGGTAGGATTGAGCAGCCCGGCGTTGAGGATCGGCCGTTTTCGTTTTTCTGGTTCTTGCGTGACAGTTGCCATCAATCAATAAATCCTTCGGCTTGCAGCTGTTGGTGCGACTGCGCAATGGAGTCAGCCAACTCAGCTTCGATGCCATAATGCACAGCCAAAGTGAGGGCGCAGCGCAGCACATCTTGCACCTCTTTGGCCAATTTGATTGTATCCGGTTCTCCCAACTTTTGCCGCTTGATGCCGCCACTCTCAAAGTGGTTCACCTGCGCCGCCAGCTCGCCGCACTCTTCTGCCAGCCGGGTGATCATTTGGAACGGATCGTTGCCGTCGGGAAATCGTTTCATAAGGCCGTGGGTGATTTGGTACAGTTTTTCCATTTTTTAGCCACAGATTTCGCAGATTTTTGGGTCAGCTTTTAGATTGATTCGAATAATTGTTGATTGGGATGCTTCGTTTCACTCAGCATTACAACTCACACTTGTTATGCTGAACCCGTTCGGCTTGGCTCAGGGCAGGCTAAAGTGAAGCATTCCGCCCCACCTCCAGCCTCATTCAATCACACGCAGCAGGGTCAAGCGTAAAAAGTCGTCGGTGGGACGGCCGTCTGCGGCAATGAGTTGTAAGCGGTTAAACTGGCCACCCTGCACCGTGTAAAGTCCAATAATCACGGGGTATACCTTACCCGGTGTGTCTGGGTTGAGTGCTAAAGTCATTTGCACCGTTTGCAAGTCACCATCTGTCCAGCTAGCTGTCGGCTGACCTAAATCCTGGCTGGCCCAGCGGGTTGTGTCTTCATCAACTACCTGGGCAAAGATAGTGTAATCGGTGGTTAACGGCCGTTTCGCCCGCCAGTACAGGGTCAAATCTACTGTTTCACCAGGGGCCACTTGTCGTGGATTCAGCTCAAAGCCAACCAACTCTAGCTCATTCTCAAAATTCACCTGCGTGGGGTTAGGCAGATTGCCGGATGCTGGTTCCAACGTAAGGCTCGTTAAGACAACCAAATCCTCGCCATTCAGCAATGGTAATCGTTCTTGGTCAACGGCGTAAAAATCATAAAGCCCAACGCTCAACAGCAATTCTGCTGGCGCAATGGCCGTTTCGGGAATCGCAAGTTGGTAATAGTTAAAAATGCGCTCACCCGGTTCCAGCAGCGAGGTGGGCTGCAAGCCCTGGTCTAGGAACATATCACGTTGGACAATCGGCACACCAATTACTGGATCATTAAGATGGATAAAGACGCTCCAATTGCGATCCATCGGGGCCAGCACTTCCCATTCCAGAAGAAGGTCTACCGTGTCGCCGGGCTGGTAGCTGGTTTTTTGTTGGGTTACGGCCGTTTGCCCAATCTCGTACCCTACCAGCCGCAGCTTGCCATCAAAATTGGCATTGGCCGGCTGCTGCACTAGCCACGGTGCGGTGTAGCGATTAAGCGCATACGCGGGGCGAATCCACACGAATGGAGCCAAGGCTGCCAGCAAAAAGAGGAAGCCCGCCACGCCCAAAATGAGCCGCTGACCAAGTTTGCGGGGCAGCCAGCCAATCAGCCCCGCTACCAGCAGCACGTTAATGGCCGATATTGCCGTAAATACCAGCCGCCCCTGTGAGGACCAGGTTGTCGTCGCCCATTGAATCAGCCCTACGATGACGGCAGTGACAAATAACAAGCAAACGACGAGGGGGAATTTGGCCGCAACGAAATTCAAGAGATTGGAGATTAGAGATTGTAGATTGCCCCTAATCCCTAATCTCCAATCTCTAATCTCCCTAAACAAATAAACAAGAAAGCCAAGCACACCCACAACCACCACGCCATTCAAAACATGGTACAGCCACAGCGGCATGGGCACGTTGACACCGCCAAACAAGCCCCAGTAAGAGAGCATAAAACCCCAGCGTTCGCTCCAGAGCTGTGCCAATGAGGCAGGATGCGCCCGTTGACCCAGCACAGCTATAAACGCATTCCAGCCCAGAAAATCGCCGTACAGCACAATATTGCGCCAATACCACCAGCCCGCGATTAAAATGACGGGGATTAGGAGGATAAGGAAAGAAACGGCCGTCCGCCCCAAAATCCTCGCAATCTCTCCCCAAATATTTTCTCTGTGCCTCTCCGTGTCTCCTCCGTGTAACTCTGTGTTCCGCGTTTCCCTCCAATACACAATAAAAATCGTACCTAACGCCAATGGCAGCAGCCCAAATGCCCCCTGCTTCGTTAGAATCGCCAAGCCGATGACTACACCGATTTTGAGCCAGGTTTTCCAATATGCAGTAATCAGTGACCAGTAATCAGTCACTGAATACTGACCCACTGAATACTGTTTACTGACCGCTCGGATCATCAGCAAAATCCCCAGCGAGGAAAGCGGAATGGCCAAATTGTCATTGTTTACCGCGCCGCTAATGAATAAGAACATGGGCGTGAAGGCGTTGAGCGCAGCCGCACCGAGGGCGATTTCCGGGCGGCTCGGAGCCAGCTCTTTGCCGATGAGATACGTGAGGTAAACGGTGGCTGCGCCCAGCAGCACCGACAACAGGCGGATGAGTCGCACCGCCAGCAGCGTGCCCTGCCACGGATTCCACGCCGGGTCTTTAATGGTGAGGTTGATATTGCCGTCGTCAGTGAGAATACCGTTGTCTACGTGGGGATTTTCCCAGCGAACGGTTTCCATGTCGCTGGTATCAATCCAAAAAGTGAGGGCAACACCAAGATAGTAATAGAGCGGTGGCTGGCTGGCTTCTTGCTTCCAGGGGCCAGCCTGGGCGGGGTCAAATACTTGCACCGGCAGCGGATTGCCATCGGCCAAATGGCGGATCATAGGATAGTGCCAAAGCTCGTCTGAGGCTTCAAAGACGGGGGTGACGAGGGCATACATGACGCCCAAAACAATAAACAGCCCCAGAATCAGGTACAGCCAGCGTTTTTCTCGTTTCTCTTCCATCGCGGGCTGATTGTACCCATCTGGGGCGGTACTGCCACCTGCGGAAAGGCTGCGTTTACGGTACGGCCGTTTCTGCCAGTAATCCGTAATCAGTGAATGGTAATCAGTTAGACCGTTTTCTTGGCATGGCCATTGGTGAAGGTGCGAACGTTGGTAGGTAGAGAGCCAATTTCCGGCGGTTCCCAACCTTGCAAATGCTGCTTTGCCAGCTCGGTGAAGAGGTCAATTTGGGCGTCGCTGTCGTTAAGGCAGGGAATGTATTGGTATTGTTGACCACCCGCTTCTAAAAAGCCATCTCGATTTTCTACCGCCATCTCTTCCAGCGTTTCCAGACAGTCCACTGCGAAACCGGGGCAAATGGTATCGACGCTTTCCAACCCATCTTCCGCCCACTGTTCCAATGTTTTGTCGGTGTATGGCTGCAGCCACTCTTCTGGGCCAAAGCGGGATTGGAAGCAAACCTGGAATGCATCTTGTGCCAAACCCAATGCCTCTGAAACCAGTCGCGCCGTCTTTTGGCAAAAACAGTAGTATGGGTCGCCCTTTTCAAAGTAGCTTTTGGGGATGCCGTGGAAGGAGTAAAGCAGCTTGGCGGAACGGCCGTTCTCGTCCCAAAACGCCCGAATCGAATCTGCCAAAGCCTGAATGTACAGCGGGTTGTCGTGGTAGCCCGTCACGGTGCGGAGTTCTGGCATCCAACGGTAGCGGCGCACCTCGTCAAAAACAATGTCGTAGATAGTGGCGATTGTAGTGGCAGAATATTGTGGAAAGAGCGGCAAAACCAAAATGCGCTGCACGTTGGCAGTACGAAACTCGGCTAATTTCTCGGCAATAGACGGACGGCCGTACCGCATGGCCAGCGCCACTCGAATATTATCGCTCCACACTTCCTGCAAATTCGCTTGCAGCTTATCTGCAATATTTTGCGAATAAATGAGCAGCGGCGAACCATCTTTTGTCCAAATTGATTCGTACAGCTTGGCAGATTTTTTGGGGCGCACGTTGAGGATAATGCCATTGAGGACTGGCTTCCACAGCCAGGCTGGCCATTCAATGACGCGGGGATCGCCGAGGAACTGTTTGAGATACGGCCGTAATCCCTTTGCAGTCGGTTCATCTGGTGTACCTAAATTAACCAGCAAAACGCCTGTTCGCAGAGGTTCACCATGGGGGTGAGCCGATTGCCCTAAATAGTTAGTCATGCACTTCTCTTCCTGTTTCTTTGGCAATAGAACGCATCAGAAATGCTAGGTTGCTGAACGAAAATCACGGATAAATATATCTGTAAATCTAACCAATTCTATGCAAATCTATGCAGAAATGGGGCTATTTTACTATTTCGCGTATGGAGCGTCAACTGAATTCAGAAACAATGGAAGAATGTCACACATTGATCGTGACAGTGATCCCAGCAATATGATTGCTAAGACTTCTTCCGAAAAGTAAAATGTTAGCAATTCTTGTGCAACTCATTTTCAAGGGGAGTCTACGTGAACCAAATTTTTATATTTTGGGATCTTTTTGCGGCATTATTGATAATTATTGGCGATTTTTTAATTATCATCGCTTTGATTTCAGCTATTTTTTATTTTCTCGTAAAAATAATTTTCCACAAAAAAATCGCCTCAATCGCAAATTTATTAGCTGGTGGGTTTTTGGCTTTAACTGTCAGCATTTTGGGGTTGCTAGGAAAATTGATTACAGATGAATGGGATATTTATGATAACGGGTTGGCTTTTCAAATTAGTGACACGCTAATCATGTTTATCGTAGTTGTTATTTTGATAATATATCTTGGCACCCTGTTCCTCTCTAAAATTGAGACCAGGTAACAAATCCAAGAAATATTTTCAAGCTGATTAGCAGGACAATAGCTTGAAAAATACGGCCGTTTCTGCCGCAATCTTCTGCCAACTAAACTGATCTGCTAACTCGGTCGCCCCTTGCCCCAATTTCTCACGCAGGTCTGCATCATTGGTTAGGGTTTGCACGGCCGTACCCAAAGCCACCGCATCCCCCACCGGCGCCAGACAACAATTTTCACCCGAAATGAGCTGCGGTGTTGGTGCTGTGGGCGTGGTCGTAATGAGCGGACGGCCGTGGGCCAAAGCGGCCATCAGCGTGCCACGTCGCAAAGAGGCACCGTCCCGATAAGGCATCACCATCATGTCGGCCGCCTGCAAATGGGCCGACACCCGCGCATCGCCCAGGAAGCCAGTCCAATGAACCCGCTTCGATAGCCCCAGTGCCTCAATTTGCGCCCGTAAGTCATCCAAAAACGTTTGGTTGTTGGCCCCATCACTGGCTCCTGTTTGCCCGCCAATGAAGACGAGATGGAAACGGCCGTCTAGCTGCGCCAACGCCTCGATCAGCGTATCTGCCCCTTTACTCTCGTTCAAAAAACCAAAATAGCCCAACAACACGTCCTGTGGTTTCAATCCCAATTTTTCACGGATTTCTCCAATCTCGATATGGTTGGTCTGGTGGACGGTGATGTTGCTACCAATTGCTATCTGAGCAATTTGCGATACCTTTGCGCCTTTGCGTGACACAGTTTTCGTCAACGCATCATAGTCAGCAGAATTCGTAGCGATAACGCCATGAGCCGAATGTGCCAGAAAGTTAACGGCCGTTTGCCGCAGCCGCCCCGCTTTGGGGAAAAGATATGGTAGGCGCAGATCGTGAAAGGTAACGGCCGTTTTTGCCACATTCTTAAGCCGCCAGGGGAGAAAATTGATCGCCGCGCTGTTCATGTTAAATGCGGCTGGCTGGTATTGAATATTGACCACATCCAGCTCTTGTCGCAGCACCACATCTGCAACTGCTGCCAGCGACGGCCAGCGCCAGCGGCCAATCCGCGGATGTAGTTTGGCAAAGCCCAGGTCAATCGGTTCGTTAGCAGAGGTAAACGTTCGCGGGGCATCAGGCGGGCGGGCTTCCCGGCTGGTGATGATGTGGATGGTATGGTCTTGCTGGTGCAGTGCTTTAGCCAGTTCGGCCGTAAACGCCCCTACGCCCCCCTCCATCGGTGGGTATTCCCCCGTTACCAAACCAATCTTCAAACCCATATTGCTGTATAAAAATCAAAGATCACGCAGATTGCCCAGATTTAATCTGTTGAATCTGCGTAATCTTTGATAAAGCACTCAAAAATAGAAAAATCGCAGCAGTTTAGAATAGCTCGTAATGCTCGATGGGGTGGCCGCGCCAGCGGAGCAGAGAGAGCGCATATGTGCGGCGTAGCGAAACGAAATCCGCTTTTTTGTGGAGCTGGCTCTTCCCGTCTGGCGGCAATTTGCCGTCCACCACGCCCATCAACGCTTTATCGCTTAACGCATTGAGGCGCAAAAGCTCTTCATGAAAGGCGGCTGGCACTTTACTGAGCGAAGGCGGCATCCCGCTTTTGATGCACTGCACTACGACCTCTTCGATGGGCCATTTACAGGCATCGGCAATTTGCTTCAGTAAATTGTAATCTGTCGCTGATAGTTCCAGCGTCACCTTCTTTTTCATTCTGTCACCTCAAGAAAATTTCAGTAACCGGCCGGTCTCAACCCTGAGCGCAGAACCATCCAGTAGGCTTTCATCCGTTGCCAGCGCAACGGCCGTTTATGCCCTACTGCTCCCTTGATGGCTTCCAAAGTTAATTGCCAACCATAGCTTGCTAATAAAAACAGTCGTAAAGTTGCCGTGGCCAAACGGCCGTGATATTTGCGAAAGTAGCGCAATTTGGCTCGGTTAAAGTTGATGTGTCGGTGCGTTACCGCCTGTTCACTGCTCTTGCCAGATAGATGTGTTACCTGGGCTTGCGGATAGTATACCACTTGCCAGCCCGCCGCGTGAATCCTACGACAGTAATCTAATTCCTCTGAATACATGAAGTAGGCTTCATCCAGCCCACCCACCTGCTGAACCACCTCCTGCCGCATTAACAAACAAGCACCCATTACCCAATCAACAACGGCCGTATCCCCATCTTCAACGTCTCGCACATAATAATCATCCAATATAGATTTTGGCGCATACGGTTGCAGCCAGGTGCTCTCAAAAAATGCCGTCTGCAGCGTAGGGAAGCGGCGGCGAGACGATTGCACTGTGCCATCCGCATTCAAAAGCTGTGGCCCCACCACGCCGACTTGTGGGTTCTCATCCAAATAAGATACCATTTTAGCAAGCGCATCCCCATGAACAACGGTGTCAGGGTTAAGGAGGAGGATGGTACGGCCGTTCGCCCATTCCATCCCAATATTATTCCCACGTGGAAAGCCGACATTTTCCTGGCAAGCAACTAATTCCACCTCTGGAAAGGTCTCAACAATCATTTCTGGGCTACCGTCCGACGAGGCACTGTCTACCACAATGATTTGCAGCGTCAGCCCCGTCTGTGCCAGCACAGAGCGCAGGCAGTTGGCCAACAACTCCCGGACGTTCCAGCTAACAATGATGATGGATAGGTCTGGCTGTTTCATAACAGTGTTCAGACAAAACTGATTACTGACTTATTGATTACCGGTCACGGAGTGGTCGCTCTGCGACATTACTGGAAAAAGCCTCTGGGCATTTTCACTGGTTTGCTGGGCGAAGACGGCCGTTTCCAGCCCGCGCTCTTGTGCCAAACGTTCGGCCACGTAAGCAACGTAAGCCGGTTCGTTGCGCTTGCCCCGGTGCGGGTGCGGCGTCAGAAATGGCGCATCCGTCTCTACCAAG
Source organism: Candidatus Leptofilum sp. (assembly GCF_965223285.1). GTDB lineage: Bacteria > Chloroflexota > Anaerolineae > Promineifilales > Promineifilaceae > Leptofilum. The sequence goes on along the minus strand of NZ_OZ244997.1, from coordinate 1,319,189 downwards.
ATGCGATCATCCGGCACTTTCTTGGCAATCTCGCGCAGTTCATCCGCCTTTTTGAAGGTGACAGGGCCGGTGAAACCCAGGTAGTAACCAAGATCGAGGGCGGCAACGGCCGTATCCCAATCGCCAGAAAATGAGTGCAGCACGCCTGGGTTCTCACGCCCCACCAGCGGAGAATCTGCCAACATCGCAATCACGTCCGCACTAGATTCTCGATTGTGAATAATGACCGGCAAATCCAGTTCAGCCGCCAATTCAAGCTGCAAACCGAGCGCCCGCTGCTGCACATTCTTCGGCGATTTATCCCAATAATAATCTAAACCAATCTCGGCAATGGCCACCACCTTGGGATGCTGCGCCAGATCACGCAAAACGCCAATCCAGCTATCTTGCCACTCCGCCGATGAGTTTGGATGCACGCCGACGGCCGCAAAAACGCCCTCGTACTTTTCCGCTAGACTCAAAACAGTGCGGCAATTTTGCAAATCGAGCGCAGGCACAATGATTTGCTGCACGCCAGCGTCAGCCGCACGCGCTACCACGGCATCGCGGTCTGCATCAAAACGGTCAAAATCGAGGTGGCAGTGGGTATCAACCAGCAAGCTACTGACCCCAATTTTCTGGCAAGCGCACGGCAATAACCTCACCCCGCACACAAACTTCGCCCTCAGCCACCAAATCAATCGCCACGACCACTTTGCGCGGCTTGATTTCAGTCACGGTGCCGCGCAGCTCAAGCTCCGGCCCCAGCGGCGTCGGGCGCAAATAATCTACTTTTAGCGACCCGGTCACAAAGCGCACGGGCGGTTCGGAATCTATGGTTCGGTCTTCAGCGCGGGCAGCGGCGGCAGCGGCCGTTCCTGTGCCGTGACAATCAATCAGCGAAGCCAGCAGCCCGCCGTAAACGTAGCCAGGGACGGCCGTATGCTCCGGGCGCGGCACAAACCGCGCCACCGACTGCTCACCGTCCCAGTAGCTTTTTATCTGCAAGCCACTTTCATTTAAACGGCCGCATCCATAACAATAACTTGTATCTTCCGGATAATAATCCTGAAACGCCTTCATCACACCTCAAAATATTTATCCGCAGATTTCGCAGAACCTGTCCTGAGCAAAGCCGAAGGATCACACAGATTTTTTCTTTTTTATCTGCGAAATCTGCGCTAATCTGCGGATTGTTCTTCTCTTATCGGAGTCCGGCCAGCTTCATGCCGTCATCCAAGATAGCCTGCACCTTGTCCTCGTGGGTGGTTTCGCAATAAACGCGAATGACTGGCTCAGTACCGCTAAAGCGCACCAGCAGCCAGCCGCCATCTTCCATCACAAACTGGTGGCCGTCAATCGTCACAATGTCCGTCACTTTTAAGCCGCCAATCGTCTCTGGGCGAGCCTGGGCCACGTTGTTTTGGATTTCTGCCTTGCGCTCGGCGTCAAAAACGGTGTCAATGCGATTGTAAAAATGAGCACCGACTTTCTCAAACAAAGCCGCCAGCAGTTCGGATGGCTTCTTGCCCGTTTTCATCATCATGTCCAGCATGAACAAGCCAGCCAAAATGCCGTCGCGCTCCGGCACGTGCCCCTGAAAAGCATACCCGCCGCTCTCCTCACCGCCAATTAGCGCATCCACTTCTACCATTTTGGGGGCAATGTATTTGAAGCCGACCCCAGTTTCATACACGGGCACGTCATACAGCTTGCCCAGCTTGTTCAGCATTTTCGTCGTGGAAATCGTTTTGACAATAGGGCCACGTTCGCCGCGCACTTCCAGCAGATAGTAACCCATCAGGCCATATACCCGCAGCTGATCCATGAAGTTGCCATTTTCATCACCAAAACCAACACGATCTGCGTCACCGTCGTTAATGATGACCACGTCTGCGCCAACCTCTTGGGCAAAGCTAAGGCCGTGGTCTACGTTGGGCGGAATCGGTTCGGGGCGAGTCATGTGGGGGAAAATGGGATTGCGCTCGTTGTGGACTTCTTTGACGGTAGTTTTGCCGCCCGCTAACAGGCGGGGAAACCAACCTGCGCCATTGCCCCACATGCAATCTACCAACAAGGTGAAGCCAGCTTCTTTGATCGCCTCGATGTCTACCAGGCGATGGAGCTGGGCAATGTAGGCGGGAGCCGCATCAAAAACCTCAACCAGCCCTTGCTTTTTGGCGGCTTCGAGCTTCATGGTTTTTACGGCCGTAACCTCCGGTATCTCCCCCTCAATTTTCTTCAAATCGTGGGGAGGGATGGCCCCACCATTCACATCTCGCACCTTAAAGCCGCAATCCCAGGGTGGGTTGTGGCTAGCAGTGATATTAATGGCACCACCCGCTTGCTTATCTACCACCGCGTAAGAAATGGTGGGAGTTGGGGTTGCTCCCTCCGTCAGCCAAACGTGGATACCGTTGGCGGCCATTACTTCTGCGGCTGTTGCCGCAAAAAATTCCGCCTGAAACCGCATGTCGTGGCCAATCACAATCCCTTTCTTAGCCAACCCTTCTGCTTTCAAAAAGTTGGCAAAGCCCTGCGTGCAGCGACGTACATTATCAAACGTATAATCTTCACCAATACGGCCGCGCCAGCCGTCTGTTCCAAATTTTATCGTGGTCATTTTGTTCTCCTGGATGTTGTGACAATAGTTAAACAGCGATACGTCCAGCCTGCAACAATTTGATGTCTGAGTCAACCATCATCTGTACCAGCTGCTCAAAGGTGACGGCTGGCTCCCAGCCGAGCTTTTCACCTGCTTTGCTCGGATCGCCAACCAGCAAATCAACCTCGGCTGGGCGCATGAACCGCTCATCCTGAACGACATAATCGTGCCAATCCAGATTCACATAGCCGAAAGCCACATCAAGAAACTCCTCAACAGAGTGCGTGTCACCCGTGGCAATCACAAAATCATCCGGTTTGTCTTGCTGCAACATGAGCCACATCGCCTTTACGTAGTCACCAGCAAACCCCCAATCTCGGCGGGCATCCAGATTGCCTAGCCGCAATTCGTTGGCAAGGCCGAGCTTAATTCTGGCCACATGGTGCGTAATTTTGCGAGTCACAAACTCCAGGCCGCGGCGGGGTGATTCGTGATTGAACAAAATGCCAGAGGTCGCGTGCATGTTGTAGCTTTCGCGATAGTTGATAGTGATCCAGTGCCCGTATACCTTTGCCACGCCATACGGGCTGCGGGGGTAAAATGGCGTTGTTTCACGCTGAGGAACCTCAACCACTTTGCCAAACATTTCACTAGAGCTGGCTTGGTAAAAGCGAATTTTGGGGTCAACGAAGCGAATGGCGTCTAGCAAGCGGGTTACGCCCAAGGCCGTCACATCTCCCGTGAAAACCGGCTGGCTCCAGCTTGTTTGCACAAATGATTGAGCTGCCAAATTGTAAACTTCATCAGGGCGATGCTCTTCCAGTAGATGAATCAGGGAAACCTGATCGCCTAAATCACCCGGCACAAGCGTAACTTTATCTTGAATATGGGAAATTCGATGAAAATTGATGGTGCTGGTACGGCGTACCATGCCGATGACGTCGTACCCTTGTTCGAGTAAAAATTCGGCCAGATAAGAGCCATCCTGGCCTGTAATTCCTGTAATTAATGCTTTGGGCATATGTCCTTCCTAAATAGTAGATATAGTCAATTTTTTCAGTTGCTGAGGAGAGAGGCATCCTGAGATGCCGACTGGTGTAAATCCGTTCGCATACTTCGGCTCTACTCAGTACACGCCTAAAGATGCTTACTCCTCTTTTTGCTAGCGTCATTTTAAGTACCTCAAAAGGCGGAAAGATTATAGCCCAGCCAATTGGTTGCGTAAACCAAAAGAGACGATTGCGGTGGGCAATCGTCTCTTAAGCAAAGTATCAAAATTAGGACAAGTTTATCTTCTATCGTTGAATGGCGGGCAAGAATGTTTGTGACCCATTGACCAGCAGATAAAGTATCACGGTGCGCTCGACGCCGTCGCCACTGATGGTAATGGGTACGCTGTACAAGCCACCAGTTGTTTGACCGGCATCATTGTGGCTAATAGTGATGGTTTTGCCGCCCGGCGGGGTCACATTGCCAGCAGGGATATTTACCGAAACGCTAGAGGGGACATTGTTGGCCTGGAAGGTAACGGCCGTATCAAACCCACCCGTCGGCGTAACCGTTAGTTCATACTGGGCAGAATCACCGGGAACGGCCGTTTGCACCACCTGATCCGCCGTGATGTTAAACCCATATGCCGAACCATAAGTTATCGCCAAAGTCGGACGTCGATTTGGTACAAAGGTTTCAGACGAGCCGAAATACTTTCCGCTGTGGCGAGCACCGTCTGCCGAGTAAAGTGCCAGGCGCAAAGGCTGTCCGTTGGAATACGCTTCAGCAACGGCCGCGCTCAAATCCCAGGTCACAAATTGACCATCTCCACCGATGGGCAAGGGATTAACCCAGGTGCGAGCTACATTTTCCACCGCTCGCGGCGCGTTATTCCATACCAGCGTGCTTTCATTCCAATCTTCATCCACCGTGAACACCTGAATCAATGACGGCTGCGCCTCGGAGGGCAGCGAGTTGCCAAAATGGTACATCGTTAAATCTGCCGAGACGATTGCCTGATCTGCGGGCAAAGCATCCAACGGGAAAGTTACGTAATATTTTGAGAAGCAGCCCCAATCCCCCAAATTCCACTGGTTTTGGACGTTGATTTGGAAATCTCCCGCGTAATTGAAGTTCCCCCAACTGTTCCAAAAAGGTGGGAAGCCACCACAGTTGGTAGCCCCACCCACATGACCATCCGGCACATCAGCACCGTTTTCGCCGTGGCGGATAGTGGCAGTATTGCTGCCAACCACGCCGCTGGGTGACGTGTAGCTGGGCAAGCCAAAGTGCATTTTTCCCCAGGTGGCTGGGCTATTACTGTTAAGCCCCTCCGGCCAATAGCGGTCTTCGTGGGCAGTGCCGTCTTCATCGTGGGTGGTAAGCCCTAACCCCCACACAGTACCTTCTGATGGCGGGCCACTCAGCCCCAGGCTGCTCCACGGAATGCGGAAGGTGATGTTCCAACCTGCGTCACTCTGTTGGTTATTAAGACCATTTTCGGTTTGGGTGCCAATTGCCGTTTCAAAATCGAGGCTCGTCTGGCTCCAATCGGAACCATTCCCCACATAGGCAACTTCATAACCTGCCCTTGAATCGTTCAATGCACTCAGTTGTCCTCGGAAACGATAGGTGTTGCTATCTGGCGTTCCGCCGCTGTTGCCATCTAAATCCAGATACAGCGTGGCCGCATCCCAGTTGGGCATTTCTGCGGCCGTTGGTGTGGGATCGTAATACATATATTGGTCAATGATGTGGAAAACAACGTGCAGCTTTTCATTGTTGTAGATAATGCGCACATCTGTGTAGCTCTGGGTCGTTGGCCCTACTTCTCCATACCAAAGAATTGCGCGATCGGCAACGGGAATGTCTGGCTCCACGGCCGTTGTAAAGGGAATGTTGATTCGCGGTGTTGCACTTGCGCCGGATGGCTCGGCATGAACGGCCGTATCGGCTGACCGTCCGGCAAATAACAGCGGCAATCCAAGAAACAACAAAATTAAAAATAGTCGTGTCTGTTTCATTTTGTCACTTGTCACTTTCTGGCAGCTTTAGCGATGCACCACAGGCAGAAACTGTTGCGCACCGTTGACCAACAGGCGCAATTCAAGCGACTTCTCTATGCCGTCGCCCGTTGCCGTCACGTTGACCACATACCATTGTGCTTGGTTGCCGCTGCTATTATCATCCAGCGTCGCTATGACGGAGCCGGGTGGATTAATGCTAGTTGAGGTGGGGCTGGCCACCAAGGTACTGTAACTTTCTGCCACCTGAATATTCACAGGAGCGGTAAAACCGCCCGTACCAACCACAGAAATCTCAAAATCTGCGCTGTCGCCCGAACTTACATTGGCAACCACCGGGTTTGCCGTTAGTGAGAAACCGTAGACTTGATTTTCGATAGCGGCCGTTAACTTTTGGATATGAAACAAATCCCCCGTAGCAAAGCCCGGTTCATCCAAATATTGTGCCAACTCATCCCCCGTTTCTTCCAAAATGAGTGCCTTAGCCATGAAAATGGAATGCGCGTCATACAGCGGCACAATTGCATTTTCTGCATAAGCACCAGAGAAGAAAGTAACAAACCAGTACGGCGCAACCGTTTCGTACTCAGCGAGCGCATTATTCACATCACTCAGCGCATTGTTGCGTAAATATTCTGCCAATTCAGGCACCAGATACATGAAGTTGCTGGCCACATTCATGGTGCGACAGTACGGTGCGCCATCAGCCACCAGCCTGTAAGCCGTGTCTTTAGTGAAGTTATTGGCTCGCAACGCCAATAAGCGGTTCAACTCATTATTGACATTGTTCGATTGCGATTGCCCGGCCAACTGCTCCAATTCCAGATAGCCAATGTAGCCAGCAATATATGCATTGTGAATCAGCGGCATGTTTAGCAGCAATGTGTCGGATGGCTGTTGGTTAAACTCATCAAAAAAGGCCGCCTGGCTTGCAGACCAAATGGCATTGGCCCCGCCAAACTCTTCTGCATATTTCCAAAGGGCATACCAGGCAAATGGATTGCGGCCCCAAATGCCTTCACCGCCCCAGCCGCCATTATTTTCCAATGTGAAGTTCTTGTTTTCTGTGCCGGTTAAATTGCCCGCAATTTCTGGCGGCATACTGTACGCTTCTCGCGGTGCACCGCTGTTCCAGCCCACATGGTTGTATTGGTACGGCGGATAATTGGTATATTCGTCTTGAAGGTAGGTACGCACCGTTTGCTGCAAACCCGGAGAAAGATGCGGTAATGCCATCAGCAACGTGTAAAGCGTGTCAGAGGAGTTGCTCCAATATTCAACAAGATCGTCACCGCAAGCGTTGCCCGCACTGTTGTCAAACAATCCGTGGCTCATAAAGCCAGGCCGCAAGTGGCCCGCTTCCACAATTTTTGTGATTTCTGCTTCCAATTCGGCAATCAGGTCATCCTGATCGGGAATGTCCATATTTGCCGAAGGGGGAAAGCGTTTGGTAGCCAATGGCAAACCTGTGGCACCGTTGGCGCCAGCCGAGAAGGCCATGATGGTGTTGCTGCGCTGGATGTAAACACGGCCGTTATACGGAATCGGCGGCGAGACATCCCCATGAAACCCATAAACACCGTTCACCGTGCCAAAATTGGAGTACGGCTTGGTGTAATTGTCTGGCTGGGCTGTATAAAACTGTGAGTTGTAGCCAGGTGCCCAGGTAAGCAAGTTGTAACCGTAATAAATCCATTCGCGGGTCTGATCAACACCGCCGTTGGGAAAGCTGCTGTTTGGCTTAGTAATATCCACTGCCCCAGATTGACGATCACAGCACAAATTCCAGTAAATGATGTCGCCGCCACCCGAAGCAGCATGTGGTTCATCAACGGCCGCCACATCGCCACTGATGTTGGTAATGTACGGGTTGTCTGGCTGCCAGCCAGAAATATGCCCACGCGCAATAGAAGCATCGGACGTGTAATTATTTTGTTGGTATAGCACGCCATCCGCACCAATTACTGGCGGATAGCGCGTGCCGCTGGCCGTGCCCGTCCATAACACAGGCGCGGTTGTGGTTTCTGCACCGTTCGATTGGTTCAGCACGAAGACGGTACGCCGCCAGGGTTTATCTTCAAAATAGTCATAGATGCGGTTGGCGTTGATGGTGGGGGTGCCAGAAGCCCAATCCCCCGCAGCGGTGCTAACACCACCAATGGGGCTGCCCGGCGGGATGCCCTGGTCAGCGTACAGCTCTTGCCGCTCGAGCTTTACCAATTGCCCACTGCCCGGCCAACTAAGTGACGTGCTGTATGCATTGCTGCCAGAGAAGATCACTTTATCTTCATAAACCACTGGCCAGTAAGAGTAAAAGCCTTGTCCCGGCAGCTTGGCAGATTTCCACACCAGGTTGCCATTGCTGGCGTTTAGCGCGTAGGCAAAGCTGTCGTTGGAGGCAAAATAAAGCGTGCCGTTGTTGTAAGCGGCCGAATATAAAATGGGACCGCCTGTTTGGTAGCTCCAATCTAGCTGGCCAGTGTTAGCACCGGAGATAGTGATGGCATACATTTTGCCATCTCGGCTGCCCGCGTACAGCGTATCGTCGATAATGAGCGGGTTGGTTTCAAAGCCACCACTGCCGCTAAACGTCCACAAACCCGCGCCAGAATTGGCGTCAACGGCGTGAATTTTGTTGTCCAGGCCCCCCACATAGGCAACCCCATTGTGGATGGTGGGGGAATGGCCCAGGGGCATTTCAGTGGCGTAAACCCATTTTTCCCCGCCTGTTGTGGAGTCAATGGCGTATAGGCCGCTGGCTGTCGAAATGTAAAGGGTGTTGTTGGCAGCAATGATTTGTACGTGTGGGGGAATAAACGCCTCGAACGGTTTGTACCATTCTGGTCGCAGTAGCCCACCTACTTCTTCTGGTGTCCAGGAGGTGCGCTGTGGGTTAGCGGCAACCATTGGCCATTCGGCACTTCCAGCGGATACGGTAGGTACGGCCGTTTCTGCCTGCTGCCCCATCAAAATTAATCCCAATAAAACGGGAAAACTTGTTAACAATAAAAGGATACGCTTCTTCAAACTGGCAAGGTTCATAACAATACTCCTGTTTAGCGCACAGCAGCACACCAAACAATGCTTAACTTCTTCACGGTTAAATAGGCTTCGTTGGAAATGTGTAATCGGCAATGATCTTGATTGTGTTGAGCCGAGATTTTTTGCCGATTACTTTTGTAAAAGCGGGAGACCTGACTCTTCATTCTCACTCACTCAAACGAGCCCGCTTTTACATGCACCTCTCCCAAGGTCGGCTCAGACGTGACCATTTCACCAGATCACAACCGGGGATTCAATAGTGCGCAAGTCCTAAAAGCAGCCAAATTTGCTGATTTTATAACGCTTGTCAGTGGAATTGTCAGAAATGTGTGGAAGCGGATTAACCGGGTGGACTCATTAATCATTAAGAAAACTGAGTAAACAATACTAACTTTACATAAAAATTTTCGGGGTGGGCTTATTCTGAGAATAACTGAGCTTGAAGCAGATCAGGGATACGCTGCACATCGGGTGAAAGATGCAGCAAAAACGAGGGGGCAGCTTCTACAAGCTGGCTCAAAATTTGGAGGTGGGCGGGAATCATCGCTTTGTCCCATTGCTCGACCGCATGAGGCAAGAGCCGCGCCAGCGCAGCAGGCGGGGAGAGTGGCGTTAGCCCATGTGTGGTGCGCTCTTCGATTTGAGGGAAGCAAATGGCATGGATCGGAGCTTCTTCTAACCAAACGTCTGGCCAGATGGATTCGGCAGCGACAGTGATTTTTTGACGGCCGTTTCCCCCATCAAAATCATCTACCAAATGCTTCATCGACCCAAAATGGGCAATGGATTCTGGATACGCTGCCAACACGCCGGGATATTGCTGAATACGGCCGTTGGCCACCACAATTGGCGAATCATTAGAGAGTAGTTGCCAACCTGCGTTAAGCAACGACAGCCCGGTGGTGGTTTTGCCCGCGCCAATGCCACCCACCAGCAGCACCGCCTGTCCCTGGTAAACGGCCGCAAATGCGTGCAGCAAAAACTTTTGGCGACGACGCAAATGGGGCGACAGGCTGATGGCAATCAAATCTTCCAAAATGGCGTAGGTTTTGCCAGCAGCGGCGACTACTTTCCCTGCTGTTCGTCCGGCTGCCAAATCCAGGTGTAGCTGACCATAGCGAGGAAAATGGGCGATCACCTGCTCCTCATCCACAAAATAGTGCAGTAAATCACCTTGCTGAAAATCTGGCGGGCGGTTTGGCGGTTTGGGAACCTGAATGACGGTTTGAAATGTGACGGTGAGGTGGGGAACGGCCGTACTCACCGGCAGCGCGCTAAAAGATTGGAGCCAGCCTCGCCACAAAGTTGCATCATCCGCATTCCCCTCGATAATTAGATCGTGAAACTGCCACCGCATTTTGTTCATGCACAGAAGTATATTAATGTAATTGGTAATTGGGTAATTCAGAGTGAGAAAATATTCAACCTCATTACCCAATGATTCCATTACCTTTTTTGGGAGAAAACCGTTGAATAAAGATTCGATCCTCCAACGCGCCGAAAACGTCACCTTTGAAGTAGTGGCCGACGAGGCGATTTTGATTGACATCAACAGTGGGACTTACTTTTCCCTCAATGAGATCGGCACTGAATTTTGGGAAATGTTGGATGGGCAGCAAACCATCGAGCAACATGCCGCCACGATTGCCACCAAATATGAAGTTGATACCAGTATGGTAGTAGATGATTTGCTGGAATTGGCCAATGAAATGGCCAAAGACACTCTAATTACTATTCGCTGACGCGCCATGCCCACCTTGTTTACTCGCTTACGCCACCTGTGGCTAGGGCTGCGTCTGCTGCCTATTTGGATTACTAGTCCTCAGAAGCGGAAGCTGTTAGCCGAGATGCGAAAAGTTAGCGGCCAGCTGCCAGTTCTCCTGAAAAAACCGATTCCCCAAGCAATGATTGAATTGGAAAAATTGCGTGGGGAACGGCCGTTTCCCCTCCCGCCTGAAACCCAAACCCGTCAATTAGCCGATCTGGCCGCCCTGCTGGATCGCCGCTCACCGCTGGGGCTGTGCCTGCGGCGTTCGCTGCTGCGCTACCGCTATCTACACGAATTGGATGTGCCGGTAACAGTGCAGTTTGGCGCGAAATTCACCCCTGGCGAATCGGCTAATGCAAAGAAGATTGCGGGACATGCGTGGTTGGTTTTGGGAGAACGGCCGTACCACGAATATGACGAAAATTGGCAAGGTTATACCGTCATGCTGCGCTGGCCGACGGAAGAAGAATCCGCAGATTTCGCAGATTGACGCAGATTTTCCCCAAATTTCTCTTCGTCCTCTGTGGCCAATTTTTATTTTCGGGGGATGTAGATGGTTAACGGCCGTATCACTGGTTCATTCAAGGTAGGCGGCGATTGTTTTGACGGGAGCGTTTCCGACACTTCATAATGAGTCAACAACAGTTCCAAGAAAGCTGGCTCTGTCTCAAAAAAGTCACTTTCATCTGAGATAATTTGGGTAAACCACCGCTGCTCGATGAGCGTTACCAAATCTGCTGGCAGCGGTTCGGCCCCTCGCTGCCGGGCGTGCCAAAGGGTTTGTAGATGAGCATACGGCCGTTTCCCGGCTCGCACGGCCACACTGGGATGCATCAACAGCCACACCTCGCCTGGTTCTGCTTCCACCCGTGCCAGCAAAGCATCACCCGCATCACGCATTTCGGCCGTTGGCAAAAACTGCTGGGGCAGCCCACCGTTTAGCGGAAACGTCACCAGCCCAAACTGTATGAGGATTGCGACTCCCCAAACGATTTTCCAATAACTTTTATCAACAGATTTCGCAGGCTTGTGGTGAGCAAAACCGAACCATCCACCAGATTTCTTCTTAATTTCCTTAATCTGCGTAATCTTTGACAAATATCCCCAGCTTATTGCAGGTACCAAGCACAAAAACGCATAGCCAATCAGCATGTTGTTCAAATTGCCGCCAACTGTGCTGCGACCTGCAACCGAAATGAATACGGCCGTTCCCACAAACATCAGCCACGGGTTATTGGAGATCAGAGATTGGGGATTCATGCTTTGTAATCTCCAATCTCTGATCTCCAATCTCCTAAAAAATCCACTTAATCTTTCCACCACCAAAATAGCCGTTCCCACCACCAACACGCCCATGCCAGCACCCAACTCCCACACAAAGATGTTCCGCAGTCGCCCCAAATCCAGCGGGCTGGCATACGCAATCGTCACCACGTAATAGCTAAACCAGCCGCCACTTGCCTGCTGCAAAACCAAAACCGGCACAGCGGCAAGAAGTACAAATGGAACAATGAAGAGGACGAAGACACGGATAAACAGAGGTAACACGGATCTTTTCTTCTTCTTTGCGTCCTCCACGATCTCTGCGGTAAAAAAATAAAATCCCGCTACCACCGCCAAAAGCAACCCATTCTGCTTCGTCAAAAACGCAAACCCCAGCAAAACTGCCCCCAAAACAATCCAAATCTCTATGCCCCTCTGTGTCGCCTCTGCGTAACTCTGTATTCCGCTTTTCCTCCTCATCCCATAAACCAACAGCACCAACCCCGCCAAACTCAAAAATGTAAACAACGCGTCCACCCGCGCCAAATCGTACCAACCACCCACCAGCCGGTAGCCGCCCAAAAACAAGCCGCTGCCCACAAATGCGGCCGTTCTACTGCCACTTTCTCGCCAACCAATGTAGAAAATGAGAACGGCCGTACCCACCACACTCAAAAACGAAATCAGCCGCAATGGCCAAAAGCCAAACCCTGTCAGACGCATGAGCAGCCCGCCAAGCCAAGTAAACAGCGGCATGTACACCTGGGGCACAAATTCTGCATTCGGCGGGATGAAAACCGGCAACCCCTGCGCCACCCGCCACGCCTGCATCACTATCCCCTCCTCCACCAAATCCAGCACATACGGATAAAACACCCGCGCCAGCCCCACCCGCAAATAAACCAAACTGACAACCAGCGAAACAGTTAGCAAAATAACAGAACCTAAATCCTGTAAATCTGCGAAATCTTTGATTCTTTTCTTCTTTTGCTCACGAACTTTGCCCATAGCCGCCAAATTGTATACCATCCCCAACCCATGTGTGGCATCACCGGAATACTCTCCCCCAAAATCAATCGCGAATGGCTGGAACAAGCCAACGATCTCCAGCAACATCGTGGGCCGGATGATGCAGGAATTTTTGTTGGCGATGGCATTGGGCTAGCAGCACGGCGGCTCAGCATCATCGATTTGGCACATGGCCACCAGCCGCTGAGCAATGAAGATGGCACTATCTGGATTGCATACAATGGTGAGGTGATGAATGCTCCCGCCCTGCGCACCCAGTTGGAGGCCGCTGGGCACCAATTCCGCACCCGCACCGACACCGAAACCATTGTCCACGCCTACGAAGAGTGGGGCATCAACGCCTTTGCGCGGCTGCGCGGTATGTTTGCCTTTGCCTTATGGGACGGCCGTTCTCAAACCCTCCTCCTCGTTCGCGACCGTTTCGGTATTAAACCGTTGCACTACGCAAAAGCTGGCAATGAACTGGCCTTCGCTTCTGAGATACAGCCGTTGTTCCACCTCCTCCCCACCCTCACTAGACGCACCAACCACCAGGCCCTTGCCGACCTGTTCACGATTGGTTTTGTGCCCACGCCGCAAACCATGTTCGCTGATGTGTACAAATTGCCCGCCGCCCACATGCTCACCGTGCAAAATGGGCAGTGTGAAATACGGCCGTACTGGCAGCTCACCTTTCCAAAAGACGGCAACTACCGCCAAATCAGCGAAGCCGACGCCGTAGACGAATTCATAGCTCACCTGCGCGACGCCGTCGCCGCTTGGCGTATGAGCGACGTGCCCGTCGGCTCCTTGCTCAGCGGTGGGATTGACTCCAGCGCATTGGCCACCCTGCTCACCAACATCAGCGGCCAGCCAATTCACACCTTCCACATTGCCTTCAATGCCGCCAGCCACGATGAATCCGAATATGCCAAACTAGTTGCTGAACGCATAGGCAGCCAACACCATACCCTGCATTTCGGCCCTGAAGCGTTTAATCTACTGCCCCAAATTGTGACGCAGCTCGAAGAGCCACAATGTTCCGCCACAAGTCTGCCCATCTACCTGCTGTACAAAGCGTGCCGCGAGGCAGGCTTCAAAGTGATTCTCACTGGCGAGGGAGCCGATGAGCTGCTGGGTGGCTATCACTGGTTCGATGGGGATCGGCGACTAAGGCCGTTTCTCCACATCCCCCAACCCCTCCGCCAACTGCTCAACCACATTCCCCTACCCGTCTCTACCGCCGGACAGCGCGTCCTCACCCACGCCACCCACGATCCGCTAGCCCGCTTTGCCCTTTGGCATCAAGTCACGCCGCCACATATCTTAAAAAACTTGATTAGCCACAGAGAACACAGAGAAATAAGAGAACAAAACTCTTTCACCTCTGTGTCCTCTGTGGCAAAAATCCATCCGCTCAATCAATTTATTGTCCTGGAAGCGCAGTCGCGGATGGTGGATTTTATTAATTTTGAGGTAGACCGGATGAGCATGGCTAATTCCGTGGAGGCACGGCCACCTTTTTTAGATCACAAACTGTGGGAATTTTGCGCCCAACTTCCCCCAAAGCTCAAGCTCAACAGGCAGATGAACAAGGTTTTGCTGCGCTGGGGGATGAGGGAGTTGTTACCAACGGCCGTAACCCAACGCACAAAACAAGGACTTGCCACCCCACACGCAGCCTGGTGGCGCAGCAAACAATTACCCGCTTGGGCAGAAGAATGTTTATTCCCAGAGTCGCTACACGAAACCAACTACTTTAATGTGGACACTGTGCAAAAATTGAGGGGTGAGCATATGAACGGCCGTGCCGACCACAGCCGCATCCTCACCGGCATCCTCACCACCCAACTTTGGCACCAAGAAATGGAGATTAGAGATTAGAGATTGGAGATTAAAGGTTCTCACCTACAACCTCGAATTTGGTGGCCGCAAGCAGCTAGAAGCAATTCACACTATCCTCGCTCAGACCAACGCCGATATTATCGGCCTAACCGAAGCAGACGATCACGAGGTGGTTAAAATTTTGGCCGAGCTGCTGGAGATGCACCACGCTTGGGGGCATGGCAGCGGCAAGCGTCATATTGCCTTACTTTCCCGCTACCCAATCCAGCAGTGGCAAATTTACAACCAACCCCCGCTCACCCAAGCCGCCCTCGAAGCAAAATTTGAGTTGCCCAACGGCCCCCTCACTATCTACAACGTCCACTTTTTACCCTTCCTATTGCTGCCGTTTGAGATTCGCCGCAGGCAGGCGGTGGGCAAATTGCTGCAAATCATCCGCGCCAAGCCACCTACCCCCCACCTCATTATTGGCGATATAAACGCGATTGGGCCGGGCGACCGCGTGTTGCAGCACAAAAACCCAACCAGAATGCGACGGCTAATGCTGCTACAATTTCGGCTCATCTTTCGGCTGGCCATCCCCCGGCTACTACGTGCTGGCTATACCGACTGCTTCCGCTACCTGCACCCCCACGCAGATGGCTTTACCTGGTGGACAACCAACCCCACCACCCGCTATGACTATATTTTTGCAGACGCACATATGCTGTCCAAATTGCAAGCCTGCCGCGTCGTAGACGATCACCCCGCCGTCCATCTCGCTTCCGACCACTTCCCGCTACTGGCCGAATTCACAAGCTAACTCATTAAATCGCTTGGCAAGGACAACATATGCAAAAATTGAAGAAGATTATGCTCATCGACGACAATCCCATTGATTCAAAGCTCACGCGAATTGTCATTAAAAAAGTGGCGTCAGCGCACAGATTGAAGAATACCGTTAGCCATATTTGCTCAAGTGTCAATATCCACAAAGGCCGTCATGCCCCAACGCAGAGGAAGGGCGGCCGTTTCCAACAAATCAATTGTCACCGTGTAAACCACATCGCCGCGGGACAGATTAGGGACAAAGGCAACGGCCGTTACCACCCCTACAAGCTCCTCATCCGGCAGTGCATCCACCCGCACCGTCACGGAGGAGCTTTCAGCCACGAGGACCACATCCAGCTCCGTTAAATCTGTGGTTTCGATTTGCCAGCTATCAAAATTTGCCAACGTGAGTGCTGGGAAACCGGGTGCCGCCGGTTCGCCCTCGCTTAAAGCAATTGAAACCACCCTGCCATCAAACGTTGCTCGCAAAAAAGTTCGTTCCAAAGCAAGTTCGGCACGGTTTACCGCAGCTTCTGCCAGCGAAACGGCCGTTTCCGCCACAGCAACCCCCGCGACAGCCTGTTCAATCCGCACCTCTGCTTGCCGCACAGCCAACTGGGCCTGTTCTACCGCCACCTCCGCTAGACGAACTTGCTCTGGTGTGGCTCCAGCCAGCAGCAAATCTAGCTGCGCCTGAACAATGGCCAAATTCGCCTGCGCGACACCTACCTGCGCATTGGCCGCTTGCCGCTGGGCGGGCGTGGCTCCATTTTGCAACGCTTCCAACGCCGCTTGCGCCGCCTGTTTATTTAATCGAGCCGCATCAAGCTGCTGCCTGGTTTGCTCTTCAATCGGACCAAACAGTGGACACAGTTCCCCCTGTGGCGTGTCGAAGCAGCTATCCAAAATCTCCTGATACGCTTGCTCTAGCTGCTGTACCTCTGCCTGGGCAGAGGCAACGGCCGCTTCTGCCGCCAAAATATCAGAGGTATCGGCAACGTCTAGCGCGGCATCCCGACTGCCAACCGCCTGAGTTATGGCTGCTTGGGCAGCCGCCACGCGGCTTTCGGCAGCGGCGATTTGCTCTGGCTGCGGCCCAGCTTCAACCAACATCAGATTGGCTTGTGCCACGTCTAACCGAGCCTGAGCGGTTTGAACAGCCGTTTCTGCCAAAGTCTGCTCATTTATCGCCGCCGTTAATCCGCTTTGGGCCGTTACCAACCTCGCTTCTACCTGCTGCAAACCAAGTTCTGCTGCCGCCGGGTCCAGCTGTAGCAGCGGATCGCCCACCTGAACAGCCTCCCCCTCGGCCACAAAAATCGTCTCTACCATGCCCCCTATCTGGAAAGCTAAAGACAGTTGCTTCTGCGGTACGATTTGTCCCTCGGCTGATACAATATTAGCGGTTTGGGCTTGTACGGCCGCACCCGCGTTCGCTATTAAAAAGATGCACATTCCTGCAAGCAAAATTTTGTTACACAGAGCTACACGGAGATTTCTCTGTGTAACTCTGTGTTCCTTCTTAAAATTCTTCATCTTTCTCCCCCTACTGGTTCCGCTCGATGGTAATGAATACCGACATGCCCCAACGCAGAGACAAATCGCTTTCTGGCAATGCCAAAGTGACTACATACGTTTGGTCACCGCGCACCTCGGCAGCAAGTTCGGCAATTTCCACTACGCGCCCGGCCAACGGCTGGTCAGCAAAGGCATCAATCTGGACTTGAGCAACATCATCATGGGCAATCTCTACCACATCTGCCTCAATCAAGTCCGTTGTTTCCACCTGCCAGCCAGACAAATCAGCGACGATGGCAACGGGTTGGCCAACCGTCACCGTCTCGCCAACATTCACCAACACGTCAGCAACGGTACCACTAAACGGGGCAGTTAACGTCCGGTTTTCCAACCCCAGTTGGGCAGCATCCACCTGGGTTTGGGCTTCTTGTACGGCCGCTTCTACTTGGGTAACGGCCGTTTCCGCCAAATCAATCTGCAACCTCGCCTCCGCTAACTGCTGCTGTGCCGCCTCAACCTCTGCCTGCGCGATGGCCAGCCGCTCTTCTTGAATGCCCGCTTGCAGCAAAGCAAGCTCCGCCTCAGCTGCCGCCTGTTCATTTTGTGCCGCCTGCACGCCCCCCGTCACGGCAAGTTGGGCTGCACTGCTGGCCCCCGCTTGCACCTCTTCCAGAGCCGCCTGGGCCGACTGCAAATTTGCCAGCGCGGCATTCAGCTGGAGCTGGGCCTGCTCCCGATCCTCGGCCAAGGCGTCTTCATCCTGCACGATGGGCTCGTATGTATCGCGCACGGCAATGTAAGCAGCTTCGGCGGCAGCAACCATCGCCTCAGCCGCCCGAACCTGAGCCGCACTGCTCCCTTCCAGCGTCACACTCTGGTTACCAATGGCCAAACCGACATTGGCCTCTGCGGCACCTACCAATGCTTCATTTAGCGCAAGCTGCGCTTCGGTGGGTAGAGCAGCCAGCAGAGCGTAATTGGCTTCAGCCTGGGAAACGGCAACTTCAGCAGCGGTAACGGCCGTTTCTGCCAGCAATACCCCCACTTCAGCTAGCTGAACATTGGCTTGCACCTGTGCCATGGCCGCTTCAGCCTGCTGCAAATCAATCTCTTGTTCGGCTGTGTCCAGCGTTAGCAGAGTCGCTCCCTTCTCTGCAAAGTCCCCCGGCTGCACGGCCACGGCCGTCACAATTCCGTTACCAAGAAAAGTTAGATTTGCCTGCGCCAGAGGAACAATTCGTCCCTCCGCAGTGATGGCGGTAGGAGGTTGATCAGCTGGCGTAGTAACGGCCGTATTTCCTGCATTCTCTGTGCCCGGTGCTAAAAATTGCAGATAGCCCCAATACCCTAGCCCGCTTAAAACCAGCACAATGCCAATAGAAAGTAATAATCGCTTCGTCGTCATTGAATATATTCACCTCGACTGCTTATTATCTCAACACCTGATCCAAATACAACAAAAAAGCTGCCACCCGAACATTCAGGTGGCAGCAAACAGGAGGTAACAAACATGAAACAACTAACTAGCTGCTTACTAACAGATGTGAACCACAAGGTCTAGTCGGTTCTCCGGGTCATAATCTTCCCGGTTGCTCTACCTTGTGGATTTTCTAATTTTTGCCTCTAATCAAATGAAACGGGCATGGTCCGACGGCCGTAATCATCGGCGTAGCTGCTCAGAACGCGCATATAGTTGGCACGTTCAAAAGCGGCCGGTTCCGCACAGTTAATCTGGCTCAAGCTACCACGTAGCTGATCCAACGAGTCGTACTCGTTCTCTTCCAGCCATTGCACCATGCCTTCCTGCAACACTTGCAGCCGCCCAATGCCATTGCGCAGCAGTTCGGAGGCAATCATCGTCACGGAAGCACCGGCTGCCAGCCCTTTCAGCACGTCTGTCACATTGTGTACACCGGATGTTAGAGCAAGATCGGTTTGGATACGGCCGTATAAAATCGCAATCCAGCGTAATGGTAAACGCAGCTCCGTTGAGTTGCTCAGCACCAAATTTGGCACCACGGCCAGATTCTCCAAATCCAGGTCTGGCTGATAAAAGCGATTAAACAACACTAACCCATCTGACCCAGATTCCACCAGCCGCTTGGCCATGTTGCCCATTGCGCTAAAGTACGGACTCAGCTTCATCGCCACTGGAATCGAGACGGCCTGCTTCACATGCGCCAGCGCATCCAAGTAAAGTGTTTCTACCTCGGCACTCGACTCATCCAGGCTTGTCGGCAGATAATAAATATTCAGCTCCAGCGCGTCTGCGCCAGCCTGCTCAATATCCCGCGCATACCGAATCCACCATCCATCCGACACACCATTCAAGCTGGCAATAATCGGAATATTCAACGCCTCTTTGGCGCGGCGAATGTGGTTCAGGTACACATCTGGCCCATGCTTAAACTCTGGTGCTTCCGGGAAGTAGTTTAGTGCCTCGGCAAAACTTTCTGTCCCTTGCAATAGATGCTCATTCAGCGTGTGGGTTTCTTGCAAAATTTGCTCTTCAAACAAAGAGTACAAAACAATGGCACTGGCACCGGCATCTTCCATTTGACGCAACCCATCTAGCGTACGCGACAAAGGTGATGAAGAAGGCACCAACGGATTTTTCAGTTCCAGACCTAAATAATTTGTTGTCAAGTTCATTTCAAACTCCTACAAAGATCATCCTGGGATTTTGCAGATGGCTCTGGATTTAAGCCAGTCCATCTGCAAAATCCGTGGGTTTACCCTTAATCAGATTTGCCGTTGATACCAGCTAACTGTTTATATGTTGCCCAACGGTCGGCCACATCTTGCTTGGCCAATACCAAAAGCCGTTCGGCCGCCTGCGGGTTGCTTTGCTGCAAAATGCGGTAGCGGCCCTCACGATAGATGTAGCTTTCCAACGACTGTTTTGGTGGGCGGCTGTCCAGCGTAAACGGATTTTGTTCACTGCTGGCTAAATCCGGGTTGAACCGATAGAGTGGCCAGTGTCCACTGTTAACGGCCGCTGCCTGTTGCTCCAGACCATACTTCATGTCGTAACCATGGGCAATACAGTGGCTGTAAGCAAGAATCAGGGAGGGGCCATCGTACGCTTCCGCTTCCTGGAAGGCACGCACCGTTTGGGCATCTTTGGCACCAAATGCGACCCGCGCCACATAAATGTTGCCGTAGCTTATTGCCAGCAATCCCAAATCCTTCTTGGGCATTGGCTTGCCGGCAGCAGCAAACTTGGCCACTGCGCCGCGCGGTGTCGCTTTGGACATCTGTCCACCGGTGTTAGAGTAAACTTCGGTATCCAGCACCAGCACGTTCACGTTACGCCCAGAGGCCAGCACGTGGTCTAAACCGCCAAAGCCAATATCGTATGCCCAGCCGTCACCACCAACTATCCAGACACTCTTCTTTACAAGAATGTCGGCCATGCTCAGCAGGTTCGCCAGTCGGCCCTGGAAGTTACCGACGCCCGACTCTTTGCCGGAAAGCAAATTCTTGATGCGCTCTTTCAGCTCTTCCACACGGCCGCGCTGCGCCTCAATGTCGGCATCACTCATCTGGTCTGCATAGAGAATGCTGTCTACCAGAACGGTGCCTAACACGTCGCGCATGTCGCGCAGGGTGTTGGTAGCTGCTTCCAGCCGTTGGTCTAGCGCCACGCGCATCCCCATGCCAAATTCAGCATTATCTTCAAACAGGGAGTTGGACCAAGCCGGTCCACGGCCGTTTTCATCTTGCGACCATGGTGTTGTGGGCAGGTTGCCGCCGTAGATGGAGGAACAACCTGTGGCGTTGGCAATAAGTGCCCGGTCACCAAAGAGACGGCTGAGCAAGCCAAGATAGGGCGTCTCGCCACAGCCTGCACAGGCTCCAGAGAACTCAAACAGCGGGTCGAGCAGCTGGTTGTATTTCACCTGATTCAGCGGGATGCTGGTGCGATCAACCTTTGGTAGATCTAGGAAGAAGTCCCAATTTTCCCGCTCTGCCTCGCGCAGCGGTGCTTGCGGTGCCATGTTAATGGCTTTGAACTTCGGTTGTTTCTTGTTCTTCACCGGGCAAACCTCAACACAGAGGGTACAGCCAGTGCAATCTTCTGGTGCCACCTGGAGGCTAAATACTTGCCCCTTAAACTCTTTGTAACGAGCATCCGTTGATTTGAAGGTTGCTGGCGCATTTTCCAGATGGGCCTTGTCGAACACTTTCATGCGAATGACTGAGTGCGGACAAACAAAGGCACATTTACCACATTGAATACAAATGTCTGGGTCCCAAACGGGAATTTCGGTAGCGATGTTGCGCTTTTCCCATTTGGTAGTACCTGTGGGGTATGTGCCGTCAATGGGCAGTGCGCTTACAGGCAGCTCATCCCCTAACCCTTCGATAATGCGAGCAGTAACAGATTGGATGAACTCTGGCGCGTAATCTGGCACGATAGACGGCCGTTCAAAATCACTTGTGGCCGTACCTGGCACCATAACCTCATGCAGGTGAGCCAGAGCAGCATCTACCGCCGCATAATTTTGGTTCACAACCGCTTCGCCGCGCTTGCCATACGTTTTCTTAATCGCTGTTTTAATGGCTTCAATTGCTTCATCTGTGGGCAACACACCGCTGAGGGCAAAGAAGCAGGTCTGCATAATGGTGTTAATGCGCCGACCCATCTTGGTCTCTTTGGCTACCTGGTAACCGTCTACCACAAAGAACTTCAGGTTCTTGTCGATAATTGCTTGCTGGGTGCTGCGCGGCAGCTTGTCCCAAACATCTTCTGGCCCATACGGGCTGTTGAGTAAGAAAGTAGCACCGGGGGCAGCTAGTCGCACCACATCGTACCGCTCGAGGAAGGTGAATTGGTGTACACCGACAAAGCTGGCACTTTCGATGAGATATGGTGCGTGAATGGGCTGTTTACCGAAACGTAAATGAGAAACCGTAACGGAACCAGCTTTCTTGGAATCGTACACAAAGTAGGCTTGGGCATGGTTTGGCGTATCTTCGCCAATAATCTTAATAGAGTTTTTGTTGGCTCCTACCGTTCCATCTGAACCTAAACCGTAGAAAACAGCCCGAACAACGTCATCTGATTCGATGTTGAACGTTTTGTCCCAGGTAAGGCTGGTATTGGTTACATCATCGTTAATACCAACCGTGAAATGGTTTTTGGGATTTGGTTTGGCCAACTCATCGAAGACCGCTTTGACCATCCCTGGCGTAAACTCTTTGGAAGAGAGACCATACCGTCCGCCGATAATGCGGGGCATTGTTGGGAATGGTGCTGTGCCTTCGGCCACGGCCTCAACAATAGCCGACATCACATCCAGGTAGAGCGGCTCGCCGGAGGCTCCTGGCTCTTTGGTGCGGTCTAAGCCAGCAATGGCTTTGACGGTTGGCGGCAATACCTGCACAAATGCGTCAATATCAAACGGCCGATACAGGCGAATCTTGACAACCCCAACTTTCTCACCCTGGTCAGCGAGGAATTTGGCGGTGGATTCGGCCGTTTCGGCACCAGAACCCATGAGCACAATAACCCGCTCAGCATCTGGGGCACCAATGTACTCAAACAGCTTGTATTGGCGGCCAGTCAGGTTCGCAAATTTGTCCATTGCCGCCTGCACAATATTGGGGCAAGCATCATAAAACGGATTCACGCTTTCACGCGCCTGGAAGAAGACATCCGGGTTTTGCGCCGTGCCGCGCACAACGGGGCTGTCTGGCGTTAGGCCACGCGCCCGGTGCGCCCGCACTAAATCATCATTGATCATGGCCCGCAGCACATCGTCTCCTAATGGCTCAATTTTGCTAATTTCGTGGGAGGTGCGGAAGCCATCAAAAAAGTGCAGGAAAGGCACGCGTGCTTCCAGCGTAGCAGCAGAGGCGATAAGTGCAAAGTCGGTCACCTCTTGCACAGAGTTAGCTGACAGCAAAGCGAAACCGGTGTTTCGTGCTGCCATCACATCTGAATGGTCGCCAAAAATTGAGAGTGCCTGGGCCGCAACAGAACGAGCCGCAATGTGGAAGACGGTGGAGGTAAGTTCCCCAGCGATTTTGTACATATTGGGGATCATCAGCAGCAAGCCTTGGGAGGCAGTAAAGGTGGTGGTGAGTGCGCCAGCTTGCAGAGCACCGTGTACTGCGCCAGCCGCGCCGCCTTCGGCCTGCATTTCAACAACCAACGGTGTAGAGCCCCAAATATTGGGCTTTCCTTCCGCTGACCATTGGTCGGCCCATTCACCCATTGGCGATGAGGGGGTGATGGGGTAGATGGCAATGACTTCATTAATTTTGTGGGCAACTCTAGCAGCTGCCTCATTGCCATCGATGGTTATCATCTGTTTGGTCATGATCAATTCTCCTTCGTTCTTGATAAAACGGAAGCGATTTTGTGATTTGGGGTAATCATGTAAAGTGGGAAAATCATAAAAAAAGATCAGTGTGATTACCGTTCCAAGTATCCTGAAAACGGGTGCCCCTCTGTAGTGACAAACGGCCGTTATGCCTATGCAGAATGTCATTTAGGGCATTATGACAGGTATCACCAGGTTTGAATGACAATTGACCCTGACGACCCACAATCATAGTTTTGTACACTCAGGTATAGATGGGAGTTTATCTATCACCAGCTATAAGTGCCCATTCGCAGAATAATGGCTGTTCCACAGCTTGGAATTGGCTAATGGGCTTAAAGTAGCCGTTCGGTTCCGAAACCGCTAAGTTAATTCCGAACGGCTACTTAAGATGACCAGGTAACCAGGAGGTAAGCGATGAAAGTGATCATTGACAGAGGTCTTTGCGATGCTAATTTAGCCTTTTGCCAGAGGTGTTCGGCAGCATTCATAAAACACCCGCAAGGGTACGATAGACCTTGCATCCGCGAGGTCGTTGACGATGGCAATCCTTTGCTAACGATTGAGATGTTTACCGACGGCCGTTCCATTCAAATTGAACTCACAGAAGAAGAACGTGACCTGGCCAGCGTAGAAGGCTGGGAAGCCCTGGCCGACTTTGACCCGGCGCTGTTCCGCACCGGTGCTGCCGAAAGATGGAAGGAAATCGGCCGTTTGAGTACGCAACACGAATAGAAACCGTTTTATATTTGTCCCAACCCAAATCGGAAATAATAAAAACCGACGCCAATGACGTCGGTTTTTTGCATCCAATTGTATTGTTGCCCAACATGCTGCATGATGGTTCTCAGAACAAGATCGAATCAAATTGCAATTAAACGCAAAAAGAGACGCCTGCAAAGACGTCTCTTATTATATTGATGTGATTCAAAACCTTGGAACTGCTAGGTTGATTCTACTTTTTGTCAGCCAGCGCAGCATGTGCTGCCGCCAGGCGGGCAATCGGTACCCGGAACGGTGAGCAGGAAACGTAGTTCAGGTTCAGCTTATGGCAAATAGCAATGCTCTTGGGGTCGCCGCCATGTTCGCCGCAAATACCAACTTCTAGGTCTTCACGAGCGGAACGGCCGTCTGCCACTGCAAGTTCCATCAATCGGCCCACACCATTCGGGTCAATCGAGGCAAACGGATTGTCTTTCAAAATGCCGCGCTGCTGATACTCCATGAGGAAGCCAGATTCAGCATCGTCACGGGAAATACCGAACGTCGTTTGCGTTAGGTCATTCGTACCGAAGGAGAAGAACTGAGCAACACCAGCAATTTCGCCTGCTGTCAGGGCCGCACGTGGAATTTCAATCATCGTGCCAAACTTGTAAGTGACCTCAATCTCTTGCTCTTCCATGACTACTTTCGCTTCAGCTTCCAGTGCCGACTGCTGTACCTTCAGTTCGTTCACATGAGAAATCAACGGAATCATCACCTCAGGATGAACATCCACACCTTCCTTGGCCACCTGGCACGCTGCCTCAAAGATAGCTCGCACCTGCATCTTGGTCAGTTCAGGAATAAGAATGCCCAAGCGTACACCGCGCGTACCCAGCATCGGATTCATCTCGCGCAAAGCCTCAACGCGTTCCAGATAGTCCTGCTTAACGCGAATTTCAGCCAGAGCTGCGTCGATCTCGCTCAGGGTGTGGTAATGTTGCGTCCGCACCTTCAGGTCGGCCAAATCTTGCACCAGTTCTTCAAACGAAGGCAGGAACTCATGCAATGGCGGGTCGATCAGGCGAATGATAACCGGTAGGCCATCCATGGCCCGGAACAAACCAGCAAAATCACTACGCTGCAACGGTAGTAACTGATCCAGCGCATCCTTGCGGTCAACAGAATGCTTCGCCATAATCATCTTTTGCACAATGGGCATGCGCTCAGCTTCAAAGAACATATGCTCTGTGCGGCAGAGACCAATACCCTGTGCGCCATATTCGCGGGCGCGTTCAGCATCACGTGGGTAGTCAGCATTTGCCCAGACACCCAGCGTTCGAATTTCATCGGCCCAGCTCAACAGCTTGATGAGATATGGGTTTTTGATGTCTGGCACCACGGTGGGCAATTTGCCCAGGTAGACAATACCTTGTGTACCATCCAGCGACAGCCAATCACCTTCATGAACTTCCAACTCTTCGCCAACTGTCATGTGACGGCCGACCAAGTCTAGCTCCAGTTCGCTCACGCCAACTACGGCGGGCTTACCAAATTGACGAGCAACCAATGCTGCGTGGCTGGTACGGCCGCCTTTGCTGGTAAGAATACCCTGTGCAGCCAACATGCCGTGCACATCATCTGGCTTGGTTTCTGGGCGAACCATAATAACTTGTTTGCCCTCTTCTTTGGCCCATTTTTCGGCCGTGTCGGCGTCGAAGGCTACCATACCGACAGCCGCTCCGGGAGATACGTTCAAACCAGTAGCAATTTGGGTTGCTTCTTTGACAGCTTCCGCATCCAGCTGTGGATGGAGGAAAAAGTCAACCTGTTCTGGCTTTACCCGTCGCACAGCCTCTTCTTTAGAGATAAGCCCTTCTTCCACCATATCAACAGCAATGCGAACCTCAGCTTGCGCGGTGCGCTTGCCATCACGTGTTTGCAGCAGCCACAACTTACCGCGATCAATAGTAAACTCCATATCCTGCATGTTGCGGTAATGTTTTTCCAGCTTTTGGGCAATCTCTTCAAACTGGGCATAAATGGTGGGCATTTCTGCTTTGAGATCGCTAATAGGTTGGGTAATGCGAATACCGGCCACTACGTCTTCGCCCTGCGCATTCATCAGGAAGTCGCCTTCCAGTTCTTTTTCGCCCGTGGAAGCGTTGCGCGACATGGCCACGCCGGTGCCAGCATCTTCAGATCTGTTGCCGTAGACCATTGTTTGAATATTTACGGCCGTTCCCAAATCATGGTCAATACCAGCAGCTTCACGGTAAGCAATGGCTCGTTTCCCGTTCCAAGACTTAAACACAGCTTCTGTGGCTCGCTTCATTTGCTCAAATGGATCCTGTGGGAAATCTTCTTTGGTATACGTCTTATAAATTTGCTTGAATTGCTCAGTGACCACTTTCCAATCATTAGCGCTCATCTCTGTGTCGCTCTTCACGCCTGCCGCTTTGCGCTGTGCTTCAATGACAGCTTCAAAAACCTCGTCTGGTACATTCATCACAACGCTACCAAACATCTGAATCACGCGACGGTAAAGGTCATAGACAAACTTGGGGCCAGCGCGCTTAATCATCTCTTCAGCCACAGCATCATTCATACCGATGTTCAACACGGTGTCCATCATACCTGGCATAGAGAATTTGGCACCAGAGCGGCAAGAAACCAATAGTGGTTTTTGCAGGTCGCCCATCTTCTTACCCATTGCTTTTTCAACTTCTTTGATGGCCTCTAGAACTTGCTCCCACATCGTTCCTGGGAACTTTTCACCAGCAGCCAGGTAAGCATTGCATGCTTCAGTCGTTACAGTAAGTCCTGGCGGTACTGGTACACCCAAGCGGGTCATATCGGCTAGGTTAGCACCCTTACCACCCAGCAAACCGCGCACGGCCTCCCAGGAACCCTCGGCATATTTTTCTGCCGCATCTACTTCACTAAATAGGTAGACATATTTTTCATCCATCTTTACTTCTCCATTCAGCCCTTGGTCTGGGGCTATAGCAGTTGTCATGAGTCTATTCCTCCAAATTGGAATATTTGTTACCTGATAAATGTATCATTGCCGAATTTGAAAAGGGGGAGATATTGTGGGAAGCTGTATCTGGTATATCATTCCCCCAACAAACATGGGATGACACAACCTTGACCATTGTAGAAAGCTAACCAGCTACCAGACAGTGACAAAGTACATTCTCAGCTATGACAAACATCACCGATCGAATTGCGCTATTTTTCACAAAACCAAAGGGAGCTAAAATCAGCTAATCGGGTTGTTTTTCAGAGGAGCTGGCCTAAAATTGACACTATAAACAAACTTCATGGAGGTGTAAGGTGGATCCTATCGGACTAATCTTTTTAATCATCATTCTGTTGCTCATAGTGGCAGCAGTCGTTATTCCCCAAATGCAAAATCGCAACGGATAAGAGCGTAGTAAGTGGCTACCAAGCAAAAGCCATTTACCAAATGCGAAAGAGCGTAAGATGCAGTTAACGGTTATTCGTTTTCCAGGTTAATGGTGGCCAGGTTTAGTTGGTCATTGGACTGAGAACGGCCGTCAACAACCACTGGCAAACGTGTGCCATCACCAGCCGAATAAAGCCCAATTGCCAAACTATATTCACCTGCTGGAGCTGAGGCGTCGATGGGAATGGTGCGCTGATCAATCACAATTTCGCCAGGAAGCCAGGTGCGGGTAAGCCAGGCATCCCCGGTGGGTGGGCTATCGAATTGTCCCCATATTTGCCCATCGCTGCCCAGAAGCTGATTAAAAACAGTGTAATTGTCTATTGGGGTGGTTAAGGCTTGCCAATAAATTGTCAGATTAATTTCGTCACCCGCCTGCGCCTCGCTGGTATCTAAATCGTAACCTAGCAGTTGAATCGAATCGCCAAATTGCGCTGACAAAGGATTGCTGATCGGGGGCACTTCAAAAAGTCTTTGGCGCAAATCCAGCGTGAGGTCAGCCAATTTATTGTTACCCTGGCTAATGGGCAAGGAACGGCCGTCTGGCATCAGCAAAGCCAGTCGCAATTCCGGGTCAACATCTGTCGGTATGTCTAGCGGAATATCTAGCCGATGAAAACTAGTGACCCTCTCATTGACCTGCCATTGCGATGTGGGGTAAAGATCAGGCCATATCGCTGACTGCTGGCGCAAAAATGGCTCAGCGGCACCTGGCTGGAAAAGCTGCAATTCAACTTGATATGCCTCGGCCGGAGATTGCAGGGCAACCCATTGCAAGGAGAGGTTCAAGGGCAAGCCAGGAGCAACCAGCGTGCTAAGGGTGCTGGTTTGTAAGGCAAGCTCATCGTTGAAGATGAGCATATCGGCCGTTGGCGTGAAGTTGGCCAGCGGGCGGCTGCGTACCAGGTGGGGGCCAAATAGATTTGCACTGGTATCCACCATTTCATAGTTGGCCCCGGCGGAATCGTGGACAAAAAAGCGTAGATAGGCTGGCCCAGGGAGCATCCCGTCTGGAATCGTTAACGCTAATTTCTGCACGATGCGGTCGCCGGGTTGCCAATGTTCCTGCGGGTAGCCAAATAGATTACTTTCACTGGCCCATAAATTGCCGTTGGCATCTTGTAGCTCAGCCCGAACGAAAGTGAGTTGATTGGCCAATTGAGGCAAATTGGCGAGAATCTGCCAATGTGTTAGCAGCACGATGGTATCGCCTCGATATAGCTCCTCGGCCAAATCGTAACCAATGAATGCAGGCGCATTGCGAAAACGAAGATCGGCCGCTTGCTGCGGTTGCCAGGTTAGTTGGTTGGGAGCAAGTTCCAGGCGCAGAGCGGCCGTTTGCCCATCTTCGTAGGGAAGGATGCTCTGCGATTCACCCCAACCAATTTGTGTTGTAATTTCTGCCGGTATAGGCTCCGCCTTAGAGGTAAAGTACCAGGCAGGCTGTTTGTTGGACCAAACAAAACTGTTGTCAGGATTAAACCAGTCAACGAGCTGATCTTGATAATAGGCAAAGGTTTGCGGTGCCAAATCATGGGCATATTGGCGGGCCACAAAAATACGTGTATCAGCGGGAGGCGAATTCGTTTGTATAAAACGGCCGACCTGCGCCAATTCCGCCTGATAAATGTGTCTAACCTCGGCATTCGTGTTCCACACCGTGAAGTAATCGTGCCAGCTACGCCAGAAAATGAGAAGAAGCCCCACAGCCGCCAGAACAGGAACCGCACGCCTAAAACGAGGCCAGCGTTGGCTGATGGTTTGGGCAACGAGGTCGAAACCAACGGCAGTTATCAGATAAATTGGCACAATAGCCCCCGCCGCCCGCAAAAATGAGGCGTTGGCATCAATGATTAAGTTTGGAGACAGCATGGCCCCCATCCACAAAAGTAACAGGGCAAATACCGGTTGGTTGCCAGAGAAGATTGCCCACCGTGTGGGGGCTTTTCGCCGAAATGCGAACAACAAGCAGCTTACCACGCCAAAATAAAAAAAGAGCCCCGTACCCCAATCAAAAACTGGTTGGCCAGACAAATGGTAGCGCCATTCATTATCACCATGAATGGTAAACATGCGCAGCACACCGGTAACGGAATCAGCCAGCTCTTCCCACTCCCCTTCATTCAGGGCATCTTCCAACGCGGTATTCAGGCCAGCAATACGCTGGTTGACTTTGTCTGGATAGTGCCACATGTAACGGCCGTACGGCGCAAAAACAATCAGCGTTACCAACAGGCTGGCAGCCATCTTGCGCCACTGCTGGCGGAATCGCTCCCGCTCGAACCAGAACAGCCAGCCAAACCAGACCAAAATCACGGCTGGAAACACGCGACTGGGGATGTAAGTATATAAGGTTAACCCGTGTGCCACTCCACCCAACAACCAATCGCGCCAACGGCCGTTTTGCCAGCCGCGCAAAAACCAAAACAGCGTCAGCGCAGACAAAAAGGTCAGGCTAACGGCACGCAAGGCCCAGCGTGATTCCATGACTGGCCAAAGGGAAACGGCCGTAAGCCCCGCCGCCACAATCCCCACGCGTCTGTTAAAGCCAATACGGCCAATGCCATAGGCCAGCGGAACAGAAATCAGCCCCAAAAACACCGATGGCAAACGCATGGTGAAAACAGTATCCCCCAACAACTGCTGGAAGACAGCAATTAGATAAAAGAGAAATGCTTCACGGCCGTTATTTCCCTCAAAATAAACAGGCCAATTGCCCCACCCAATCTGCGCCGCATCAATCGCATTAAAAAGCTCATCGCCGTTCAGGCCGGGCGGCGCTGTTGTTAACTGAAATACCCGAATCAACAGCCCGCCCAATATAAGAAGTCCAAGAAAAATAGTCGGTTGATACGATTTTAGTCTACTCACACGCTGGTCACTTCAAAGTTTCGGCTTGCTTAAACTGCGTCTCGTAAAGATTAGTATACAAACCACCCCGTGCGAGCAGGTCATCATGCTTGCCCTGCTCCACAAGTTGGCCTTTTTCCATAACCAGGATTTTATCCGCAGCCAAAATGGTAGACAACCGATGAGCAATCACCAGACTACTCCGTCCCTGCATTACTTTGCCCAACGCTTCTTGAATTAATGCTTCAGAGAGTGAATCTAGATGAGAGGTGGCTTCATCCAACACCAAAATGCGTGGGTCTTTTAGCACCACGCGGGCAATGGCAATACGCTGGCGTTCGCCCCCGCTGAGGCGGTAGCCACGTTCGCCCACAACCGTATCGTAGCCGTCGGGCAGTTGGGCAATAAAGTCGTGGATGTTGGCGGCTTTGGCAGCAGCAATCATTTGCTCATCAGTGGCGTCGGGGCGGGCATAAAGCAGGTTCGCCCGGATGGTATCGTAAAAGAGGTAGGATTCTTGCGTGACCATGCCAATGTTGTCGGCGAGGGTTTTTAGGGTCACGTCACGCAGGTCTTGGTTGTCTACGGTGATACGGCCGTCCGTGGGGTCATACAGTCGCGGAATAAGGTAAGTAATAGTCGTCTTGCCCGCACCGCTGGGGCCAACCAGGGCAACCAACTCCCCTGGCTCAATGCTAAAATTGACGTTTTGCAATGCCCACCGCTGCTCTGAGGCCGCGGCCTTGCCGTTCTCGATTGCCTCGCCGTTTTCTTTGGCTTTCCCCCGTTTGAGGTGCGCTGCGCCGCCACCCCGCCAGCTAAAGCGGGCAACTTCCTGCAAACCGCCAGCGTGATCCTCACTGCTGTAGCTAAAGAAAACATTTTGGAATTGGATACGGCCGTTTACCTGCTCCAATCGTTTTGCGGTTGGTTTCTCATCAATCTCCACGGGAATGTCCAACGCTTCAAACACGCGCTCGAAGCTCACCATGCTCTGGGCAAACTCCACTGGCGCATTGGTCAGGGCCATGAGCGGGCCGTAAAGCTGGGAAAGGTAGCTGCCAAAGGCCACGATGGTGCCAATGGTGAACGCATCTTCCAGCACCAGATAACCACCGACCCAGTAAACAACGGCCGTTCCCACCGCCCCAATAATGCTCAACATCATAAAAAACCAGCGGCCAATAACGGCTGAACGTACCCCAATATCCCGAACTTCAGCCGCATCGTCGGCAAATCGTGTCATTTCCCGCTCCTGGCGACCAAACAACTTCACCAGCAACGCACCACTCACGTTGAGCGTTTCGTTCATCGTGGCGTTCATCTCTGCGCTAATTTCCAGAGATTTGCGCCGCAAATCGCGCAAAATGCGCCCCACGCGCCGTGCAGGCAGCACAAACAGGGGCAAGATGGCCAGCCCCAGCAGCGTCAGCCGCCATTCCAGCGTGAGCAAAATTGCCAACGTGCCAACCAGCGAGACGATATTAGAAATAATCGTCACGATGGTGTCGCTGATGGCCCGCTGCGCCCCAATCACATCGTTGTTCAGGCGAGACATGAGCTCGCCAGTACGAGACTGCGTGAAGAAGCGCAGCGACATGCGCTGCATATGCTCATACAAGGCGCGGCGCAGATCATAAATGACCCCCTCACCAATTTGGGAGTTGAGGCTCCGCTGGAATACCCCAATCCCCCCATTAACGATGGGAATGGCAACCATACCAACCGCCAACAAGGTTAACAGCCGATAATCTTCGTTGGGAATTGCGTCGTCGATTAATGAACGCACCAACAGTGGCGAAACCAATGACAAGCCAGTGATAAACAGAATTGTCAGCAACAAAAAGATGATTTTGAGGCGATACGGTTGGGCAAATTCCCACACGCGCCACAAAAGTTCCCGCGTAATTGCAGGACGCTCTTGCTTTTCATCGTGTGAAATGTAAGCCCACCAACCGCCACCGTGAAAACCCATAAAATCCTCCAGAAATTTAACGCAGAGGAGAAAATCTCTAAAACATCTGTGTCCTCTACGGCAAATTAACAAAATGAGGGGTAAGTATGGCGGAAAACGGCCGTTTTGGGTACTGGTCAATCGGGCAGGAAAGACCCGGCAGGTTAGGCAGCTATGTTCGTTAGCTGTACCATCTTGGGCTAAGATTGCTTACCAAAACATGATATTGATATATTGAAGGAACTCCAATGCCGATTACCGACTTTGCTTACGCACAACAGCTAGATGCCCAAGACCCACTTGCTCATTTTCGCGATCAATTTGTCATCGACGACCCGGATTTAATTTACCTGGATGGTAATTCGTTGGGACGACTGCTCAAAAGTAGCAAAAGTGCAGCAGTTGATCTGGTGGAACGGCAATGGGGGCAGCAGCTCATTCGGGGCTGGAATGAAGGCTGGATGGATTTACAGGCCCAGATTGGTGGCAAAATTGGCCAGCTCATCGGCGCAGATGCAGATGAGGTGATAGTGGCTGATTCAACATCAATTAACCTATTCAAGCTGGCTCTGGCGGCTGTGAATTACAACAACGGCCGTTCCAAAATCATCACTGACGACCTTAACTTTCCCTCGGACCTGTACATTTTGCACGGAGTAACGCGGCTGGCGAGACGGCCGTTGCAGCTACAAATCATCCCCTCAGACGGCATTCACGGCCCTGTAGAAGCGTTAGCCGCTGCCATTGACGACGACACCGCCCTGGTTGCCCTCAGCCACACAGTTTTTAAGAGCAGCTACACGTATGACATAGCAGCCATCACCCAGCTCGCACACAACGCCGGGGCAATGATGTTATGGGACATGAGCCACTCCGTCGGCTCCGTGCCCGCCAATTTGCAAGCCGCCAATGTGCCGCTGGCCGTCGGCTGCACCTATAAATATCTCAACGGCGGCCCCGGCTCGCCCGCCTTTTTGTACATCCAGCGGGAATGGCAAAGTAAACTGGGCAATCCCATCACGGGCTGGATGGGACATGAGCAAATTTTTGAGTTTGCGCTGGATTATCAACGCGATGCGGGATTGCGCCACTTCCTCACCGGTACGCCACCCATTCTGTCAACGGCATTGATTGAGCCGGGTGTGGATTTGCTACTGGAGGCTGGCATGGATAACTTACGAGAGAAATCGGTGCGGCAAACTAACTACCTGATTGCCCTGTGGCGTGAATGGCTGGCTCCGCTTGGTTTTCGGCTCAACTCGCCCGCAGAGGCGGCACAGCGGGGATCGCACGTCTCGCTGGGGCACAATGACGGCTGGCGCAATAGCCAGGCACTCATCAACGACATGCACGTCATTCCAGACTTCCGCAAACCAGACAACATTCGGCTGGGTATAGCCCCCATTTACACTAGCTTTACCGACATTTACGAAGCAATGCTTCGACTGCGGCACGTCGTGGAAAATAAGCTGTACGAGCGTTATGGTCTGGTAGAAAACGTGGTTACCTAAGCGAGCATATTAAAAAAATGAGATGCCCCATGAGCAGGTGCTCAAAGGGCATCTCTCGGGGGGGAGCCGAGTACAGTGTAACAAATTCCAAAGCGAAAGCAACAATGTGAATTTTGTTACAGACCCGACTAGCAAATCTACAACATTTTTGTCAATCCGACGTAAAGGTCTTCAAGATTTAGCGTAATAATTTGCAAACGGAGTGTGTGATGAGCAAAGCAAATGTAGAAAAATTATTGGCCGACGAGTTTGTGTGTAGCCATTGTAAAAGCAGCGGTGCCCACGTGGAAAAATTGTCGATGGCGGGAACGGGTATTTCACGGTTTCTGGAAATTCAACCCTATCGGTACGCCTTTGTTTCATGCCACCACTGCGGCTTTACAGAAGTATTCAACCTGAAAATATTGGAAGGCAAGGATGATTTAGGGACATTTTTGGACATTCTGTTTGCCAACTAACCCAACTATTTCGGCCTGATCAAATAGAGGACACCGGCCGGTGTCCTCTTTCATTTTGGGATGCGGTAACGATTAGTGCCCATTCGCAGAATAATGGCTGTTCCACAGCTTGGAATTGGCGAATAGGCTTAAAGTAGCCGTTCTTCGGTTCTGAAACCGTCAGGTTAATTGCAAACGGCTACTTAGATGGAGTAATTAACGGCCGTATCCTCTTCAGGCCCGTTGTTTAACCGGTGGTAAGCAATTGCACCCTGAACACCCCGGAAGAAGAAATATGCAAAAACGGCCGCAATCGGGATACCCAGGAAAACCCCATACACAATCCAGAAATAAATCTTGCTAACTACATAGTAGACAAAAAGCAGGACCGTGCTGGCGCGATGCTTCTTGTAAACACCATAGGTCAAAGCCAGCATCAATACAATGTCTACCCAGTTCCACCAATCTACCTGCGCCAACGATCCACCGCTGGCATATACAAACGTCAGCATAACGGTTACCAAAATGGAAACCAACGACATTTTCCAGGCAATTCGCATGGCTGTTTTTGCTTGTTCCAGATTCATGGGCGCGCCTCCTTGTACTACTTTCACATGATAATTCGTCAGGCCTCAAGTATGGTCGGCCTCTTTATTTGTCGTAGTGACAAATTTCATAACGAAAACGTGCTGATTGTCATAAATTGTGGAGTAAGTTGGGTAACAATTCTTTACTGAACTGAATCTGGCGTGAACTTTTCCCAGTCGCTGCGTTCAGGCAGCAAATGCCAGATATTGTTGTCCAGTGCCTTCAGATAAATATGGTTGTATTTGAAGTAAGAGGTGCGCTGTACGGCCGTATCGCCGCCAACCTCTGGTGCCAAAGCCCAGCCAAGCCGCTCTCGTACCAAAGGCTGCCCACGCCACACCAGCCCAAAGCCCCGCTGCGGTTGGTAAAAACCGGGTGGCGGCACAATAGAAGGATCATCCACCGGATCGCCCTCCTGCCACGCATCTTCATAGGCATTCCAACCATCTGTGTAATCGGTATCATCAAACAATACATAAATGCGATCCTCTTCGCCAATCCAGATCATCATTCCGTGCTCAAACTGCTGCTCTGCTGAGGCAGAGTGCAGCACGGCATCCTGCGCACAAATCGTTGGTTCTGGCGTGAAGAACCAGGCAAACGGGCAGGTCAAGGGCACGGTGAGGGAAGCTGATGCGTACGGAAAATCATCGTTGCCGGCATAAAGCATAAAGGATTCACTATTTCGACTGCTGCTGCTAATTGTGTATGTCATACTCCCCGTCGGTTCTACTGACCAAAAGGTGCTCAACACCCCGCCAAACAGATGGTACAAGGTTACGGCCGTCGCATTGCTAGTATCCCAACTAAGGGTAATCGTATCCCCAGGGTTGGCAATGGGAACGTTTGCGGTAAAGCTAAGAATTTGTGACGGCTGCACTGGTTTGACAACCAACGGTAAATACAACAAACTGTCTTCTAGAGGCACGGCCGTTTCTGCCCATACGACACTGCTAAGAACGGCCGTTGCCAGAATAAATGTGGCCAGTAAAATACCAATACGCCTGAACATGAATTGCCTCCTGCACCACCCGCCGCTGCCCACACTGCGACAAGGCGACATCAAAGCACACAACGCCTATAATTCATCATAATCCAAATTTTAGCTGGACAATAGTGATAAATATCAACTCACAGTACACATTCCGTCTATAAACAGAATACGAAAGAGAATTTGACAGGAACCATCCCTATAATCCCGCTGGTTAACTGATTGGCATTTGGCTTTCCAGAATTGACCTGCCAATCACAAACCATCGACCTTCACAGCCTACCACCCACATTCCCAAAGATGAATTCCACCAACAAACAGTAAGGGTTCGTTCACAGATAACTTTTGTTTCAGAAAACGAACCCCAAGGCTTGACCATTTACCGAAACTCAAAAGTTAAAAACGGTCAAGCCCTAAGCAGGATTTACAGATAATCTTGAAGAGAGAAATATGATGGCCAAGAAAACAAGCGGAACTTATGTCATTGGGCATATTAATCCCGACACCGATTCAATTGCAGCCGCTATGGGGTATGCCTGGCTGCTGCGAAACCAAACCGGCGAAGAGATTGTTGCCGCCAGAGCAGGGCACTTAAACCCACAAACCGCCTGGGTATTAGAAAGGCTCAAATTAGAGCCACCCGTGTTGCTGCCCGATGCTTCTCCCCGGTTTGAAAACGTAGCGTACCGCTTTAATACCACAACGCCAGACCGCCCTTTGCGGGATGTGTGGGCCATTGCCAACCGCACTGGCGGCATCGCGCCCGTCGTTAATGAGGATGGCACACCCTATGGACTGGTGACGGTATTAAGCCTGTTCCGCTTCTTGAAAGAGTCTGTAGGGGCGCATCCCCGGCGAGAAGAGATGCGTATTGCCGAAATTATGGAACGGCCGTGTTCCGAAGCGTGCGATACCAGCGTGCCTAGATTTGTGGCCAGCAATCGCATCCGAGACGTGCTGTCTCGCATTTTGCATGAAGAACGCTCAGAATTTTGGGTGGTAGACGAAGAGGGTCATTACCAGGGAATTTGCCGCCAGCGAGATGCGCTGAACCCACCACGGTATCGCCTCATTTTGGTAGACCACAATGAGATCGGACAGGCCCTTGGCGCGCTGGATGAAGCCGATCTCATCGAAGTGTTAGACCATCATCGGCTGGATAATGCCCCGACCCGCACCCCCATTCGCTTTACCATTGACGTTGTGGGCAGCACCTGCACCCTGGTTAGTGAACGCATTAACGAAGCCGGCCTGAGTGCGCCCCCAGCATTGGCCGGGCTGCTGCTGGCAGGCATCATGTCAGATACACTCATCCTCAATTCGCCCACCACAACCGACCGGGACCACGAAGCGGCCGAACGGCTGCTGCGCTGGGCGAAAGTGGGCAACTCACCTCTGGCTGGCGAAACGGTGCAATCGTTTGGCGATCAGGTGCTACAAGCTGGTGCAGGGTTGGCTTCGCGCACGCCAGATGAAATTGTAAACGCCGACTTTAAGCAGTATGAAGCAGCCGGTCTGAAGTTTGGTATCTCACAGGTAGAGGTCACCAATCGAAGCCAGCTTAGTGAATATATGGATGCCTTAGGCAACGCGCTCAAAGAACAACGAGAGAAGAACAACCTAGACTTTGCCATGCTGATGGTGACAGATGTGGTGCGGCGCGGCAGCCGCTTGCTGATCACAAATGACGTACCGGCATTGGAGGGCTTGCCGTATCCGCGGCGGGAAGACGGCTCGCTGAACGCCAATGGCGTTGTGTCACGTAAGATGCAGCTATTGCCAACAATTTTAGGTGCGCTGGAAGGATAAACTCTTAAATGCGAGCAGATCGCCTCATTTCTTTACTGATGTTGTTGCAAACAAACGGCCGTATGACCGCTGATGATCTCGCAGAACGATTAGAGGTTTCGCCGCGCACTATTTACCGTGATTTGGATGCGTTGAGCAGTGCCGGTGTGCCAGTGTATGCGGAGCGCGGCCCCAACGGCGGCTGTATGCTAATGGAAAGCTACCGCACCAACCTCACGGGACTCAATGCCAACGAGGTACAGGCATTGTTCATGTTCACCGTGCCGGGGCTGCTAGCCGATTTAGGCGCAGACAAGGCATCGGAGGCGGCGATGCTCAAGCTCATGGCGTCACTGCCGGCACCTTTCCAGCAAGATGCCTCCTTTGTGCAAGAGAGGCTCCATTTGGACCCTGCCGCCTGGTTCCAAACGGAAGAAGAGGTACCTTTTTTACCGCAGGTGCAAACGGCCGTATGGCAAAATAAGCGTCTGCGGCTGAACTATCGGCGGGGGGATGGCCAATGGGTGAAGCGGCTGCTTGATCCGTATGGGCTGGTGGCCAAAGCTAGCATCTGGTACGTCGTGGGCGGCATCCACACCAGCCAAATTCAAGTGTATCGCGTTTCGCGCATCATGGAAGCAGAGTTAACGGGCAAGGGCTTCCAGCGGCCAGACGGATTTGATTTGGCCAGCTTTTGGCAAACGTGGCGGGATCGGTTTGAGGCGCAGCAAAACAGCCTCACGGTGGAACTTCGCGTGCCGCCCACCAGTGGCCCACTGCTGGCACTCGTCTTTGGGGAAGGCATTGTGCAGGCTCTGCAAACGGCCCCTGCGGACGCCAACGGCCACGCGCTCCTCTCGCTCACTTTTGATTCGCTGGAAGGGGCCTGTCGGCAGCTATTGGGGTTAGGAACGGCCGTTGAGATCATCGCCCCCCAAACGTTACGTGCTCAGATGCTGGCACGTGCTCAACAAGTTACCCAGCAATACCAATCGGCCACACCCTCCCCGTAAGAATCCATCAATAGTTCCATAAGGTTTTTGTAATAATCTTTGCCTACAGTTTTTCCACTCGAAAATCGTGTGAACGGCTCTGAAAATTTGGAAGAAACGGCCGTTTACATTATCCCAGAAGGAGAAACTACATGAAAATCAAAAAGCATCTTATTGTTTTAATGCTCCTTTTCCTCTCGCTGTTGACAGCCTCATTAGCCGCCGCACAGAGCCAAGCAGCCAGCCAAAACAGAGGAAAAATAGTGGTTGCCAATCGCGCCTCCGGCTCTATCTCAGTCATCAGTACAGCAACCGATGAACTGCTTGGCACCTACGCCTTGCCCGCTGGCGAAAATAGCCCCGAACCCATGTATGTCGTGTTTACCCGTGCAGGCAACCGGGTTTTTGTTGGCGACCGCGCCAATAATCAAGTTGTTGTGTTCCGGGCGCGAGATTTTAGCGTGGAAACGACCATTCCCGCAGGTGCAGGCGTATTCCACATGTGGGCAGACGGCCGAGGCACTCAGATTTGGGTCAGTAACGACATCAATAACACCATCACCGTCATCAATCCACGCACGCTCACGGTGGAAGCTACCGTTCCGCTGCCTGCCGATTTGGTAGCAATGGGTGGCAAGCCCCACGATGTCATTCTGGATGCAGAGGGAAACAACGCCTATGTAACCATGCTCGGTTTTGCAGGTGACAACGATTATGTGGTTCATTATGATACAAACAGCTTCGCTGAACTGAATCGGGCACCCGTTGGCAAAGACCCCCATCTCTCTTTAACTTTCCACAACGAATTCCTCTACGTGCCTGCTCAAAACAGTGACTTGGTATCTGTGTTTAATCGGCAGACACTGGGGCTGATTGATGAAATTGATGCACCAGGCGCACATGGTGCCGGGATGCCGTTGAGTGGTCAGGTGCTTTACACTACCAATCTGCCCGGTGGCGGCTCTGATGGCCTCATTGCTATCGATCTACGGACCAACACAGTTTTGGGAACAACGGACACGCCTTATGGTGTGCCGCACAATATTGCCCTTACTCCCGCTGGGGACAAACTGTACGTTACGCACTCTGGCGGCACGTCGGACAAGGTTACCGTTTACGACATTGGTTACGACAATTTACCAACGTACGCAGGCGAGGTAACGGTGGAATTTAATCCGTTTGGTTTGAGCTACGTGCCATAAACATACCTTTACGCTTTTGAAAGACGGCCGTTTCCCAATTATCTATTTTGGCGAAACGGCCGTCTTTATCCTCACCCTCACGCCTCGCGCAAATATAAGTACAGGGGGAGTGCCAAAGACAATCCAACCGTAAAACTGGCTGGGAAAATGAGCCACCAGCGGGACACACCATTCTTTTGTGCATCTACAGTCGCCCAAACCAAAAACACCACAATTGAAATCAGCACATCAGCCGAAAAACCACCCGCTGCCCCATTGACAAACAAACTTTGTACAAATAATGGAATGTTCAACCCTTCCTGAGCAAAAAATTGCCCAAACAGCAACCAGGGCAGCACCGTTCCCACAACGGCCATCACTAAATAAAATAGTCGCAATCCTCTCATTTGATATTTTCCTTTCTGTTTGTAAATTGGAGATTTGCCTCCAATGAAACCACAAAAGCATTCTTGTGCAATTAGCTAAAGAAAAGGTTTGTGGCACCGCAAATCGGAGCAAAACGCCTTTGATTTACGTTTCATTTGCGATTGACCGGTACTCTGGTACTAGAAACGTACCTAAATGAGCAACAAACTGTACCGGGAAGGAGAAATCACATGAAACCACATTGGCAAAAGCGTATGAAGGCGTTGGATGTACAACTTACCGCCACCGCAACAGAGCTGTCCACCGTCACAAATCCAATTAACAACTGCCTGCTGGCACTAACAAAAAGTTTGCAGACATTTGGCAACGACCAATTTTCATTTTTTGAAGATGGGTTTACCAGAGGCCAGCTATTGCCAGCCATGGTGCTGCCCCCTGAACATATTTTGCGTTCTACTTTAGACCAGATCGCCTTTGATCTAACGGTGATTCGCCGCATTTTCCAACAGCGACAGCAAAAAGTGTTGCAAGCCACGTTAGCCAAAGCAGATAATCTGGCACAGGCGGCTCTGAATGTGGCCATTAAAACCGACTTGCTGCCGCAAACGGCCGTTCTCACCTATCTCAACAAATCGCCCAACATTCGCATCCTGCCCTATGCGCCCGTTGCCCTCATCGGGCTACCATACACCGCTACTGAGCTAAATCTGGATTACCTGGCAATCCCCCATGAGGTAGGGCATTATGTGTACCATCACGCGCCGGGACTGGCCGCACGGTTGCACAAGCTAATTCCGCTATATCCGGACTGGATGAACCATTGGCTGGAAGAGATTTTTGCAGATGTGTTTGCAGCCATTGTGGCCGGGCCAATCTCGGGGGCCAGCCTTCAAGCCATTTTGCAGGACAACCGACAAGAAAAATTCGTCGCAGATGATGGCGAGCACCCGCCAGATGCAATACGGCCGTATGGCACCATCAAAATATTGCGAGCCTTAAAATTCCCCAAAGCGGCGGACGCTCTGGATGAAGCGTGGCAAGCTGTACTCGGCCAGCGTCATCAACCGACACGCGCCAATTATCCCAACTGCGCCAACACGCCAGACCTAGCTAAAGCCCAAACGATGCTGGAAGAAACGGCCGTTGCCATCTTGGGCTATCTGCAAAAGGAATATAAAGTCAAGCAACCAGCTCCCTGGTCTAAAGATGGTGATAACCTGGAAAAAATGGAGAAAGCGTTTGGTAAATGGCTCGACCAGCTTTTACCCGTGGACCATTATTTGCTACGGTTAGATGGGGACAATGTTGGGGTGGTCACCAATGGCGGCAATCCTACCAACAGCCGTCAGCTTGGCCACACGCAAACGTGGCGAGATTGGTTTAAAGAGGCGGCGCGCCGCAACCCAGATCAACCAATTCCGGCCCAGGCGTGGCGGCCTATCTTCACGGCAGGCCATTGGCCAGTGAAGGGGCCAGAGGGCAATTCTGATGGTGGGGTTTAACCTGGTTGGTCAGCTTGCAGACGGTCGTTAATCTTCTGGATGAGGGTCTCATTTCCTATTTTTTTGGCCAGGGCTAACGCATCTTGCCAATGGTGAACGGCCGTCTGCAACACCCCCAACTCCTTGTTAAAATCACCCCGATGAATTAAGCAATATGTCACATGAAGGGTATCTTTTAATCGGGAAAATTCACGCTGACATTCCTCTGCCAGCAGCATCGCCTCTTGAAACTTGCCTTCGCTGCGCTTGATGAGGCATTGCAAAAAGCGAACATCATTCATCGAGCGTCGATCTCCCATTCTTTCCAGCGCGGCAAAACTTTCCGCTGCCGCCTGGCTGGCCGCCTCCAACTGCCCCAACCTACGGTAAGCCGTGGCCATCCCCTTTTGTGCCAGTGCTATTTCACCCAAATCCTCCAGCTTGTAGGCTAGGGCCAACGCTTCTCCGGCGTAAGAATAAGCAACGTCATATTGATTCAGGCCAATCATGATGAAAACCAACAAGCGCAGCGTGCGGCAACGCCCTAACTCATCGCCAACTGCTTTTTGCCTGGCCAATGCTGCCTCCGCCTCTTGTTTTGCCTTCTCTTCATTTAGTTGGCGATGCCACAGGCGAGCAAAACGGTATTTGGTAGCTGCAATGCCTGAGTCGTCATTCTGTTCCCGTCGCAAAGCCAGCACGCGGTTCAAACGACGCTCGGCCGCCTCTGGCAAGGTTTGATCAATATCCAGGCGGGCTAGCTCAAATTCTGCATCGGCAATGCCGATGCCATCTTCCAATTCATCATACAGATCAAGGGCTTTTTGCAACCAGTTGCGCGCTTCGGTCTGATCGCCTTGCTCCAGGCAGGCTTGTCCCCACCACAGCCAGTTACGCGCCAGCAGCGTATCTTCTTCCAACCGACCGGCCGCCTGGAATGCCAGTTCAAAAGCGTGACGCGCCTCATCAAAGCGGCCTCGCTTGAACCAAGCCTCTTTAAGAGCAGCCGTAAAGCGCAGCACGTCCTCCCACTGTTGGTTTTTCTCAGCAAAGTGAACGGCCGTATCCAAATTGCCCCAATCCCGCTGAAGCAGTTTGTAGTTAGCGGCGTTCCTTTCAGCAAAATTGGCAAAATAGCGACTGTATCGCTTTTGTACATCCTCAACATCGGTTAATTTTTCTAGCCCAAAACTGGCTAACAAATTGTGCTGCCGATACTGTCGCTGACCTTCGTCTTGCAGTAAAGAAAATTGCACCAGCATTTGAAGCTGATCCTCGAATTGGTACTGTTTCTCACGAGAATCGAGCATTTGCTCAGCCAGGGCAGCTATCGCTTCCAGCGAAAAGGTACGGCCGTTAAACAAGCTCATCAAGGTAAAGAGGCAACGCTGCCGTTCATCCAGGTGCGCCCAGCTCAACGTTATCGTTTCTTGCAGCCGAGCATCCCCCTCGCCAAGATTGTGCGGTGCCAACCGCTGTTTCAGCAATTCGGCAAAATCGGCCAGTGAACGATAAGGGCGGTAGGCTAAATAGCTGCCCGCAATGTTGATAGCCAATGGCAAATTACCAACCAGGTGGCAAATTTCGTCTACGGCATCCGGCTCATTGATGGCGCGATCGTCTTGAATGTGATGCAGCAGCAGCCGACGGCCGTTTGCCAACGCAAATTGGGACAATGCCAGCGGCTGGGCGTTAATGCTACGCACAACCTGCTCGGTCCGGCTGGTTATCAACACGGCACAATCGCCACTCTCAGGCAGCAACCTCCGTATTTTGGCACCGGAACGCACATCATCAAAAATGAGTAGAGCCTTTTTTTCTGCCAAAATCTGGCGCAGCCAGGTCAACCGCTCGTCCCCAGACCGCTGCAAACTTAAATCATATCCGTACTCAGCCGCCCACTGCGTGGCAATCTCTTCGGGCTGCGATTCGACCATATTTGCCCACAGCACCCCATCGGGAAAGTGTGCGCGGAGCCTGTGCGCCAAAAAGAGAGCCAGCGTCGTTTTGCCCACCCCGCCCATGCCTACCAGCCCCCAACAAGGGCGTTTATCGCGAACCAATGCACGTTCTAACTGCATGATTGGCTCACGACGGCCGACAAAAAACGGCCGTTGCCCTGAGGCCAAAAAGGGTGGTTCATCCTCGCGGTCTGCCACATCCAGTGGTGGCAGGGTGACAATCTCTAATTCGGCCGTTGTTTTGTGCTGCCGAATCTCTAGCAAAAGCTCTTCAGTCTCTGGGGAGGGTTCTGCGTCCACATGAATTTTCAGTGCTTCGCGACAGTACTCGTACTGTTTGATGGCGTCCGCTTTTTGACCCGTGTGGGCCAACAGCCACATCAAATACCGGTGTGCAGGCTCCTTCCAGGGCATCAAAGTCAAGGCACGCTGAGCATATTGAATGCCAACCCCATAATCCACCTTCTCAAGCATCGAAGCCTGAATGATTGTATCAAAGGCATTCCAAGCATTTTGCTCTAGCTGCTGACGCAACCGCAAAATTTCCTCGTCAAAAACGGTTACGCTCGGCAGGGAAAATCCGGCCAAAAATTCACCGTTGTAAAAAGAAACGGCTTGCTTTAGTGCGGCAATATTTGGCTCAGGTTGCCGACGACTGTTGGCAATTAAAGATTGAAACGCATGAACGTCAAACCAGTAAGGGGATTGTTGATCAAAGCTGAGATAATTTCTGGAAATATGGAGGAATTGTTCTAAACCGGCTAATTTCAACTTGTTGAGGGCAACACGTAAGCTGGCCAAAGCCACCTGTGAATCAGGCCAAAACAAGGTAGCTAACGTATCGCGCTGGTGCCGACGGTTATTCAACACGAGATAGCCGAGCAAAGCTCTGGGTTTGTCTGGCAGCTCGTTTGTAATGATTTCTTGGTTCTGGCCGTCTCCCCAAGACAATTCGAAACCGCCCAGCATACTGATTCGCAACTCTTTTTGGCTCATCCAGGCCTTTTCTCACTAAGACACACTAATGACACAGTGGCAATTTACGGTATATTAACGGTTTCCAACTATGCTAAAGGCAGTCTTCCCCTCGGTTAACCCTGCCTAGTGCAACTGAAGGGATTATAAATGAGTGGTTGGAAGACGCAATAATTTGCAAGCCAAGTTTGCTCTTTGTTGGCAGAGTCATTGCTAAGAAGCAACATCCAAGCGCACCAGGAGAAAATAGTTTTAACGATGGTGATGGCTTATTGCACACAAGGCAAACGGGACTGGGATTCACAAAAAGCCAGGAGGGGCTTGCAGAGGAAACGGCCGTTGCTATGAACGGTCGTTTTCTTTTTGGGCATCCTGAAAAATTTCTGCTAAAGACCAGCCGGGGGTGCCAAGATACGGCCGTAAATCCTCATCTTGC
This sequence comes from Candidatus Leptofilum sp., assembly GCF_965223285.1. Taxonomy (GTDB): domain Bacteria; phylum Chloroflexota; class Anaerolineae; order Promineifilales; family Promineifilaceae; genus Leptofilum. The sequence goes on along the minus strand of NZ_OZ244997.1, from coordinate 1,274,299 downwards.
AGCACAGTTCGCACGCTTTCTTCCATGCTAATCTCGCCAGCCAGCACCGCCTCCTGGTGGCGGCTGGCCCAGCGGTACACTAAACCGCCTGCCCGACGCAGCTCTACCAACATTAGCTGGGCTAGCGGCCCCGCCTCAGCCAAAAAGCCAGACGTTTCATAATCTTGCTCGACGCGGGCAAAATTGTAGGGCAGCCGCACCAGTTTAGCCTTCCATCCCTTACCAAGTTGCCAGGTGAAACGGCCGTAACACAGTGCTCGATTGCCATCAAACGAGGCACCTACTGAACCAACATTAACCACCGTCGTCTCGTCAATTTGGCGGATGAGCGGCCGATGGGTGTGCCCCGTGACAAACAGCGCCGACGCAGGGGCAATTTGCTCACGCAGCTCCTTGTCGGTTGTTTGTGAATAAATGCCATCTCGATTGTCACGCATGGAGCCATGCACCACGCGCAGTTCTGTGCCATCCGGTGCAAATACGACGTGCTGGTCAGGTAAATTGGCAATGATCGGCACATAATCAACCACCTGTTCATAAGCCCAATGGGCAAATTGGCTTACCTGGTAGCGTGCGTCGGACTCTGCGCCGTTGGCGGCGCATTCCAGCACGTAATCTTCGTGATTCCCTTTCACAATATGCCAACGATCACTCACCTGCTTGGACAAAACCCATTCCAAACTTTCTCGTGAAAGCGGCCCTCGATTGACAATATCGCCGTTGACGATCACTTGATCCGGCTGCCATTTTTCAATATCGGCCGTTGCTGTTTCCAGGGCGGGCATGTTGCCATGAATATCTGAAATAACTGCTATCTTCACAAAAAATCCTGTTTACTCACAAAAAGGGTAAGTCTAGCGCGAACGGCAATTTTACCCAAACCCACTTGGTCACATAACATCAATCTTGTCCTTGTTACTGAAGAGCACATTATGTATTTGCACCACTTTTTTTACCTGCACATATAGACAAACATCTATGAAACGGCCAACATCTACACAGGAATTTAATCAGTTTGGGCAAGGGATGCTGCCAGGGTATTTGGGCATTGAAATTGCATTGGCGACTCCAGATAAGGTCATTTGCCACTTACCTGTGCGAATTAAACAGCTATAGTCTCAAAGCAACTTTCCAGGTAAAATCAGAACATTCGTTCAGGTGTTACCGGGTCGGCAATCTCGTACTTAAACCGTTTCCAGATTGCCTATTATGGAGGTAGAAATGGATTTTGCGGCATGTCAGGAACAGCTCCAGCAAAACGGTGAACTCATCCGGCAGATTGTCGCCGACGTTGGCGAAGAACAGGCAAAAATCAAACCGTCCCCTGATGATTGGTCTGTATTGGAAGTGGTGAACCACTTGTATGACGAGGAGCGCGAAGATTTTCGGCAGCGGTTTGATTACCTGCTGCACCGGCCCGGCGAAGAATGGCCCCCCATCGATCCGGCAGGTTGGGTCACATCCCGCAGCTACAACGAGCGCGAGTTGGCCAGTTCGTTGCAAAATTTTCTAGATGAGCGACAAAAGTCATTGGCCTGGCTGGCTTCGCTGGAAAATCCTGATCTGGAGCAATTTGATACCCATCCCGTTGCGGGCAAGTTCCACGCGGGGGATATGCTGGCCGCCTGGGTGGCGCACGACCTGTTGCATCTGCGCCAGTTGATTGAGCTGAAATATTTTTTAGTGGGCGAATTGGTACGGCCGTATTCACCCCGCTATGCTGGAGAATGGTAAAGGTGATAGTTAATGAATCATATAACTTTCTGGCAGATCATCGAGGAAGCACTTAAAAATGTAAGCACGGTTTATGATGTTGCACCTGTCATAACTAAGAAGCTCCAAAAGCTACCCGCTGGTGAAATTGTTTCTTTTATGCAACACCAAAACGACTTAATGAGTGAATCTTATCGCCACGATTTATGGGCGGTTGCTTACATTATCAATCGTGGCTGCTCAGATGATTGTTTTGAATATTTCCGAGGGTGGCTGATGGCAAATGGCCAAGAACGATGGGAAGCCGCTATGAAAGCTCCTGAGTCTATTGGGGAGTGGGTCAACCCAAAAGAATTCGTTTACGAATATGAGGACATGCTCTATGTCGCGGCGAACGCTTTCAAGGCTAAAACAGAGCAAGAATTTCCCTATGACAAGATAAGTATCAATTACCCTCAAAGACCTCTTGGTAAGTCATGGACGGAAGAAGAACTAGAGAAGTTGTACCCAGACCTAAACACAATGTTTACCTAACTTGAGTGACTAAAACCGGGTATTGTCATGAGTGAAAACGAAAACAAACTGTTCAAAGATTATTTTGACGTTGATTTGGCGCGGCAAATGGCAAACCAGATTACGGCCGTTCACCCCCAGTTCCCCGCCGCTGATTTTGTCAACCAGGTTGCCCCCCAGCTGGACGGCCTGGAGATGAAGGCCCGCACCGTCGTCTTTGTTCAGGCATTGCGCGACCATTTGCCTGCTGGGTTTGCCAACGCCTGGGCGGTGCTGGAAGCGGCATTGGGCGCAGAACTTACTGACGAGGGCGGCATGTTTAATGACGGCTGGCACTACTGGCCGATTGCCCACTTTATTGAGGTGTACGGCCTGGAAGATTTTGACGTAGGCGTGCGCGCCATGTACGAGATTACCAAAAGACACACGGCCGAATTTGCCATACGGCCGTTTCTCATTCAGCATCAAGACAAAATGCTCACCATCCTCAATAAGTGGGTAGAAGATGAAAACCCCCACGTGCGCCGCCTGGTGAGCGAAGGCACGCGCCCCCGACTGCCCTGGGCCGGCCGCTTAACCCAATTTATTGAAGACCCCAGCCCTACCCTGGCACTTCTGGAAAAGCTCAAAGACGATCCCTCCGAATACGTCCGTCGCTCGGTGAGCAACCACCTCAACGACATCGCCAAAGACCATCCCCAACTGGTAATAGAAACCTGCCGCCGCTGGTGGCAAGATGGCCCGGACGAACGCCACTGGGTTGTGCAGCGTGCTTTGCGCACTTTGGTAAAAGATGGCGATCCCGACGCCCTGGCAGTGCTGGGCTACGGCCCGCCCCAGGTTACTCTGATTGATTTCAGCGTTGCCCCCAACACGCTGCATCTGGGCGACGCGCTCCAGCTAAACTTTACGCTGCACAGCACGGCCGCTTCCGAGCAAAATCTGGCAATTGATTTTGTCATTCATTTTGTGAAGGCAAATGGACAGACCAGTGGCAAAGTGTTTAAGCTGAAAACGGCCGTCCTGCCCCCCAACCAATCCCTCTCCGTCGAAAAAAGTCATCCCATCCGCCCTATCACCACCCGTAAGTATTATCCCGGCAGCCATCGCGTCGAAATTCAGGTCAACGGCCAAATCATCGGCGAACGCAGCTTTGAGTTGGTTGTATAAAAAGAATGGAGAAAGCATGAAAATAGAAGCCAAAAACGTAGAGGCAAACGCTTATCTCGCACTGCCAAACGAGCAGCCCGCGCCTGGTGTGCTGGTGCTGCATCCCTGGTGGGGTCTCAATAAAGATATTGAAGGCGTTTGTGACCGTCTGGCAGAAGCTGGTTTTGTGGCGATGGCACCTGATCTGTACGACGGCTGTATTGCCACCACGATCAACGAAGCCGAAAAATACAGCGAAGCGATGAATGAAGATATCGCCAAAGCGGTGGTCAAGGCCGCACTAAATGAACTGCTGGCGCACGAAGCCTGTCGCGGCGGCAAGGTCGGGGTCATTGGCTTCTCGCTGGGAGCCAGCTTTGCCGTGCAGATTACCCACGACCAATCTGAGCGAGTGGCTTCTGTGGTGCTTTTTTATGGCCTTGGTTGGGCGGAGCAAACCAAGACACAAGCCAGCTATCTAGGTCACTTTGCAGAAAATGATCCCTATGAAGATGATGCGTATCGGGAGCATTTTGAGCAAAAGTTGAAGGACAACGGCCGTCCTGTCACCTTTCACATCTACCCTGGCACAGGCCATTGGTTCTTTGAGCGGTCTCGCCCCGATGCCTACGATAAAGCTGCCGCTGAACTAGCCTGGGAGCGTACGCTGTCATTCCTTAGCCAAACGCTGAGATGAAAGAGCCTGATGCATAAATTCGAGGGTAACGGCCGTAATATCATCCAGCTCATCTTCCAGCAAAATAACATGGGCCGACTGTTCTAGCCAAATCTGCTTGGCTTTTTCGGACAAGACACCTTCCAGAATAATCTCGCCCACATCTTCAGCAACTGTTTTGTCGTTACGCCCCTGCATCACCAGCACGGGTTGATTGATTTGCGCCAGTTGGCGGCGCACTTCCCGACCCAAACGCACCAGTTCCATTACCGCCCGCAGCGGATTAACTTTGTATCCTTGCCAATTGGCATTGCTGCCCACATTTTCCTTGGGCAACGAATGTACTAACGGAGCAGCCACATACAGCCGAACCATGTTATGCATGGGGATAGCCAGCTTAATTGCCGGCGCGTAGCATAAAACACCAGTAATTTCCTCATGCCTTGCCGCCAGCAGCAAGGCCAATGCACCCCCGGTCGATTCACCGCCAACAAACACATGGTCACACACTGTTGCCAGATGTTGGTACGCTTTTTCAGCCGACCAGGCCCAGTCGTGCCAGGTTGTTTCGTTCAAATCTTCTGGCTGTGTGCCGTGTCCCGGCAACAGCGGGGCTGAGATGGTGTAGCCCTTTGCGTGGAGCTTCTCGGCCAGCAAGCGGACCTCGGCTGTAGTCGCCGTCAGGCCGTGCAGCAACAGCACTCCAACCTCGTTGCCCGGCCAAAAGAAGGTGTTGCCTTCAAGATGTGGGTTTTGGATGGGGCCATCTTGCCCCAAGTGCATCTCCACCACGTTCAGGTTTTCCTCGGCGGTTGGCGGTTGATAAATGGTCAGGAAACGATCCAGATCGTCAACTGACAGCCAATGTGCGCCACGCGGCAGATCGTTGTTTCGTGCTTCAATCCGCTGGCGAATGACGACTGGCGGGATGTTGAGATAGTAGAGGGTGTAATTGGCACCAAGCTCGTTAACGCGGCTAATCCACTTTTGGCGTCGCTCTGGATTCCACAGACTCCAATCCAAAATGACATCGACGCCTTGTTGCAGGATTGCCACGGCCGTTTGCCAAAACATCTCCTTCAACTTGGCAATCATCACCCCGTATTCCTCATCGTCAATCGTCAGGTCGGTGATGGCAATCATCCATTCATCCAGCGTGAAGCGCACGGCATTGTGGGATTGCTCCAATTCCTTTGCCAACGCTGTCTTACCCGATGTAGGCAAGCCACAAAAGAGATGAACCGTTGCCTCAATTTTTTCCTGCGCCATTTTGTCAATCCTTGCTAAACTTGAAAGTAAAGAGTGTAGGTATAAACCAGGAAAATTTAATTGTCAAAATCTTGACGGGAGAAAATAGATACAAAGGAACGAAGAAAAATTATGGAAAAAGTAAATCTGGCTCAGAAATTGTCGCTGTTCAACGACCATTGGCATCCGCGCATTGTAGGTGAGCTAAATGAATCATATGTGAAATTGGTGAAGGTGAAAGGCGAGTTTGTCTGGCATTACCATGATGACGAGGATGAGCTGTTTTTGGTGTTGAACGGCCGTCTGCAAATGCAGTTCCGCGACAGAAACGTCTGGCTGGAAGCCGGGGAGTTCATCATCGTGCCGCGCGGCGTGGAGCACCGCCCCGTCGCGCCAGAAGAAGTGCATCTGCTCCTGCTAGAACCCAAGACTACGCTAAACACTGGCAATATAACTGATTCGGAGAAAACGGCCGTTGCTGAGTGGATTTAGTCGGTCACCAGCAAAATTCTTGTATAGGAAACAAGATAATCTGCTGATAAAGTTCCTTTAGCAAATCTACTCCGGCTCCCAGGCTTGGGCACCGTTTCGCAAATTGTCTAGCTGCTGCCAATGTTGCGTGATGGCGATACGGCCGTTTTCCGTCAACGACACCACTGTATTCGGCTTTTTGCCAACAAACTGCTTCACAATGTCCACTAATTCTGCCTCTTCCAACTTGGAAAGATGGCTAGATAAGTTGCCCTTTGATAGCCCCGTCAGGCGGCCCAGAAAAAGAAAGTCAGCACTTTCGCAGGCCGATAAAGCTGTCAGAATAGCCAACCGTGCCGGTTCATGAATTAACTTATCTAGCGCTGCCAGTTCCTCAAATATTTGGCTCATCGTTGCTCATCCTTGTAGGAACGGCCATCCAAAGCACGCACCAGATGCCAATGGTCCATCAAGCCACCAAAGAGCCAAAGCAACCCAAAAATCGCCACACCAGCTGCACTAAACGGACTCCAAAAACCAAGCTGCTCAACGGATAATAAATTTGTCAGCGGTAATAAACTTAACACCACCATCACTATTGCTATCATCAAAAAATGTATCCGAAACCTATCGGTCAATATAAAGGTGGTGAAAGACAAAATAGCAATAAACAGGCCTGTTGCGCTAATTGACCAGCCCCACAGTTGCTCCAGTCTTCCTATCAAAAAGATGCCGCCCACCACAAGGAACCCAATGACAATTTCTTTACTCCGGGAACTCTTCAGTTTCTTTACCCTGCCAAAAGACCGCTCATAATATTTTTCGATTCGCCATGAAGCAAAAACGGTAATTCCTATCAACAGAAAAGCAGAAATCGGATGCCATTTATCAATCCAGGGCCACCAGCCTGCCCGCCAAGCGGCGATGCACAAAAACAAAATACCGAATGGCACCTGGCGCAATCCCTGCAAATATTCAAAATTTCTTGTTATACGCTGAATCTGTTTTAGATCGGTCACATTGGTCATGATTCTACTCTCCATTTTGAAGAAAAATCAGTTTGTATTGCAAACTCATTTCAAGTATAAACCATGTTTTGTTTTTGTCAACAACTAGTTTGTAGCGCAAACCGAAATAATTACTTCTCTGATACTTTTTCCTGACAAAAGATGTCAGGAATGTTGCCCTAAAGTGTAAATGGTAGCGGCCGTTTCCCAACCATGCTACAATCTCACCACAATAACAGAACAAATGTTCACGAATTCTTCACGAGGTTTTATGGAACCGCAAAACATCGTTGTGCGCGGCGCACAGCAGCACAATTTGAAGCATATTGATGTCACTATCCCCCGCAATCAGCTCGTTGTCCTCACCGGCGTGAGCGGCAGCGGCAAATCGTCGTTGGCCTTTGACACGATTTATGCCGAAGGGCAGCGGCGCTACGTCGAGAGCCTTTCGTCTTACGCCCGACAGTTTTTGGGCAACATGGAAAAGCCCAAAATTGATGCCATCACAGGACTAAGTCCTGCCATTGCCATTGAGCAAAAAGCGGTGAGCAAGAATCCTCGCTCCACGGTGGGCACAGTGACCGAGGTGATGGATTATTTGCGGGTGCTATACGCCCGGGTGGGGACGCCGCACTGCCCTGATTGTGGAACGGCCGTTACCCCCCAAACCCCTCAACAAATCGCCCACCAGCTAGCCGCCCTGCCGCCCGGCACGCGCTTCCAGCTACTCGCCCCCATCGCCCGCAACCGCAAAGGCACCCACGCCGATGCCCTCAAGCAGGCCCGGCAAGATGGCTTCGTCCGTGCCCGGGTCGATGGCGAACTGGTTGATCTGGCAGGCAAGCTGCCCAAACTGAGCAAAAAGCACAAACACAACATCGAACTGATCATTGATCGGCTTATCGTGCCAGAAACGGCCGATGAGGGCTTTATGCCGCGATTAGTTGATTCAGTGGAAACAACCTTACGCGCCAGCGAAGGTTTACTGGTCGCTGACTTGGCTGACGAGCAAATAACCCTTAGTGAACACAACGCCTGCACCAGCTGCGGCTTTAGCTTCCCCGAACTGTCGCCGCAGTTGTTCAGCTTTAATTCGCCGCTGGGGATGTGTCCCGACTGCAACGGCATCGGCACCCAAATGCGCGTAGATCCTGACCTCATCATTGAGGATGAAACGCTCTCTATCATGGATGGCGCACTGCGCTGGTATGGCAACGTCCGCAAGAAGAAAAACAAGTGGCGCACCGCCCAGCTCAAAGCCATTGCCGAGCATTTCAGCATTGATCTAGACACGCCCTGGCAGGATTTACCCAAATCATTCCGCCACAAGATGCTGTATGGCTCCGGCGATGAGATTATCCATTTTAAGTATTCCAGCGAAAACGAAGATACGTCGTGGTCTGGCGAAGCGAAACGGCCGCTTAAAGGGATCGTCTTCCACGTCAATCGGCTGTTCCACCAAACCAGCTCCGAATACACCCGCCGCTGGTACGCCAGCTTCATGAATCAGCTTCCCTGCGACACCTGCAAAGGCAGCCGCCTGCGCCCCGAAGCCCGCGCCGTCACCGTCGGCGGCAAAACACTCACCGAAGTGGGCACATTGGCAATTGATGAGGCGTTTGCGTGGGTGATTGGTCTTAGTAATCAGTCATCGGTAAACGGTAATCAGTATTCGGTTAACGGTAAAGATGGCCACCAGCAACTAGCAACTAGCCACCAGCAACTAAACGAAGAACAATTTGAAATCGCTGAAGAAGTCCTCAAAGAAATCCGTGACCGGCTACAATTTATGCTGAACGTGGGGCTGCATTACCTGACGCTGGATCGCTCTGCGCCCAGCTTGTCCGGCGGCGAGGGGCAGCGCATTCGGCTGGCTAGCCAGATTGGCTGCGGGCTGGTGGGGGTGCTGTACATCCTCGATGAGCCATCGATTGGGCTGCACGCCCGCGACAATCGTGCTTTGCTAGACACGCTGCACCAGCTGCGCGACATGGGCAACACTGTCCTCGTCGTGGAGCATGATGAAGAAACGATGCGCGAATCGGACTGGCTGATTGATTTGGGGCCGGGCGCAGGCGTGAAGGGGGGCGAGATTATCGTTGCTGGCTCGCCAGACACCGTTGCTAACCATCCAGAGTCGCTGACCGGGCGGTATTTGTCGGGCAAAGAGATGATTGTGGCGCCAAACGGCCGTTCCCGACGCAATCCCAAACTCGGCACTCTAAAATTAGAGGGAGCCAGGCTGCACAATCTGCAAAACGTCACCGCCAAATTCCCGCTGGGCACGATGGTTTGCGTGACGGGCGTGAGCGGCAGCGGCAAAAGCAGCCTGGTCGCCGAAACGCTGCATCCAGCCCTAGCCCGCGCCTTGCACCAATCCCAGGCCACCCCAGGCCCCCACCGCGCCGTCAAGGGCATCGAACATTTAGACAAGGTGATCAACATCACCCAAGACCCCATTGGCCGCACGCCGCGCTCTAACCCGGCCACCTACGTCAAGCTGTTCGACCAAATTCGCAAGGTCTTTGCCCAAACCAACGAGGCGAAGGCGCGGGGCTACAAACCGGGGCGGTTTAGCTTTAATGTGAAAGGGGGGCGGTGTGAGGCCTGTTCGGGATACGGCCGTCGCAAGGTCGAAATGCACTTCTTGGCCGACGTCTGGGTGCTGTGCCGCGAATGCAGCGGCCAACGCTTCAACCGGGAAACGCTGGCCGTCACCTACAAAGACAAAACCATCGCCGACGTGCTGGACATGGACGTGCAGGAGGCTTTGGAATTCTTCGCCAACCATCCCAAAATCCACCGCAGCCTGCAAACGCTGCACGACGTGGGTCTGGATTACGTGAAGCTGGGGCAAAGCGCCCTCACCCTCAGTGGCGGCGAGGCGCAGCGCATTAAGCTCTCTAAAGAACTGAGCCGCGTGGCAACGGGGCGCACCGTCTACATTTTGGATGAACCGACCACCGGCCTGCACTTTGCCGACGTGCAAAAGCTGCTAGACGTGCTGCACCGCCTGGTAGATGCGGGCAACACGGTGATTGTGATTGAGCATAATTTGGACGTGATAAAAACGGCCGATTGGATCATCGACCTCGGCCCGGAAGGCGGCGACGGCGGTGGGCAAATCATCGGCATGGGCACGCCGGAGCAAATTGCCGCCATTGAAAAAAGCTACACCGGGCAATTTTTGCGGGAGATGTTGGGGGTGGAAACGGCCGTAGCCCAAACGATAGCTGAATCGTAACTACTCAAGTTCCCGACAAGACATGCGATTTCTTTCACGATGACGCACTTGTCAACTCGACTGCAAGAAATCGCATGTCTGCATAGTTACGCTGAACCGACGATTACAGAGTTGCCAACTTATGGTATCCTGTACGCATTCTAGTGGGAAAGGATATGAAGATTATGCACGAACGAATTGAATTAAATCCACTGGTTTGTCATGGCAAGCCAGTCATCAAAGGCACAAGGGTCATGGTTTCAACCATCTTGGGTGCTTTGGCCGCCGGAGATACGGCTGAAATGATTCTGGAAGATTACCCCAATATCAAGCGTGAAGATATTCACGCCGCCCTCGCCTTTGCCAGCGAATTGAGCCAGTTTGAAGACATTGTGCTTTACTATTAATGCCAGCCTACTCAAAAACGCCCAGAAGGCAGTGTCCAAACGACGGAATATATTTTGGGTGGTTGGGGGTGCGGGCAGCGGCAAAACAACTATTTGCCAAAGACTCTCTCAACGATTTAATTTGCCACTCTACGACATGGATGCCCATATTTACGGAACGTATCACGGCCGTTTCAGCCAAACACGTCATCCCGTCAATAAATCATGGGTAGCTGCACCAAACGGATTAGCCTGGTTGCTCAATAAAACCTGGGATGAATTCAACAACTTTAACCAAGCTGCTCTAGTAGAATATCTTGACCTGCTGGTTGAAGATGTAGAAAAGATGGAATCTGATGCCACTCTGCTGATCGATGGCGGCGTCTGCAACCCAGCCATCCTTGCTCAAGTATTGCCACCGAAACAGATTGTTTGTCTAGCCAGGCCAGGGCTTACCAGCCGTGAAATTTGGAACGAAAATGAGGAACGGCGCGGCATGAGAGCAATGATCGATCAACTGCCTAGGCCCGAAACAGCATGGCAAACATTCATTGAGTTCGATGCGCGGATCACCCAAACCATCTTGCAAGAATGTCTAGAAAACAACATTAGAATTTGCACGAGAACTGAAAGTGACACCGTAGCCCAATTCACTCAACAAGTTGCCGATGCGCTACAAATTAATGTTCATTTTTGATTTAGGAGAACCGGAAAAACTATGACCTGGAAAGAAATCATTTGGAATCAATTCGGGGCGGCCATTGATATGCTGGACAATGCCATACAGGCTTGCCCCGACGAACTCTGGCAGGAGCCGCTCTATCATGAACAGGGGATAGACCCTGGATTTGCCGAGTTTTGGAATATTGCCTATCATGCGCTTTTCTGGCTCGATTTTTATCTGTCTGAAACGGCCGTAAACTTTGCCCCACCCGCCCCTTTCACCTTATCAGAGTTTGAAGCAGGGTTGTTGCCTGAACGGGTGTACACCAAGGATGAGCTGAGAGCGTATTTGGTGTACGGCCGTTCCAAATGCCAGACCACACTCGCAAATTTAACAGACCCAACCACGCCGCAGCGCGTTCGCCTCAATTGGCGCATAAAAAGCGTTGCCGAACTGCACATTTACAACCTGCGCCATGTGCAGGAACACGCGGCACAGTTGAGCCTCTTTCTGGGGCAGAAAGTGGGTTCGGCCCCGGGCTGGGTGGGTAAGGCAAGGTAGGAGTTTGAGATGGCAAATGTAGACAAGCGAGGCATTCTTGATGATGAAGTCTTCACCTACCGTGAAGGTAAAGACGGCAAAGTTTTTATTCAATGGCAGGGCAAGCAGGTTAAGATTTTGAAAGGCAAACAGGCGCAAAAGTTTTTGGTCAGAATCGCGGGGCTGCCCCACAAGGAAGCACAATTAGTCATGGCGAAAGCCACGGGCAATTTCAAACGCGGCAACGAAAGGCAAAACAAATGAGTTCAGTCCGGTGACCATTTGGAGCCAAAACCACTTAAATTGGAGAAAATATGCAAGCAACAGGTGAATTTGAAGTCAATCTACAGCCGCTCGAGGCCTACGCTCCAGGCAGTGACGGCGTATCGCTTGGTCGCATGTCGATAAACAAAACGTTTCAGGGCGACCTTGCTGCCATCAGCATAGGCGAAATGCTTACGGCGATGACGGCCGTTGAAGGTGCGGCCGGCTACGTAGCCATCGAGCAGGTAAGCGGCACGCTGCGCGGCAAGCGCGGCACGTTTGTCCTGCAACACTTTGGCATCATGAACGCCAGGGAAAGCCGCCTCGTGCTGGAAGTCGTACCGGATTCGGGTACGGCCGAGTTAACAAATTTAGCTGGGAGAATGACAATCCACGTTGAACATGGTAAACACACTTACATATTTGAGTACGAATTGCCGTAGTCATTCGGAAATTGTCACTGACGGAGGCTTGCCATCCGCAACGATAATTGATTTGAGTTTTGAGTGTAAAATAAACGAAGTAGATAAGCGAAGCAGATTATATGAGCGATCCCAAAGACAGAAACAAAGAGATTATTGAAGAGTTCCGTGCCAATAGCGGGCAGGTCGGCGGCTTTTTCAGCGAAAGGCCACTGCTGCTGTTGCATACTACTGGTGCCAAGAGCGGCCTGCCTCGGCTTAACCCGCTTATTTACATGGCAGACGGGGATCGCTATATCATTATCGCCTCAAAAGGAGGCGCACCGACGCACCCCGACTGGTATTACAATTTAGTGGCCAATCCGCAGGTCAGCATAGAAGTTGGCACACAACTGGTAGAAGCCACCGCTGCGGTTGCTGAAGAGCCAGAACGAAGCCAACTGTATGAAAAAATGGCTGCCCAGCACACTTTCTTTGCCGAGTATGCCCGAAAAGTATCGCGTACCATTCCTGTCATCATTTTGACTCCAACTGCTGCTTCTAAAAACCCACTGCTCAAGCAGTAACGAACATAGGCACTAAGTAAGCGGGCAACTTTCGTTTCAGTTGCCCGCTTACTTGGGAAGAAAACGGCTGCACAGGGCACTGTCCACTATTGTTCGCTCATGGCTCGCTTTTGGATTAAAGATAATGGACCCGGAATCCCAGACGAATTCAGAGCCAACTTATTCCATGAGTTCAACCAGATACCCAAAACGGGCACCACTAACGATAGTCACGGCCTGGGTTTGGCCATCGTCAAGCGCATCATTGAAAAGCTAGGCGGTGAAGTTGGCTATGAAGCTAGCACCGAACGCGGCAGCATTTTCTACTTCACCCTGCCCACAAAACCACCAATTCCTGACAAACTTCACCGCAAGCCGTGACAATTGTTAGCAGCCAGTCTACCTAACCTAAGTACACTGGGTTTACCTGTTGGGCAACATAACTACCCGGCAGAATCCCACATTTCTAAGCAAACCGCACAAAATTTTCAAAGCAAGGCACTGTTTGTTCGGTGCGGTTTACCAAAGTAATCGGGCAAGATGCCGATTACATAAAACCTAGGAGGTTTTACATGCCAAACCAAAAACGCCAGCGCGTCTTGATTATGGGGGCCGCTGGCCGCGATTTTCATGATTTTAACACCGCCCTGCGTCACAATGACCAGGTTGAAGTGGTAGCCTTTACCGCCACACAAATTCCCAATATAGACGGCCGTCGCTATCCCCCCGAACTGTCCGGCCCACTTTACCCCGAAGGCATCCCCATCTACCCAGAAGACCAACTGGAAGACCTCATTCGTCAACACCAAATTGACGATGTTTACTTCTCCTATTCGGACGTCTCGCATGAGTACGTAATGCACCTGGCGTCTCGCGTCCTGGCGGCTGGAGCTGGCTTCCGGCTCATGAATCCCCGCCTCACGATGCTCAAATCGAGCAAGCCAATCGTATCCATTTGCGCGGTACGCACCGGCTGCGGCAAAAGCCAAACCTCACGCTACGTGCTAGAAGTTTTGCAAAAAGAGCTGGGCTTCAAAAACGTTGTCGCCGTTCGTCACCCCATGCCGTATGGCAATCTGGCAGCGCAAGCCGTTCAGCGTTTTGCCACCTATGAAGATATGGATCGGCACGACTGCACCATCGAAGAGCGGGAAGAGTATGAACCATACGTCGAGCGCGGCGCCGTCATATATGCGGGCGTTGATTACGAGGCGATTTTGCGCGAAGCGGAAAAAGAAGCAGACATCATCATCTGGGATGGCGGCAACAACGATTTGCCGTTTTATCTGTCTGATTTCCACATTGTGGTGACAGACCCGCACCGACCAGGGCATGAGCTGCGCTATCATCCCGGCGAGACCAACTTGCGATTGGCAGCGGCCGTTATCCTCAACAAGGTAGATACGGCCGATTTCCAAAACGTCCTCACCGTGCAAGATAACATCCGCAGCGTGAACCCAGATGCCACCGTTATTCAGGCAGCTTCCCCCATTTTTGTGGACGATCCAGCAGCGATTCGCGGCAAGCGCGTGCTGGTGGTAGAAGATGGCCCCACCCTCACCCATGGCGAGATGGCTTACGGCGCGGGCGTAGTCGCAGCCCAGAAGTTTGGTGCGGCCGAGATACTTGATCCACGGCCATTTGCCGTTCGATCCATCGCCGCTACCTACCAAAAATACCCTGGCACCGGCACCGTGTTACCTGCAATGGGCTACGGCGGCGACCAAATTGCTGATCTGGAAGAAACCATCAACCGCTCGGATGCAGAACTGGTTATCATCGCCACACCGATTGATTTGGGCAAGATTGTTAACATCAAGCTACCCAGCCAGCGCGTTCGGTACGAGTACCAAGGGATCGGCCAACCCGCATTGGCAGACTTACTCAAAGAGCGATTCGGCTAAACCAACCTGAACTGAAAACCAACAAAAAGCAGACCGGGTAAACGAACTCGGTCTGCTTTTTTTGCGATGGGTGAGCGTTTTAGCGACAGTGAATAATTGAATGAAGTGGCATTGGGGCAGCTAATCTTGGCTCGCCGTCTTTGTGCAGTTTGTTAACGAATGACCGTTGGAATGTACACGGCAAATCCTCCGGCCTGCACGACGATTTCTTGTGTTACAGGTGGAGGGCTACCAAATTCGTTGCTGCTAATAATCAACACATTCTCCAGAATCGTGCCTGGAGCCAAATCTTGAGAAACAGTCGTAGGGATAGTAACAATCACCTGTTCGCCAGGGCCAATGGTGAGTCCACTGGCAACCAACGGGGGATTGCTGCCAAAACTGCCAGAAACGGCCGTTCCCGTATCCACCACCACCTCCCCATTTAGCTGCATGCCATCTGCCATGAAGAAGTTAATAACGGTGTTAGTAGCCGTGATGGTTTCGTTGTTGGTCACGGTGATTTGGAAATTGACCGCATCACCTGGCTGTGGATTCGGGTTGTCACTTTGCTGTGACGCGGCCAAGCCGCGCGGCACGCAGGTCAAGCGGACGTCGTCGATGGCATACCCGTCGCCACCGCTGATGCTGCTGGCATTGAAGGAGAAGTTATCGTAAAAGCCAAATTTAATCTGGAACCGATCAGTCAGCGTGAGGCCATTGTTGGCAACGGCCGTTTCTAACGCAATTTGGCCCGCTTGAAAATTGTCATGGTTGCTGCCAACAAAATCGTACACCTTCACCCAGGCATCACCCGGCTGCTCCCGCACAAACACCCCGTCAAAATCAGCATGGTACTCGTCCCCCAGGTCATGCCAGTTGAAATCAAGCATTACTTCAGCTTGCCCAGTCAAATCGGCGGTGAGAATAAGAGCGGCTTCGGAATAGTCGCCTCCGGCAATGCTATCATCCAGCACGGCACTGTAGCTGCCGCTAGCGGCCAATCCATCTGACACCTGCACGCGGCCTTCAGCAGTAACGGCCGTTTCCCACGCTGCACTCAAATTACCAGACTCAAACCCATCGCTAAAGTCGCAGCCCACTACCTCGTTGATGTTGAGAACGGCCGTACCTTGCCGCGCTTCATCCATATCTGGCGAGTTGCCCGTGGCGGTAAAAATAATTTCCCCAGCCGATGCGCTGCTTTTTACTGTGAATACGGCCGTGCGCACCAACGATTGACCGGGGGAGAGCGTTTGCCCTGTTGTCCAGGTGATGGTTCCGTTGGAAACTGCCGCATCCCCACTCAGCGATCCGTTATCGAGTGATAAATCCGACGGCATGGGGGTGCTGACCGTCACATTGCTGGCCGCATCGCCCGTGTCGTTGCTGATTGTTAGGGTCAGCTCGACCTCATCTTGCGGTAGCAAATAGCTTTGCGAACCCGTCACGTCTACCGTGAGGCCAGTGACAAAGCCGTTGATGGCATTGTTCACGTTGATGCGTGGCATGTTGGTCACCGTGCCGCTGCTGCGATCATCATCCACCAACACCGCCCCCGCCTGAAACGCGGCCAGCGCATCATCCACCGAGGCACCCGGCATTGCCTGCTTGAGCAAGGCCCAGGCCCCTGTCACGTGCGGCGTCGCCATCGAGGTGCCGGATTTTGTACTGAGGCCATTGGGAACGGCCGCATAAATGTTCACACCGGGTGCTAGTAAATCTACAAACGGGGCAATATTGGAGAATGAAGCCACGTTATCGGCATTGTCAGTGGCTCCCACGCTGATGGCGGAGGAAATGCAGCCAGGGGCACTCATGCTGTCGCGGTAGCCATTGTTGCCGGTGGCAATAACGGTGGCAATGCCTGCGGCGCGTAAATTGTCAATGGCGGCTTTACGGCCGTCGCTATCGCAGGCGGCAAAATATTGCCCCCCACCCAGGCTCATGTTCACGCTGGCAATGTCGTATGTGTCGCGCAGCGCATAAACGCGCTCTAGCCCCAAAATCTGGTCGCTAGTGAAGGTCAGCATACAGTTAGAGTACCCCGCGCAATACGTGGTGTTATTGAACAAAGAAAACACCTGAATAGCAATAATGTTGGCATCTGGGGCTACACCCACAACGCTGCCGCCGTTATCCCCAGCGGCAATGCTGGCTACGTGGGTGCCGTGGCTGCAATCAGATTGGGCTTTGCTGTTGCTCGACCCCACTTCGGCCGTGCAATCAATCCCGGAGCCAGCGGCCGTTGATTCTTCCACACCGCCCGGACAAACTGTGGTTGCTCCATAGCCCTCGTTTGTGGTGGAGTAACATGCCTCGGACACAATGCGGCTGCCGCCTGTAGTAAAAGCAGCATGAGCGGTATCCACACCCGTGTCTAAAACGGCTACGGTTTGGCCTGCACCTGTGTAGCCACTGACCCATGCCAAATCGCCGCCAATCACCGGGACGCTTGTGCTAAGTGTGGGCGGTACGGGGATATCTTCTTCAATCGCTACTACCTGCGGCAAGCTGGCCAATGTTTCTAAAGCGGCCGCATCCAGTTCTAACGCCAAATACGGAATATACTGGTAAGCAGCTACAATATTGACGTCGCTATCGGCCAAGACATTTAGCACGCTTTGCTGTAAGCTGTCAATATCTAGCTGCTGTGTCTGCACAGCTTGGGCATCTTCTAAATCAGCTTCGGGCCGAAAGGGCAAATCGAGCTGCACAATGACGCGCACGCTGCCTGCCTCCTGCGCCTGAGCGGTAAGCTGTGCCAATTGAGGGTTGTTTTGGCTGATGGTGCTAGCTTGGGTGGGAACGACCGTTCCCCAACACCAAACCACCAGTGAACAAAAAAGCAGCCAAATCAAGTTGAAACGAACAAACGAGGGGGTTTTGCCAGAGTGATTTTTTGCCAACTTCACAATCATTCTCCACGCAACAGACAACCAGGCCCACCAAGCCCTGGGATGAAGCGATTATTATTTTTGAAAAAAGGGAAAGGCTCCCACCCTTCCAGATGTGGTAAATTGTGCTCCTGACAAATGGCCTATAAAGATAAGTAAGCCTTTTGCCAATCTGCTCACATCATATTCAGAAACTGAGCCAGAAGATATAGCGAATCCGTCATAGCACTGCTGTCCTGGCTCCAAACATTGTTAACAAACAAGCCATACTTTATAATCCGCAGAATTACAAACGTTCCATGCAGTCCCTTTGAAGCGTTTCAAGTAACTGGCATATGCGACGTCAAACTTTTTCGATACCAATGACAAATAACAAGGAGACACTGAGTCTATGCTGCCCACGGTAAATGTCGATGCGATGGTTGCGTTCCTAACCGAACTGCTCAATATACCCAGCCCAACTGGTGACACAGACCGGGCTATGCAGTGGCTCGAAGAAAAGTTCGCCACTACATTTGTCGATGCCCCGCTTACACAAAAACAAACGCCAAAAGGGTTGCTGGTAGCACATTGGCCTGGCAAACAGCAAAACGCACCGCGTGGCCTGACGGCGCATGTAGATACCTTGGGGGCAATGGTGCGGCAAATCAAGGAAAACGGCCGTCTCCGCATAACGCAATTGGGCAGCTGGGGCTGGACTTCTGTTGAGGGGGAAGGCGTCACCATTTTTGCCAGCAACGGCCAAACATACCGGGGCACTATCCTGCCGACAACCGCCTCTGTCCACGCCCACACCAGCAAAGAACGCAACGCCCCCCGTGACGACACCAACATGGAAGTACGCATTGATGCCCATACAACCTGCGAAGAAGAGACCCAAGCTCTGGGAATTCGCGTAGGCGATGTCATCGCTATTGATCCCCGCGTAGAGGTCAACGACAACGGGTTTATCCGCTCACGTCACCTAGACGACAAAGCCAGCATCGCCTGTATGTTTGGGGCAATGCTGGCTATGGCTGAAGCAGGACTACAGCCCGTTCAAGACAGCTACTTCCACATCAGTAATTATGAAGAGGTGGGGCACGGGGCTGCCACCGGCTTTCCATCCAATTTAGCTGACCTCATCTCCATTGATATGGCAGTCGTTGCCCCCAACCAAACCTCAGATGAGTATTCCGTGACCATTTGTGCCAAAGATTCGGCTGGCCCGTACCATATGCAGCTACGCCGCGAGCTGGAGGCTTTGGCCGAAGCTAATAAGCTGCGCTACACCACCGACATCTACCCGTTCTATGCATCCGATGGTGAAGCGTATTGGCGCGCAGGCGGTGATGTGCGCGTGGGGCTTGTAGGGCCAGGCGTAGATGCCTCTCATCATTACGAGCGCACGCACAGGGATGCCCTGGAAAATAGTGCCAAGCTGCTCTTGGCCTATTTGCTTTCTGAGTGATCTTTGCGCGCAAGACGGCATCCTATGCCAAAATTTAGGAGAAGAATACGTATGAAGAAATTTGTGCTTTTTATCTTGCTGCTACTTTTGACAGGGCTAGTTGCCTGTGGCGGCAGAAATGAACCAGATACGGCCGATTCCACCCCTACCACCGCAGCAGACACCCCAACAGCCGCAGTTCCAGATGATACCCCTTTGCAACAAGAAGCGGCCGTAGACAGCATCGAAATTTTGATATTGGAATCGTTCCCCGTGCAAGTTAACGTGCGTGCCAGAGGCGATTTACCTGACGGCTGCACCACCATCGACAACGTTGAGACAACCCAGCAGGGCACTACATTCAACATCAACATCACCACGCTCCGGCAAACTGGCGAGCTTTGTACGGAAGCCCTGGTACCCTTTGAAGAAACCATTTCGCTGGATGTGCTGGGGCTGTCCGCAGGCACATATGCGGTAAACGTCAATGGCATCAATGGCTCGTTTACCCTGCAAGTGGACAATGTTGCCCAGGCAGAAGAAGCAACGCCAACCCCTACGGCCACCCCGGTGGATAGCAATATGGGCATAATCAATGGCAAGGTGTGGCATGATTTGTGCGCCGTGGCTGGCGGAGGCGGTGGTGACGATACGGCCGTTCCCTCCGCTGGGTGTATTGCCCTACCAGAGGGCGGCTTCCAGGCCAACAGTCTGCTGGAAGATGGCGAACCCGGCATACCAAACGTGCTCGTTAGCCTGGGCGAAGGGGAATGCCCAGCCGTCGGCAGCATTGCGACCGCTACCACTGATGAAGACGGAGACTACGTCTTTACCGACCTGCCCGCAGGTACCTACTGTGTCTCAATAGACCCACTAGACGTGGCCAACGAGCAGCTACTGCCCGGTGGCTTCACCTTCCCAGATACAGAAGTGAACAATGCCTCAGTAACCTTGACCGATGGTGATTTGGCAACGGGTGTGAACTTTGGCTGGGATTATCAATTCCTGCCTGTGCCAGAGGTTGATCTGGCAAACTGCACCAACAGCATCGCCTTTGTACAAGAAACCGTGCCCGATGATACCGTTTTCGGCCCTGGGGAAACATTTGAAAAATCATGGCAATTACGCAACATTGGCACCTGCCCCTGGACAACCAACTACAGCCTCATCTTTGCTGGTGGAGATGATTTGGGTGGCGAATTGAGCATTCCGCTAGAAAGTGCTGTCGTGCCGGGGCAAACTGTGGATATTGCCATTCCGCTTACAGCCCCAGAGACATTAGGCACTTACCGGGCCGACTACCTGTTGGCAGATGCAGCAGGCAACCCCTTTGGTGTGGACGGCTTTGCCGATCAGGTGATTTGGGTGCAAATTGAAGTGGGTGAACCCGAAGCGACACCTGAACCCAGTTCGGCCGTTATTGGTGGTGTGGTTTGGCAAGATGTGTGCTTCTTTACCAGCAGCGGCGAGCCATCGGCGGGCTGTGTAGATATTAGTGGCGATGGCTCTGGTTTCTACCGAGGCGATGGAGAACTGATCAACGAGCCACGCTTGGCTGACATCACTGTGAAACTTGCCGCCGGAGCCTGCCCAGCAGATGCCATCGTGCCAGACAGTACCGTACTGGCCACTGCCGTCACCGACGATGCGGGCCTATACCGGTTTGAAGGCCTTGATGAAGGATTGTACTGTGTAGCGATTGAGCCGTTTAGCTCTGAAAATGTCGATCTGCTTATTCCAGGAGATTGGACGTGGCCCAATTATGGTGTTGGGCTACAGGGCATCAATTTGGCAGCGGGCGAAGAACGGCTGGAAGTTGATTTTGGTTGGGAATTTCAATAGATAAGAGATAAGTATGAAGAGGAGCCGTGTGATTGCGGCTTCTCTTCTTTTTAGTATGTGCACAATGACTGATTTTGTGTATGCGGTGGCCACTGATGCCAAGCATCCGGGTAAAGCTGCAAACCAGGACGCA
Organism: Candidatus Leptofilum sp.; assembly: GCF_965223285.1. GTDB lineage: Bacteria > Chloroflexota > Anaerolineae > Promineifilales > Promineifilaceae > Leptofilum. The sequence continues at coordinate 1,253,294 of NZ_OZ244997.1, read as the reverse complement.
GTGTATGCCACAACAGGGCGTACCGGCGGCAATATTCCATACGGCCTGTTTGTGGTGGCAGATGGCGTTGGTGGCCTGAAGGACGGCAGTCGTGCCAGCCAAACGGTGATCAACACGCTGGCCATGCAATTTGATCCGGTTTGGCCAGTGATTACGGTCGTTTCTGACCAAACCATAAAACGACTGCGCCAGCAGCTACGGAAAGCTATCTTGACCGCCAATGAGGCCATTCGGGAAATGACAAGCAGCAGCGAAGAACGAATGGCCAGCACCGTCACCTGTGCCATTGTGCTGGATCAAGCCTTAATCGTTGCCAACACTGGGGACAGCCGCACGTACCTCTATCGGCAAAAGCAGCTGGAGCAATTGACGCAGGATCATTCGCTAGTAGCCTGGCTCGTTCAGCAAGAACATATCACTGCCGAGCAAGCGTTAACACATCCTTACACAAATGTGCTAACACATGCTTTGGGCGCAACGGAAAAGCCGCAGGTCGATTTATTTACTCAGCGGTTGTTTGCTGGGGATTGGCTGCTGCTGTGCAGTGATGGCATCTGGGGAACGCTGCCAGATGAGCAGCTAACCGGTTATTTGGCAACGGCCGTTTCTCCCGAAGCCGTTGCCCCAACCCTCATGAAAGCCGCCCAGGATCACACGGACGACCTCTCCCTCATTTTAGTGCAAATTCCGCTCCCCCAGCCATAAAACGCACAGTATGCTACACTACTGACCACACACTAAATGCACGGAAACCAATTGTGATTGAGATTCAAAACGTCAGCAAAAATTTTTTCTCGCTCAGGGCTTTAAGCAGCGTTTCGCTGCGCGTGCCGCGAGGCGAGGTGGTTGGCTTGCTAGGGCCAAATGGGGCTGGCAAAACCACACTTTTCAAGCTGATTGCCGGCTTACTCCACCCAGATAGCGGCAAAATTCGCCCGACAAACGGCCGTTGGCCAGCCATCGGCTACAAACCAGACCGACTGCTGTTCCCCCAAAAGTTGCGCGTGAGTGAATATTTAACGATGATGTCAAATTTATGTGGCCTGCCGCCAGAATCGCAGGAAAAAGCCGTTTTTAACGCCCTGGTTCAGGTTGATTTGGTTAGCCAGGCAAACAAGCGCATTGGCGAATGCTCCAAGGGAATGCGGCAGCGGCTGGGTTTGGCGCAGGCAATGATGGGCAACCCGCCTCTGCTTTTGCTGGATGAGCCATCTAACGGCCTGGACCCCACTGGACAGGCAGACATGCAGGCACTCATTAAAAAGCTGCACGCTGCCGGAAAAACTATCTTGCTTTCTTCGCACCAGTTGGAGGAGGTAACTGCCGTGTGCACCCAGCTTGTCATCTTGAACAACGGGCAAATCCATTTCCAAAACAGCATGGTTGATGCCCTCACCATTAGCCCCCACACGCTTATTCAGGCCGATCGCGATTTAGGCGAGATTGCCCATATTATTCAAGCCCAGCATCCAGAAATTCAGGTGCAGGGGAATCAGATTCAGCTTCGTGGGCAGGCCATGCAGCTTCGGCGTGAAATCCTGGCTCTGTTGCTGCGCTCACAGTACGATGTTTTGCACGTTGAGCAAAAGCATGTCACCCTGGCAGAGATTTACGCGAGGGCTGTTCAATGATTCAGCGAATTTCCGTTCTGGCACGCTACTTCATTCGCACCGTTTTATTTTCGCTAACAGGCATTCTTTATTTGCTGCTCACGTTGGCAGTTTGGTTTTTGCTATTTAATCCACAGCAACAAACCCCGGATGCCGCATATTATCGGCTGCTGATTGGTGGCTTTGGGGCGGGCTTGGCGTTTTTGGTCACGCTCAGCGTTGCGGCCAGAGCCAACGACGCCCAACATTACCCTTTTTTGGTGCGCCTAAATAGCCGCGTGGAATTTGTAACGGCCGTCCTCTTCAGCAGTCTGTTCATAGCCCTGATTTTTCAGCTGCTGCTTATGCTGTTGGCATTGGTAAATGGCCCATCGCTCACGCTAGGTGTGCTGCTAGAAATTCCACCAATTTGGCTGCCCCCCATGCTGCTGATGGCCGTTCTTGCCCTCCACGCCTCAGATTTCGTCACCATCGGCTGGTCACGCATTTATGTTTTTGGCTTGCTGGCAATCCTGCTGTTTGGGCGGGGATTACAAAATGAGAGCTTAGCCAGCCTCTCTACCAGTCTCAGCCGGTATGCCATCAACCAGGGATGGGTGGAAATTAGCAACAACCTGGAGAATTATGCCCACACCTTAAACCAAATGGATGACAACATCATCAGTCGACTTTTTGGCTTTGTTTTCTGGCCGTTTGAGGCTCTGGCTGAAGGCATCATCAACGGGTACTTCACCGCCAATCAATCCTTGGCACCAGCCATATTGCTCTTGTATGCGACGGTTCTATTTTTACTTGCCGTTGACCTATTTGCCAACAAAGATTTGGAGTTTACGGAGTAAATTAGATATGGAATGCTGGCACTGCGAAAGACCGGCTCATGCGGCATGTAAATTTTGTGGACGTGCCGTCTGCAAAACCCACGCCGACGAAAAGCCTTACATTATTCACTCTTACCGCACAACGACGGGCGGCTACAAAGCATTTGTTGTTGCTGGTTCGGTGTGGTGTGGCATTTGCACCCCGCAGCAAGACCCCGTTTCCCTTACAGATTTAGAATAGCCTCGCCATCTTATCTAGCGATATTTTTCGCGGAGGGCGCGTTCAACCTGGCGCTGGCTATCGCGGCGGGCCAGAGATTGACGTTTGTCGTGCAGCTTTTTGCCTCGCGCCAGAGCAAATTCCAGTTTGGCACGGCCGTTTTTCAGGTATAGTCGGGTGGGAACGGCCGTTAACCCCTTCTGCCCCAATGAATCCAAAATCTTGCTGATTTCCCGCCGATGCAGCAGCAGCTTGCGGGGGCGGGTTGGCTCATGATTTTGCGTGTTGCCGTGATCGTATTCGGCGATGTGGGCTTCCACCAGCCATAGCTCATTATCACGCGGCTGCACGTAACTGCGTGCCAGGCTCACCCGGTTGGCTCGCACCGATTTAATCTCCGTGCCCGTTAAGACCAGCCCTGCTTCAAAAAATTCCAGCAGTTCATACTCAAAACGAGCCCGTTTATTGGTGGCAATTATCTTCTTGCCAGCACTTTTCTGTGTCATGTCTACGACTCAACTACTTGTTATTGATCCTCTTGCAGATATTCAATTGCGCGCAAAAGCTGAATATCCTCTTCGGCATCAAATTCCATTTCAATCACAATGTCTGGCGTTACCCCTTCCCCATCGATGGTACTGTTGCTGGGCGTGTACCAACGGGCAATGGTCACCCGCATCTCCGAGCCATCAGAGAGCTGGTACACTTGCTGTACAGACCCCTTGCCAAAAGTGATGTCGCCAATCAGAATGGCACGGCCGTTATCTTTAATCGCCCCCGCCACAATTTCTGACGCACTGGCGCTGCCGCCATTCACCAACACAATCAGCGGTAAGCCTTCACCCAAATCACCGTCATTAGCGCGGAAAACCTGATCCAGCCCAGCATTATTTCGCTCAAATAAAACCACACTTTCTGCCAAAAACAGATCGGCAATGCTGATAGATTGGTTTAGGAAGCCGCCGGGATTATCCCGTAAATCAAAGATCACGGCTTCGGCACCTTGCGCCAGCAAAGATTCTAATGCGTCCACCGTCTTTTCTGTAGCAGTTTGGTCAAAAGAAGTGAGCTTGATGTAAGCAATGTTGCCTTCCAATAATTCAGATTCAACCGTGGCGATTTCAAAGCGCACGCGAGTAATGGTGAACTCCAGTAGCTCTGGTTCACCCTCGCGCAATATCGTTAGCGTCACATCGGTGCCGCGCGGGCCGCGAACCAGCAAAATCACCTCGTCAAACGAGATGTCTTCAACTGAATCACCATCTACGGCAATGACAATGTCGCCAGGCAGCAGCCCTGCCAAATCAGCAGGCTGGTCTGGGATGGGGCGCACAATTTCAAACTGACCTTCCTCAGTTTCCCGCACGAACGCGCCAATGCCTTCAACAGAACCGCCAGCATCCTCACGCAGCCGCGCCGCCACTTCAGGCCGAATAAAGCGCGTGTATTCATCCTCCAATGTGTCTAAGGAGCCTTCAATGGCCGAGTAAAGAATCTCTTGGTTCTGGGGAATCTCGCCGTCGAAGCCTTCGTCTACCAGTTCCCATACTTCATAGAAAAGGTCAAAATCAATTTCCGAAATTTCTTCCAGGCGAAGTGTGGGTAGATCAACCTCAGGCTCACTTTCTGCTTCTTCGCCTTCCTCAACGGCCGTTTCTTCCACCACATCCTCGCTCTCTTCTGAGGCAACAGGAGGAGCTTCTCTGGCTTCTGACTCTACGACGACGGGCACTGCCACCTCGCGCGTCACTTCCACTTCGCGGGTGACTTCTTCAGTTTCCATTTCGGTGATGACCTGTGGCTCGGCAGTTGCCCGACCGATGAAAAAGCCAGCAACGGCCGTACCTAAACAAAGCAAAACGCCAGCAACAGCCACAATAAACAGTAGCGACCGATCGCTGCCAGTTGGTTGATTGGTTGGATAATTGTCGTTATTCATCAAACTGTCCTTAGGGTTTTTCAAAAATTCAATGATCCTATGCGTTTTGAAAAAGCCTCTAGCCAATTCCTGAAACGGCATCAATTCGGGATCGTTATTTTCTGGAATTGGCCTTACTCGTCTCGTTGCACCAAACGTTGCAGTTCCAATACGGCCTGATTCAAAACAGCATCACGGCCGTTATCAATGTCCTCTTGTGTCACCGTCACCAAAACATCCGGCGACAACCCTTGCTGGTCAAGCTGATTGCGCTCTGGCGTAAGCCAGCGGGAGGCGGTGACATGCACCGACGAGCCATCACTCAAATCATACACGAGCTGCACAGAGCCTTTGCCAAAGGTTGGCGTGCTGCCCACCAGCAGGGCGCGACCTCGATCTTGCAATGCGCCAGCTAAAATTTCGGAAGAGCTAGCCGTCCCACCATCAATCAAGATCATGATGGGAATATCGGGCGCCAAGGTTTCGCTGGTTGCTTCGTAAATGCGCTCATCCTCGCCGCGTGATTGTTGGTACAGAATTGGGCCATCTGTCAGAAACTGGTCAGCCACCGAAACGGCCGCATCCAGCAACCCACCCCCGTTACCCCGTAAATCCAGAATAAGCTGCGTTGCCCCTTGAGATTGCAGATCGAGCACGGCCGTTTCAATCTCATTGGCACTCTCACCACTAAAGCGGGTTAGCTGAATATAGCCTACCTGATCATTCTCGCGCAACAGCCGATAACTCACCGACGGGATTAAGATATCACCCCGCTCCACTTCAATATCAACTGACTCCGTTTCGCCGGGATGAATTACCGTCAGCACCACAATCGTGCCTTTTTCACCGCGCACCATATTGGCCACATCCTGCACCGTCATTTCCGGCGTGATCGGCTCTCCATCAACTGCCAATAGCTCATCACCAGACAGTATCCCTGCTTCGGCTGCCGGGTTGCCGGGGATTGGCTCCAAGAAAACCGGACCACCTTCTTCAGGGCGAGAAACTGTTGCCCCCACGCCACCAAACGTACCCTGGAGCGACTGCCGCTCAATCTCCCGATCCACAGGCTCTACAAAAAATGTGTACGGATCACCCAGTAAGGCAATCGACCCGCGAATGGCTCCATAAGTAAGCTCCTGCGAAGTCGGCAGCTCGCCTAAAAAATTATCTTCGACATGCTGCCACGCCTCCCAAAACAGGCCAAAGCCATCGGCATCGTCGGTTTGCACGGTAACTTCACCGCGCCGCATTTCCACGAAATCATTGGTGAAGTAGCCAGCCACAAACGCACTCGCTGCCAGCAAAATTAATAAAAGCGTTGCAAAGATATTACGTAGACGTTCAGACATATGGTTTCTCAGCTGGGATAGTTATTGACGATACGGTAGAAGGTACTCCCCAGATAGACTTTACATTATGGGCTGCTGGCAGCGAAAGTAAACAAAATTGGTATCGAAATTCCCGTTCACTTAACGAATTCACAGAAAAAGAAATAAATCGGGCGTATTGGGAAGGAATAGACGAAAGGCAGACCTAAAGCTCTGCCTTGTCAGCTTAGAAAATTGTAACACAGGTGATGTGAGTCGCAATCTACGGTATAATATGGGTATTGGATCGCTTTTCTGCCTGCCAATTGCAACGGCCGTTTCTGGCGCACAATTGAACGGTAACAAAAGAGCAAAAACGCCGCTTTGCCTCAACGATCCGCATCAGACAAAATACTTAATTGGGAGCAATTGTTCATCTTGAGCACTGTTTATGAGCGTGTAAAAAGCAGTTGGCGCAGGTGGAGAACGGCCGTTTACCTTGGGCTCGTTCTGCTGTTCACTGCTGGCAGCAATACGCTTCAGGCGCAAGATACCCCGCCAACAACCCCGCCCGGTACCGAAGAAAGATTCACTGCTGCTCAAACTATTCTGGACAACATGAGCGTTGCTGAGCGCGTGGGGCAGCTCTTCCTGGTTACCTTTGAAGGCGACCAGGCCACCCTGGAAAGCGACATTGCCGATTTAATTACCAACTACCACGTTGGTGGCGTGGTGCTTTCTGCCACCAACGACAACATCACGGGCTATGGCAATCCCGCTAACATCCCCACCCAAACGGCCGAACTAACCCGCAACCTGCAAAGTTTAGCTCTGCGCGGAGAACCCATCCTCGATGTAGATATAAACGAGGTGGAAGAAGGCGTCGTCCCGCCCACGCCAGAGCCAATCGAACCATTTACCCCGGTGCCGCTATTTATTGGTGTTGCCCATGAAGGGGATGGCTACCCGAACAGTGCCATCCTCAGTGGCTTGACAGATGTGCCCAGCAACATGGCCATTGGCGCAACCTGGCAACCTGCGTTGGCACAGCAGGTAGGCGAAGTCGTAGGAGAGGAACTTACCAATATAGGTATCAACATGCTTTTTGGCCCTTCGCTAGATGTGGTTGAAAATCCAGACCCATTTAGCCCTAGCGATTTGGGCGTACGCTCGTTTGGCGGCGATCCGTATTGGGTTGGCGTGATGGGCAGTGCCTATACAGCAGGTGTCCATATCGGCAGCCAGAACCAGATTGCCGTTATCCCCAAACATTTTCCCGGCTTTGGGGCCAGCGACCGCCCCCTCCATGAAGATGTGCCTACCGTGCGTAAATCGCTTTCCCAACTGAGGCAAATTGAGCTGGCACCTTTCTTTGCGGTCACAGGCGCAGCCACCCGCCCAGAAGCCATTGCCGATGGGTTATTGACGACCCACATTCGTTATCAGGGCTTCCAAGGAAACATTCGCGCCACGACCAACCCCGTAAGCCTGGACCCATTGGCATTATCAGCCCTGATGGCGCAAGAAGAGCTAAGCATTTGGCGCGAGGCAGGCGGCCTGATTGTGTCTGATGCGCTGGGCGTGCGCGCAGTCGAGCGATTTTACGGACAAGAGCAGGGCTTTCCGCACCGAGTCGTTGCCAAAGATGCTTTTTTGGCCGGAAATGACCTGCTTTATTTGTCTGATTTTGCCCCGGAAGGTGCAACATACGCCGATGAATTCTTAAATATCATTGACACGATTCTATGGTTCCAGGAGCGGTACGTGACAGATGTTGCCTTTCAGCAGCAGGTAGATACGGCCGTTCTCCGCATCCTCCAACTCAAACTACGCCTGCACAACGACAGCTTTGAGCCAGACGGCATTCTGGAAGCAATGGCCCCCACAGAAGCGGACGTCAGCAGCGAAAGCGGGCAGGCCACGACGATTGACGTGGCGCAAACGGGCCTCACTCTCATTGCCCCAGACCCAGAAGAGTTGGTGGAGCGGTTGGTGCAACCTCCCACGGCTGGCGAGCAAATTATGATTTTCACAGACATGCGGGATTATCAGCAATGCAGCTTTTGTGAGCCTCAGCCGATTATTGGCCTAAATGCGATTGAAGAGCGCATGTTGGCCTTGTATGGCCCCCAGGCCAGTGCCCAGCTCCAGGCTAGCCAAATTAGCAGCTACAGCTTCGCCGAGCTGCAAGCGTTTATTGATGCGGGGCCAGAGACAATTGTTTACGACACCGTGCCAACTGAGCCAACGGTTGCCCCAGGCAGCTCGCCAACGCCCGCAAACGGCCCTACAGCCACCGCGTTGCCCACAGCCACGCCACCACCTGAATATCTGGTTCAGGAAGATTTGCGCACGGCCGATTGGATTGTTTTTGCCATGCTAGATCGCTCGGGAGCCAGTTCATTGGCCCTGAATAATTTTCTGGCACAGCGGCCTGATTTGGTGCGGGATCAGCGCGTAGTGGTTTTTGCGTTCAATGCCCCATACTATCTGGACTCGACAGAGATTACGCAGCTAGCTGCCCTGTTTGGTTTGTACAGTCACAATGAAGCCGCTATTGATACGGCCGTGCGTGCCCTGTTCCAAGAGCTGCCGTTTAATGGAGCATCGCCGGTCAATATTGCGGGTGCTAGTTACGATCTCTTCCAACAAACTCAGCCTAGCCCCAATCAGATCATCGGGCTGGATGTTACCAACCAAAACGGGGATGCCTCGGCTGGAGATGAACCATTTGCCGTCTCGGTGGGTGATACGCTGCGGCTGCGAACTGGTGTTATTTTGGACAATAATGGCAACTCCGTTCCCGACGGCACTGTGGTGCGCTTCAAACAGAGGGATCGCGTGGCTGGTCTGGTTAATATTATTGATGAAATTCCCACTGTAAATGGGCAGGCCCAGCTCGATTACGTGCTGGAAGCCCGCACAGAGGGAGGGCAATTCCGCATTGTCGCAGAGTCAGGCGCGGCAACCGTCTCACAAGAGGTAGACATTACGGTTAGTGCCACAGAATCTGGCACGGGTGCCCAAATCTCGATTCTTGATCCGACGCCGCAGCCAACTCCCATCATCACGCCCTTGCCAATGCCCACCGCTGTCGCCACGGTTTCGCCCACAAATTCCCCAGAGCCAACCAGTACCTTGGCGCAAGTCGACCCGCCGCCGGAGGAACCGGGGATTCGCATTGAGCTATCGGAGTTTTGGCTGTTGACGGCCGTTTTTGCCGGACTACTCATTTCCAGTGGGGCAGCCTTCTCGCTGGGACGGCAGCAAAATGTGGCCTTAGAGCAGCAAATTGGTTGGCCACTGTGGGCCATTGTGGGCGGATTGCTAACCTACATTTACTTCCAGTTGGGTTTGCCCGGCACCGAAACGCTAGGCGACATGCAGTTCGGCGGGGGCTTCTTAACCAGCTTTGTTGGAGGCCTGGGAGGACTCATCTTCTTTTGGCTACGACAAAAGCTCAGAATCTAACTGCCCTGCCTCCACTTTCCGATACAGCGCAATATCTTCCCACGATACTGGATCATCCACGGGCTCCAAATGGGTAAACACCGTCACGGGAGGAAGTACAAGCCGCAAATCGCGTTCAACCTTCTCGAGCAGCGCGTGTCCCCGATTCACCGACCATGCCCCTGGCACCTGCACATGCACAGAAATAAAGCGATGTGCTCCTGATTGGCGCGTCCGCAAGGCATGGTATTGCACCTCATCGCCGGTATATCTGTCCAAGATGGTTCGCACCTGGTGCAATTCATCCGCTGGCAGAGAACTATCCATGAGGCCATTAACAGCCGTTCTAATTAACTTCACGCCCATCAGCACAATATGGACAGCTACCAACAGACCCAAAACCGGGTCTAGCCATTGCCAACCCGTCAGGGCGACGGCCAACACCCCTACAATCACGCCAGCCGAAGTCCACACATCGGTAAGCAAATGATTGGCGTTGGCTATGAGCGTAACTGATTTGTGGCGACGCCCCACTCGCAGCAGTGCCAGAGCGGTCACTCCATTGCCTATGGCTGCCAACACAGAAATGAATAACCCGATTCCAATTTGCGCCAGTGGCTGCGGAGCCAGCAATCGCTGAAAGGCAGTATAGCCAATCGCGATAGCTGCAAAAAGGATCAGGCCCCCTTCAATGCCACAAGCAAAATATTCAGCTTTGCTGTGGCCGTATTCATGCTCTTCATCCGGCGGCTGGGCTGCAACGGTGAGGATGATGAGGGCAAAGGCTGCCGTTACCAAGTTCACGCCAGATTCGAGCGCATCGGATAACAAGCCAACCGAGCCAGTTAGCCAATAAGCCGCAGCTTTTAGCCCAATGGTAAAAACGGCCGTCGCCATAGAAAGCCATGCAAATTGAGTAAGTTGAGGTCTGTCTTGCATTCCCAAATTGTGACAAACTCTCAGCCAACTATCTATAGCAGGGGATCATTCTCCATTTAGTTCAGTCTAAGTGAACAAAAAGTTGTGTTTAATACGGCCGTTCAGCCCAACTAAAATAAGCTGTTGCAATTTTCCAACCGAGACTACCCCTTATCACCTTCTTGATACATCTTGCGAATATTTGGCACCAAATAATCGTCAAAGGCTCGTTCTACATCATACTCTGGCTGCCACCCCCAATCTTTGCGCGCTTGTTTATCATTTAGCCCAGCAGGCCAGCTATCAATAATCCCCTGGCGATGCTGGTCTGGCACAAATGTCACCTTTGTCTCAGGAAAACGGTTCTTGACCTGCGCCATAAATTCGGCGGCAGACAGGCTAAAGCTGGTCACGTTGTACACCAGCCGATTCAGATCGCTGCGGGGAGCTTCCCACAAACGCAGCAAGGACACAATTGCATCTGGCATGGCCATAAACGGAATCGTGCTGTCTTCACGCACGAAGCAGCGGTACGATTTTCCCTGGGCAGCAGCGTGCAGCATCTCTGGCCCGTAATCGCTTGTGCCGCCAGAGGGCACCGTGAAGGCACTAATCAAGCCCGGAAAACGCACGCTGCGGAAATCGAGCATGGTGGGGGTGGTTTCTGCTAGCTGCTGATAATGTTGACTGTAATAGCTGCCTAGCTGTTCGCAATACAGCTTGTTGCAGCCATACATGGTGGTAGGATAGTTCCAATCCCACTCGCGGACGTTAAAGTCGCGCTGCTTGGTGGCTAAATCTGGCAAGCCGTAAGCGGCAATAGAGCTAGGAAACATGAAGCGAACGGGCTTGCCCCGCTGCTGCGACTGATCGGCGGCAAGCTGAAGGAGGGTCAGCGTGCCGTTGACGTTTACCTGATGTGCCAGCTCGGGCGAGAACTCGCTGCGCGTAGAAAGAAGAGCTGCCAAATGGAAAATGGAGTCAAATTCGTATTCTGTTACCAGCCGAGCAAACAGCTTTTGGTCTAGAATATCGCCAATGATGTGCGTGGAACGGCCGTTGAGCCGTTCTGGCAAGGCGTGTAAATCTAACGTTAACAACGTGTATTTATCTGTAGCAGAAATGTACTCCACCAATGCTTGCCCAATTTCACCAGCCGCGCCGGTAATCAAAATTGCCTTTTTGCGCATTGCATTCTCTCCTGTAATGCTTGCTGAGCCATAATTGCCCAAGGCTCAATTGTTCAGTAGGATGCCGTATCATATCACGATCTTTGCAACAGTTCCGCCTGATTGACGTAGTGAGGTAGCGTGTGATAATCTCATACGCGAAGTTGAGGAGACCTGCATGAGTGAAGACCAACTGCTGCCAACTGAACCAAACAGCCAGGATTCGCCACCCTGGTCTCGCAGCACCAAAGTTATCGTTACGGTGGCGGCACTACTGCTGCTTATTTGGCTTACCTATCGCTTCCAGTCACTCATTTCGCAAATTGTGATTGCCGCCATTTTGGCTTACATCATGAACCCCATGGCGGTGATGATCGACCGACGCACGCGCCTAAAACGCACCACGGGCATCTTGATACTTTATTTGTTGCTGGCAGTGGCAGTCATCGGCGGCTTTGTGGCGCTGGGGTTTGCTGCCTTTGAGCAAGTTTCTTCCCTCATTGAGCAGGTGCCGACGCTCATTGAAAACACAACGGCCGTTATTGAAGAGTTCACCGCCCGCACCGAACCACTAGAGTTTGGCCCCATCTCATTCAGCCCGAGCAGTATTGACCTGGCGTTAATCCAGGAGCAGCTTATTGGCATGGTAGAACCGGCCGTGAGCCAGGGCGGCCAGATTGTTACCAATTTAGCCACCGCCACCATAACCACACTGGGCAATCTCCTTTTTATTTTCATCATTTCCATCTACCTCGCCATCGAAATCCCGTTGCTAGGGGAACACGTGGCGGGTATGGCTCAGCTTCCTGGCTACCGCAAAGATGCCGAACGGTTGCTCCGTGAATTCGGCCGAATTTGGAGTGCTTATTTGCGCGGCCAGGTCATTCTGGGGCTTATTATTTTTGTGGTGGTGTGGCTGGGATTGGCAATTTTGGGTGTGCAAAATTCATTGGCTTTAGGGTTGCTTTCTGGCCTGCTTGAGTTCGTACCGGTTCTCGGCCCCATCATCGGCGCGGGGGCGGCAATCCTGGTAGCGTTCTTCCAGCCAGAAACATTAGCCCAGATGGCAAACTGGCAATTTGCTGGGATTGTTTTCATTTTTATGCTGATTGTCCAGCAGCTAGAAAATAATATTTTGGTGCCACGCATCGTGGGGGATTCACTGGAACTGCATCCGCTCATTGTGATGGTTGCCGTCTTTATGGGCAGCAGCCTGGCGGGCATTCTAGGGGCCATTCTCGCCGCACCTGTGGTGGCTACGGGCAAGATGGTTGGCATATACGCCTGGCGGAAAATGTTCGACCAAGCACCCTTCCCCAATCCAGAAAAAGAACCTACAGAATCAACCTCTGCCAAGCTACTGAAGCGCGGACAGGCACTGTTACCCAAACGAAAACCGAAACCCACACCACAGGTGACAAAAGCACCAGAAAATAGTGAAAAGTAACCGACGACCGGAAGAAGAAAAGTAAGCTATTGGGGTACAATTGGCAGCAAACCATTTGCCCGAGGCAGTTGGGGCCGCCAAATTATGACTCAAAATGAACTGTTCCGAACGGCCGTAAAAAAAGCAAAATCCGGGAAACGCCAACAAGCACAAAAAATGCTGCTAACGCTGGTTGAAGCCGATCCGCAGCATGAACTTGCCTGGCTCTGGCTTAGCGAACTGGTTAAAGAGCCAGAAGATAAGATTATCGCCCTGGAAAATGCGCTTACTATTAACCCCCATCGCCCCCAAACAAACGCCCGACTGGCAAAGCTACGCCAAAAGTATAACTTTACTAGCGCAGAGACAAGTAACTATTTCTCCCCAAATGGCAACGCCCCAAACATTATCCACACGCAAGAAGAGGCACACCTTGCTGAAATTGAGCAGCTATTCGCCGCTGGCAAAACGACCAAGGCAAGCGGGGCGTTAGGCGATTTTCTACACCGGTACTCAAATAATGAGGCAGGCTGGTGGCTAATGGTGCAGCACGCCGAAGCCACAACCAACTTGCTGACGGCGTTAGACCATGTGCTGCGGCTCAATCCGCACCACCCAGAGGCACCTCGTTACCTGGAACCCATTAAGCCCACAAGTGAACAATGTTTACAGATGGGTCGGCTATATGAGCGGTTGGAGATGTGGGAAACGGCCGTTCGCTATTACAAACGCGCCCTCAAATCCCCCAACAACGCCGATCGCCTGCTGGCCAAAAAGCGACTGCCTAATGCTGAAAGCCAGCTTAAACTGGCAAATATTAAATTCACCCACCCCACCACCACCGTTTTGCGGCTGGCCATCGGTCCCACCATGCTGTATGCCATGCTGGTTTTTGTTCAAGCAGGCCTCAATCCGCTCCAAACACCACCGCTGCTTTGCATAGGGAATGTCGCTTTTCTTGCGGGATTACTATTGCTGAGTGGACTTTCCCACACGCCCCACCACCCTTGGCTAGAGAAAATTCAGGAAACGGCCGTACTCCAAAACCGCTTTGCCCTGCGACTTTTCAGCCTGGCACTGGTGCTGCTCCCGATCATTGTTCTTATCTTACACACCATTTTCCGCCTGCTGGCTTTTGAGCTGAACCTGGATGCCCTATGATTCCGCTCACAGATTTGCAGCCCAATCGGTACACCAGCTTCCCCATCATGACCCTAACGCTTATTGTCGTCAACATGCTGGCTCTTGTGGTTCAATTTTTGCTATTGGAATTTAACCTAGATGGGTATATTGAGCTGATTTACCTGTTTGGCTCCGTGCCAACGTTTGTCATCAACCAGCAAGCTGCCGGTGCCCTGGCCACGGTCACCTCTACCTTTTTGCACGGCGGCATGTTGCATTTGGCCAGCAACATGCTGGCTCTGTGGGCATTTGCCCAACGTATCGAAGACGCTTGTGGGCCGTGGCGGTTTTTGGCCTTTTACCTCTTCTGCGGCGTTGTAGCCGACATCATCAGCACCATGAGCCGGTCAACTGAAGCCATTCCTGGCATTGGGGCCAGCGGTGCGGTATACGGCATCATGGCGGCATATCTCATTTTGTATCCACGGGGCCGAATCAAGATGTTGATCTTTTACGGATTTGGCTTTTGGCGCGTACCGTTTCGCGCCTACTGGGTCATTCTTTTCTTCTTTCTGGCTGAGATACCAAATGCGCTAGATGTTTTGCTCATTGATGATGTCGAATCGAGCGTGGCACATTGGGCACATCTGGGCGGCTTCTTCGCCGGGACGCTCATCTTCCTCTTCTTGCGCCCCGACGCCTTCCATCGCTTCCGCAACGAACTCCCTATTTAAAAACAAGGCTCTTTTGGAACTGAAGGGTTTGCCACACACAAATGTAAGGGCGGTTCGCGAACCGCTCCTACCCCAATATGCCGATTGCCCCGTGAAATCCAAAAGACCCAAAATTAGAAGGGCCAAGCGATTGGATTGGTACTTTTGAAGGCGCCAAATAGCTAACCGCTTAGCCCCTACTTATCGTTCAATTTGTCTGGCGGCACATCTGCCCCTTCCCGAACCACCAAAATCACCTTACCGATATTCTTGTTCTGCATGATGTAGTCATGGGCCGCTTGCGCCTGGGAAATATGAAAGATTGTATCAATTACCGGTTTGAGTTCGCCAGAACGCAGCAACGGCCAAAAACCAGACAGAAATTGCTCTGTAATCTTGACTTTTTCTGCGGGCGAGCGTGAGCGCAGCGTAGAGCCAATGATGCGCAGCCGCTTGCCAAGAACCAGCCCCATGTTCATCTCGCCTTGCGTGCCGCCAAGCTGCCCAATGTTTACCAAACGGCCGAATCGCTTCAAAGCCTGTACATTTCTATCCAGATACCCACCACCCACCGGGTCCAAAATCAGGTCTACGCCTTGCTCATGCGTTGCGGTTAGCACTCTGGCTAAGAAATCATCTTGTTTGTAATTAATAGCCAGTTCGGCCCCCAGCTTGCGGCAAGCCAGCAGCTTCTCATCGCTGCCCGCCGTCACAAAAACAGTGGCGTCAGCGGCGTTGGCAAGCTGGATAGCGGCTGTGCCCACGCCGCTGGCTCCGGCATGAATCAGCACCGTCTCACCAGCGACCAAATCCCCCTCCAAAAAGAGATTGACGTAGGCGGTGTACCATACTTCCGGCACGGCCGTTCCCATAGCAAACGTCCAACTATCTGGCAACTGAATCAACATGCCCGCAGGCACCGCCACCTGCTCGGCATAGCCACCCCCAGGCAGCAGCGCGCACACGCGATCACCCACCTGCCACTCCTCAACATCTTCGCCTACAGCCGCAATGACGCCCGCCATTTCTAGCCCCAAAATGTCACTGGCTCCCGCGGGGGGTGGGTAACCGCCCCGGGCTTGCAGCAAATCAGCCCGATTTACGGCCGTTGCCCAGACATCCACCAATACCTCATCTGGGCCAAATTTAACGCCAGGCACCGTCTCCCACACCAATACTGGACTTTGTCGATCTCCCTTGATCACAATTCCTTTCATAACTTCCTGCCTTCCCTTCCAAAGCGGATGCCACACACCAGACATTCGGGTAAACTTATTATAGTGGCTA
This sequence comes from Candidatus Leptofilum sp., assembly GCF_965223285.1. GTDB lineage: Bacteria > Chloroflexota > Anaerolineae > Promineifilales > Promineifilaceae > Leptofilum. The sequence continues at coordinate 1,237,333 of NZ_OZ244997.1, read as the reverse complement.
GCGGCTTATAATTAGTAGGCGTTCAGAATTAACTTAGCGGTTTTGGAACCAAACGGCTACTTTAAGCCCATTCGCCAATTCCATATTTTGTTTGCGAATGGGCGGTTAGTAACAAATTAATGTGCTGCTGGAAAACTAGCCGCTAACAAACCAGCCACTTTCTTCGAGGAGAGTATCACAAGATGAATGAACGCGAAACTTACACCGTCCAGGTTGCTGGTATCACCCGCCATTTGCCGCTGTTTGAGGTGGCCCCCGGCGTGCGCATTGCCATTTTCAACATGCTGGGCGATACCATTGTGGTAAAGGCAACGGCCGCTGCCCTGGCGGAGCAGCTCAAAGAAGCTCCGGCCGACGTACTTGTGACGGCCGAAGCCAAAGGTATCCCGCTTATTTATGAGATGAGTGCCCTCATGGGGCTGCCTTACATGGTTTTGCGTAAATCGTATAAAAGCTATATGGGCGATGCTCTCAGCGCAGAGACGATTTCTATTACCACCGGCAAACCGCAAACGCTGTTCATGGATGAAAAAGATACCCATTTTATTAAAGGCAAGAACGTCATTCTGGTAGATGATGTGATCAGCACCGGCAGTACGCTGAAGGGCATGGAAAAACTGGTAAACCAGGCGGGTGGGCATATTGTTAAAACAGCGGCCGTTTTCACTGAAGGTAACGCCGACTGGAGCCACATCGTTGCGCTGGCCAACCTACCCGTTTTCACAGAATAATTTGCACCAAATTATCGCGAATTAACATGAATAAGCATTTTTCGTGTTAATTCGGGTAATTCGCTGCCAAAACTCATGAGCAAACCAACGGCCGTTTCCCTCTCAATTTTTCGCTATCTGTTTGCCTCCGTCGCTGAAGAAATGGGCGTGACGCTAGGCCGCGCCGCCTACAGCCCTAACATCAAGGAACGCCTGGATTTTAGCTGCGCCCTCTTTTTGGGAGACGGCCGTATGCTGGCCCAGGCTGCCCACATTCCCGTTCATTTAGGAGCCATGCCCGCCTCCGTGCAGGCTGCCATTGAGCAGTGTCCCCCCTTCGTCTCTGGTGATGTCGTCATCGTCAACGACCCGTACCAGGGCGGCAACCATTTGCCAGACATCACCCTTGTCTCACCAATCTTCCTCAATAATCAGCCAACTGATAACCGATCACCTTCATTCTTTGTTGCCAGCCGCGCCCACCACGCCGACGTTGGCGGCATGTCGCCCGGCTCTATGCCTCTCTCCACCGAAATTTATCAGGAAGGCATCATCATTCCCCCGATCAAGCTGGTGGCGGCTGGGAAGCGCAATGAAGCGGTTTGGCGGCTCATTTTGCGCAACGTGCGCACGCCAGATGAGCGCAATGGCGATCTGGCCGCCCAGCTTGCCGCCCACGCCATCGGGGAGAAGCGTTTGGCTGAAATTGTGGACCGGTACAGCCTGGCCGAGGCATTGGCCCACGCCGACGCCCTGATTGACTACGCGAAGGCTCTAACAGAAACGGCCGTTTCCCAAATTCCAGAAGGCCGTTACAGCTTCACCGACTTCCTGGACAACGACGGGCAGCCAGACAGCCCGCCCATACCCATCATAGCCACAATCACCGTGGAAGGCAGCCAAATGCGCGTAGACTTTACTGGCACCGCCCCTGCCGTGCGCGGCAATCTCAATGCTGTGCCGGCCATTGCTCGTTCCGCGGTGGCCTATTGCCTGCGCTGCGCTGCCCTGGCACTCACACAAACCGACCTGCCGATGAACGATGGTGCATTTGCCCCGCTAACCATCACGATCCCTCCCGGCTCGTTGCTAGACCCACCTCAGCCGCACGCCGTGGCTGCTGGCAACGTCGAAACGTCCCAGCGCATTACCGATGTGGTCTTTGGCGCATTGGCCCAAGCCTTGCCCCAGCTCATCCCCGCCGCCAGCCAGGGCACGATGAACAATCTCACCTTTGGCGGCAAATTTCCCGGCACCGAACGGCCGTTTGCTTACTACGAAACCATCGGGGGCGGGGCAGGCGCAGGCCCGGATTCAGGTGGCGGCAGTGGGCTACACGTCCACATGAGCAACACGCTCAACACGCCTGTGGAGGCCTTGGAGTACAGCTTCCCGCTGCGACTGGAGCAATACAGCCTGCGCCAAAACTCTGGCGGCGAGGGGCAGCAGCGCGGCGGGAATGGCCTCGTCCGTACAATTCGCTTTCTCACGCCCGTCACGGTCACCGTCACCAGCGAGCGGCGAGAGCGAGGGGCTTATGGGCTACAAGGGGGAGAAGACGGCCGTCCCGGCCAAAACCGCCTCATCCAAGGGGAAACCGCCACCGACCTGCCGGGCAAATTCACCCGCCAGTTAGAGGCCAATGTTATTCTGCAAATTAAAACGCCAGGGGGCGGCGGCTGGGGTAAAGAAACTTAAAGGCTCAACTATTAAAAGTGTGCGAATCGGGTAAAATTGGGAATCATGGAATTCCCAATCACCGATTTACTCGACAAAGAAAACTGTACACAATGGATCATTGAACATTTCCATCCCAATGGCTTTGGGTGTCCGGTCTGTCAAGTCGGCGTAGACCAAGCCCGCAAGTTCCGAACGACAAAGCGCAGTCAACTGACCGTTTACCGTTGCCAACAGTGTCAAGCCGCTTACAACTTGTATACGGGAACCGTTTTCCAACAACATCATTTGACTCCAATGCAAGTCTTGTTGCTCGTTCGCGGTGTCCTCAAAGGAGAACCTGCGACAATCTTGTCAGCCGAATTGGGCATCAACTACCCAACGGTTTTGAGGTTGCGTCATGACCTGCAAGCGAACGCGGAACAGCTCCAACCAGAAACCCCGCTCCTGGATGATGAAACTGAAACCGATGAAATGTTTCAGAATGCGGGGGAAAAAAGGGTGTGAGCATTTCGACTCAGCTGACCCGCCCCGTCGTCGCGCCAACAAACGGCGAGGGCGTGGCACGTATGCCAATGACCGACCGCCTGTTGTGGGCACAGTGGGGCGTCAATCTGGACAAGTTCGCTTGCGTGTTGTTAAAGATACAAAAGGTGAGACCCTGGTTGACCACGTGCATCGCTTTACGCTAGCTGGGTCTCAACTGTATACAGACGAATACCAAAGCTACAATCATGTGATTCGCCCACATGCCACCGTCTCTCATGGCGACAAGGAGTGGGCGCGTGATGACGATGGTGACGGGATTCGCGAAGTGCATGTCAACACGGCCGAAGGCATGTGGACGGATGTGCGTAACTTTTTAAGGATGTTCAAAGGTGTGCATAAGAAAAACTTGAGCGGTTACATTGCGATATGTGAATTCAGGCGGAATGTGAAGCGTATCTCACCGGATTTCATCTCAGCTTTGGTCACTCTGCACACTTTCGACCCATGAGCCAACTTAAAAGTAAAAGGACTGGCAGTCCTCAGAATGAACCCAATCATAATCAAAGGCAAGGACTGCCAGTCCTTAGAACTACGGAGTCACGGTCACAATGTGGCTAGCAACGGCCGTTTGCCCGCTACTGGTCGTTGCACGGAGGGTAATAACATGCTCACCCGGCGCCAAATCATGTAAGAATAGCGCAGAATCAGCCTCAACTGGCTCACCGTCCACAGACCAAACAAAGTCGCTCAGAGCACCATCTTCGGCATCAGAGCCAAGTGCGTACAGCGCGGCGGGTGCGCCAGCGGATACAACTTCGGGGCCGCTAATCCAGGCGGTAGGCTGCTTGTCACTCAGCGGCGTCGCCAAATCAACCTCAAAGCGGGTTGGGATGCTTTGATCAGCCAGGATGATTTGGAAACGGCCGTTTCCACCACCGGGCAGGTTTGTCAAATCTACTTCCAAAGTCCCACCCAGCACGTTTAGGCCAACGGTAGTCCAGGTAAGACCATTATCAACCGTGTAGCGCACGTTGGCAGGCACGTCGGCCACACCCCAGCTCACCGTCGCCGTATCGCTGCGCTGCGCCAGCGTTGCATTGACGGCTAGGCTGCTGGTAGAAAGGGTGCGGTTGGCAACGGCCGTTCCGGTTGCCACCTCAATCACGCGCAGTTCCGCTACGGGCACATCTGGAGCGGGAACCACCCCGCGCATCGCATTGGCTGAGACGCCTTCTTCTTCAGCCACCATCAAATCGACTGGATGCGTGGCAATAACGTTGCCTACTGCGTCCAGCAGTTCTACCTGGTACAGGCCATTTTGGGGAGATACGGCCGTTGCTGGTACAAAATAAACCGGATTCAGCGAAACGCTACCATCTTCCGCCACAGACCCGCTAATAAGCAAGCTCTCATTCTGGGGCGTCCAGATAAATGCCCCATTGTTCACCTGATCGGTGTACAACGCCTCGTAGGTAAAGTCAGACACCCAAACCGGATCGCAATAGCTCATCATGTCTACGTAACCGCCGGGACTGTATAACGCCAGCGTGCCACCAATGCCATCCAAACCATACTCACCAATCGAAGCCCCGGCATGTTTGGGGTCGGTGGACCAGTTGGTACCTGTTACGTTACAAGGTGCATGATAGCGGCCAAAGTTGTGGCCAATTTCATGCCCAGCTAACTTACCAGACGCATCGTCACCAAAGCCAGAGGGTAAGTTATGTATGCCAACAGAAATGCGAGGATCAAAACTGCTACCTGGGATTCCAATCCAACCAATACCTGCAATCCCCCCAGAACAATTGAACCAAGTATTGGAGCAACTCGTTCCAAAGTTTATATAAGCATAGTAAACAGTTGAATGCGGTGCGTTATCTGTACCTTTTAAATCGGTAACTTCTTCCAAAAGTCTGCTCCACTCACTTCCACTATCTCTAAGATTGCCTGTAAATGAGTACGCTGAGCGGAATGTGACGTTCATGTCGCTCAAGGGGTAAGCACGCATGATCCAATCGCTAATTTGCTCACTACCGGGGGCTGCATAGAAACCATTGCCCCCCGACGCGCCTGTTTGAGTGTAGTTGATGGGCACGACCATAACGTTCAAAGTCGGCACGTTGTTGAAGGTGATAGTTTCACTATATCCACCCCCGCTTTGCCCATCAATAACGGCCGTAATTTGCACCGTGCCAGAAAGCCAATCATTGGGAAGCGTAACATTGTAAGTGCTGCCCAAATTTGCCCGGCTTGAGCTACCAGAGGCAACTTTGCTGTTTGAGGTGACAGGCGTGAGTGGGGTGCCGCCCCGCACGGCCATGAGGGTAACAGTCGTGTTAGGACCGTCATCACCGCTTTTGGTTTCTGTGTATACACGCACCACCGTTGGCCGATTGGCCACCAACGGCACGCTGTTATTGGCATCCTGAACGGATTGTGAAATTTCCAGTTTGGTAATATATAAATCCGGCGGATTCATGACGACAGGCAAGTAAGTTAGTTCCGAAGAGCTACCAACTGGCGCGGCAACAGATTGCCGCGTATCTACACCCAAACTAACAATCAACGTGAGTGCCAGAGCCATAAATGACAAGATTGAAGCGAGTCTCAGTTTCATAATTTTTCCTTTACATCACTTTTTGGGAATTCAATAAAGATTTTTGGTGAATTTTTTGCAATGATAGCGTCCCTTTGCTTATAGCAGTGCCACCTGTCGGCCAAGTGTCATTGCTGCTCCGCCCCCCTGTGTGTTACGGCATTTTAGCAATTTCTGCGGTGCGTGTCTCTACGTTTTGGTACTAATCTAACCACGATTGAACGCCGACAGCAAAAATCGGATTCCTCCAACATCCTTCGTGGTAGGCCACAAACATGAAGAAATCCGATTTTATATTGCGCTTTTTTTGAACGTGTGTGGCTAATCGGCAACGGCCGTTTCCTGCGGGATTAGCTCCTTCAAACCACAAGCCTCACACGCTGTCTCATTTTCATTCTTCTGCACCAGCAGGCCGTTGCAGCTATTGGCGGGGTCAGGCACTGGCTTCTTCCAGCTACTAAATTCACAGTCCGGGTAACGGGAACAGCCATAGAAAACCCGGCCTCGCCGCGTGCGCCGTTCCACCATTTCCCCTCCGTTGGGGCAAGTGACACCAATTTTGTTTAGCAACTGCTCGGTGTGCCGACATTTGGGGAAGTTGGAGCAACCGATGAAACGGCCGTACCGCCCTTCTCGGTACAATAGCTCATTGCCACAGTTGGGGCAGGCTCGGCCCACAGGCTCCACTTCTTTTTTCAGATCGATCTTGGGAATAGATTCGTCGGCAATTTCCAGCTTCTCGGCAAACTGCCCGTAAAAACTGCCAATAACCGGCACCCACGCTTCCCCCTCGGCAATTTTATCCAGCTCATCCTCCAGCCGCGCCGTAAAGTCCACCGACAAAATATCAGGGAAATATTCCACCAGCAAATCGTTCACAACCTGCCCCGTTTCCGTGGGCTGTAGCCGCCGATCCACCCGATCCACATAGCCACGATTTTGAACAGTGGAAATGATGGAAGCATAGGTGCTGGGGCGACCAATGCCATACTCTTCCATTGCCTTGACCAAGGTAGCCTCGCTAAATCGTGGCGGTGGCTGGGTAAAATGCTGCTCCGGCAGCAGTCGCAGCAGATCGAGCATTTCGCCTTCTTTTAAGTCAGATGGCACCTGGTTCTGATCGTCGTCAGGGCGATCATCGGGGCGGCTTTCCTCATAAAGTGCCAAAAAGCCAGGGAAGGTCATGACAGACCCGGTGGCGCGGAAGAGATACGGCCGTTTCTGTACCGCCACCTTCGCCTCCCCCGCCCAAATATCTACCGACACCGTATCGTACCGTGCCGGGGCCATCTGGCTGGCTACAAACCGATCCCAGATCAACTTATACAGCCGGTATTGATCACGGGAAAGATACTCTTTGATTTGCTTGGGTACGCGAGCAACGGCCGTGGGCCGCACAGCCTCATGCGCTTCCTGCGCCGTTTTAGATTTCGTTTTGTACTGGGGTGGCTTCACCGGTACATAATTGGGGCCAAACCGCTTGCCCACGTAAGACCGCGCCTCGGTTTCTGCCTCTTTGCTCACCGTCACGCTGTCAGTTCGCATGTAGGTAATAAGGCCAACCGATCCCTCTTCGCCACCCAGATCAATGCCCTCATAAAGCTGTTGGGCAATGCGCATTGTTTTGCTCGTGTTAAAGCGCAACCGTCGGGACGCCTCTTGCTGCATGGTACTGGTTGTAAACGGTGCCGCCGGGCGGCGCGTTCGTTTACCCACGCGCACATCACCTGTTTCCCAAACTGCCTTTTCCAAGACATCCAAATGTGGCTTCACAACCTCTTCGCTAGGCAGAATGGGGTCTTCTCCGTTCAATTTATGGAGACGGGCCTGGAAGAACGGCCGTTCCGCCGCTTCCCGATCCTGTTCCCGGCTCAATTCGGCACCCAGCGTCCAATACTCCTCGGAGACAAACTCATTGATTTCCCGTTCGCGCTCCACTACCAGCCGCACAGCCACAGACTGTACCCGCCCCGCCGACAAACGGCCGCGCACCTTGCGCCACAGCAGAGGGCTGAGTTTATAACCAACCAACCGATCCAAAATGCGCCGTGCTTGTTGGGCATTCACCCGATCCATATCAATAGCGCGCGGCTCTAAGAACGCTTTCTCAATGGCCGGTTTAGTAATTTCATGGAAAACCACGCGCTTGGTGATTTCCGGGTCCATTTCGGCTGATTCCAGCACGTGCCAGGCAATTGCTTCCCCTTCCCGGTCCGGGTCTGTTGCCAGATAAATCTCTTTGGCTTTAGCAGCGGCCGTTTTCAATTCCTTTACTACATCCCGCTTATCGTTGGTGACGCGATATTCCGGCTCAAAATTGTTTTCTACGTCTACGCTCAACCGCGATTTCAACAGATCGCGCACATGGCCCACGCTGGATTTCACCGTGTAGCCCCGCCCCAAATAGCGGCCAATTGTTTTTGCCTTGGCAGGCGATTCCACAACAACCAGCTTCCCGCTACGGCGCGTGCGACTTTTTCCTTTTCGACTCGCTTTCTTCTTGCCCGCCTTTGTTTTCTTCTTTCTTTTAACCGTCACTTCTGGTTTGGGCAGATTTTCATGGGCAGGCGTGTAACCAGCCTTGTAAATGGTGCCGCCGCAATTGGCGCAAGTGCCGCGTGTGCCAGGCGAGCCATTCGCTGCCCACTCTGCTTTAGCATTCAGCAGTGCGTGTTTACCCTTGCACGAAAAACAGTATCCTATCAATTTTTCTTCACTCATAAACTTTCTCTATGCAAACAAAAAACGTAAAACGTGGTGTACGTTTTACGTTCTATATTCAGCAAAACGCTATTCACCAAATCCCAGACTAACTCGCCGGATTTGGCACGCTAATCTGCGAAAATTCAACTATATGGTTCTAATTTGGTCCCTTCCAGGCCGTCTACCATTTTCTTAACCAGCGGAATATTATCCTTGTGGACAACCAAAATGGCATCTTCCGTGTTTACCACAATCATTCCTTCAAGGCCAATAACCGTCACCAACTTATCAGATTCGTAATTGTAAACGAGGCTGTCGTGAGATGCTTCGACAACAACCTGTCCCTTGGTCACATTCGCCCTCAGGTCTGGGTCAATTGCCTCTTTGAGGGCGTACAGTGTACCCGGATCGCTCCAGCCCATTTCACCATGCAGTACCAACGCTTCGGCTGAGTCTACATGATGCAAAATGGCATCATCAAAGCTCATGGCATCCAAATTTGGATAGACGCGATGTAAAGTCTCCCGATAATTTGGCTGCCCGATTGTGTCTTCGATTTCTTTGAGACCAGACCACATGGTGGGTTGCAGCTGTTGGTACTGTTTGCGCACAAAACCGATTGTGGTAACGAAGTAGCCAGTATTCCACACATGCGTGTTTTCGGCAAACATCTTTTGGCACTCGGCCAATGGGGGACGGTAGCTGAGGGATTGGAAGGCATAGAAAGGACGGCCGTTTACCGCCCCTTTTTCTTCGCCCAAACCGATCCAACCAAGCTGGTCGTTGGCAAAACGGGGTGTCTCCCCAATGAACAAAATTTTTGCTTTTTGGTTAGCTACCAGCTTTTCTGCACCATCCAGCACCCGGCGGAACACGTCCACCTGATCCATGTAGTTATCGCCCCATAAAATGGCGACTGGTTCATTATCTAACGCATCGGCAGGAGTTGCCTTTGCCAAATGGGCCAATGCCAGGCCAACGGCCGCAGCCAAATCGCGCCGGGTCGGTTCGCCAATGACATTGGCGTTGGGCAACTCGGGCAACTGCTCACGGATTATCTCTACATATGCTTCATTGGTAGAAATGAAGATATTTTCCGCGCCATAAACATTGGCAACGCGGTCTACAGCCAGCCGCAGTGTAGATTTTTCGCCAATAATGGGTTCAAACTGCTTGGGGGATTTTTTGCGGCTGATGGGCCATAAGCGACGGCCTGAGCCACCGGCAAAAATGATGATTTTCATGTGCTGTCCTCGCTTTGGGCAAACCACAGGGAAATCGCTTTCTGACTGTCAAGATTCCTGTGGTGGTTTGCCAGTTGTGTTGTAAATGGGGCCATCTTCACGCAGAAGTACATAGTTCATGCCACCAACCTGCTGCACCATTCCTTTTAGCTCCATCAACGTGAGCGTGCTGCTCACCAACGCGCTTGGCAGCCCGGTGGAGCGACTGAGTTCGTCAATGTGCGTCGGCTGGCCAGATAGCCGACCATAAAGCGCAATTTCTTCGGCCGTTTCTGGCAGCACCAGCTGAACGGCCGTTCGCTCCGCCACCATATGCAAATTCAGCTCCTCCAGCACGTCTTCAACTGTGGTCACCAGCTTGGCACCTTCCTGAATGAGCTTGTTTGGCCCGCGGCTGGCGGGGCTGTTGATGTTGCCGGGTACGGCAAACACTTCGCGGTCTTGTTCCAGTGCAAAATTCGTGGTAATAAGTGCCCCACTCCGTTCTCCGGCTTCTACCACAATAACGCCGAGAGAAAGTCCGCTGATAATGCGGTTGCGTGGCGGAAAATTTTTGGCCTCTGGCTGCACACCCAGGCCGTACTCGCTGATGATAGCCCCCTGTCCTTGCGTAATTTCTTGCGCCAGCGAACGATTTTCTGCTGGATAGACACAATCTAACCCAGAACCTAATACGGCGAGCGTCCGACCACCAAGCTCTACGGCCGTTTGGTGAGCAATCGCATCAATTCCCCGCGCCAAGCCACTTACCACCGTGATATTGTTCTGCACCAAGCCGGCAACTAGGTCTCGGGTAACCTGACGGCCGTATGCCGTCAACCGTCGCGTACCTACCACAGCCACCGCCCATTGGTCTTGCTCTAAAATTTCACCCTGATAATAAAGTAATGGTGGCGGATTAGGAATTTCGCGCAGGTAGCTTGGATAGCCAGGCATTTCCCAGGTGAATAGTGAAACACCCGCTTGCTGCACGCGCGACAGCGCATTGTCTAAATCTGTTTGCTCGCGAGTTTTCAAGAATGTTTTAATGGCACGACGATCGAAGCCGATCTTTTGCAGTTCATACTCATTGGCCTGCCACGCATTGGCCAACGAGCCATAATAATCGAGCAGTGCCTGCACTTTGGCAGGCCCAATGCCTTTCACCAAATTAAAGCCAAGCCAATATTTCCGGTCAGACATGAAAAAGCATACCTTTTCGTCAGCAATCAGTTTTTGGTCTGCCCACTGAATACCGATTACTGGATGAGGCCGGGCAGTAGGGTTACGAGCATACGGCCGTTGTCAAAATCAATCTCTTGCACCACATCATCAATATCCGGCAGCAGCAGTTCACCACGGTCGCCCTGCACCACAAACACATTGTTCGCCCCGGTTTCGATGATGCTGGTGAGGATGCCTAGCGTTTCTCCCTCAGTGGTCAGCACTGTCAGCCCTTCAAGCTGAAAGAGGAAATATTCTCCTTCTTCTAGCGGCAACGCTTCCGCTTCTGGCACCATCAGCCATTCGCCGCGCAGCGCTTCCGCCTCAACTCGGTTGGAAACGGCCGTTAGCTTCAACAATACCATATTCTGATGCACCCGCGCCTGCTCTACTGCCATTGGCTGTGGATCGTCCGCGCCTACGTATACCTGCTCCAACCAAGTAAACCGTGCTGGCTCATCCGTGTGTGGCTTTACGCGCACTTCCCCACGAACACCGTGCGGTTTGGTAACCACTCCAATGACAATAAATCCGAGGTCATCAAAATTAGATGAGGCTCTCTGCTTTTTTTTCATGATTTTGCCACCAAACAACAAAAACCTCGCCAAGGCGAGGTCATGTTATCTATACAAAATTGCAAACGGGCTGAAATTACCGATTACCAGTTTCAACGAGTTCAATCGCAACGCGTGTACCCTGCTTGGCGGCAGCCACCTGTGCCAACGTGCGAATTGCGTTGATCACACGGCCGCTTTTACCAATAACTCGTCCCATATCAGGACCAGCGACAGTAATTTCCAGAACCGTTTCGTTTGATTCTTCAAATTCTTCAATCGAAACTTCGTCTGGGGATTCAACCAGCGATTTGACAACATACTCAACGAGGTCTTTCATAAGATTCTCTTAGGCTTCTTCCTCGTCCTCGTCGTCTGCTGCTTCAGCAGCCTCTTCTTCAGCCTCGGCTTCGTCTGCTTCGTCATCATCGTCGCCGTCAACAACGTCTTCAACCGCCTCAGCCACAGCTTCTACGGCCTCTTCAACTTTCTCAACAGCGTCAGCGGCAGCATCTTTCACGGCATCAACCACTTTTTCTACCACTGATTCTTCTTCGGCGGTTTCTTCTGCTTCGGCAACTTCTTCTACAGCCTCAGGTGCAGCAACAACAGCACCAGATACCTCTGCGGCCAGCACGTCCAGGGATTCCCCAGCCCGCATCCGGCCCAAACGGTCGAAGGTGCCTTGCTTATCCAGTAAGCGACGAACGGCGTCTGTAGGTTGTGCCCCAACGCTCAACCAGTGCAATGCACGATCTTCTTTAATTGTGAATTCAGCCGGTTCGGTTAGTGGATTGTAATGGCCAATGCGCTCGACGATACGGCCGTCTCGCTTGGCATTAATGTCTGCGACCACAACACGGTAGCTGGGTTGTTTTTTCTTGCCTCTACGGCTCAAACGAATTTTTAGCATCTATCCTAATCTCCATTTATTGGGGACAAATCCCCAGGCTAATTATTAATTACGGGCCAAAGCCACCCATGCCGCCCATCAAATTCCGCAATCCACGCCCGCGTCCTTTGGTGAGTTGCTTCATCATCTTCTTCATTTCGCGGAACTGCTTTAGCAGGGCGTTCACATCCTGCACGGTGGTACCAGACCCAGCCGCCACGCGCCGCTTGCGGCTCGCCTTCAAAATCTTGGGATTGCGCCGTTCTGCTGGCGTCATCGAGTAAATAATCGCCTCGATGCGCTTTAAATCCCCTTCTGCGCCGCTCAAATCAACGTCTTTGGCCATCTTGTTCATGCCGGGAATCATTTCCAGCAGTTGACCAATCGGCCCCAGACGTTTAATTTGCTGCATCTGGTTCAGAAAATCTTCCAAGTTGAAATCACCCTGCAACATTTTCTTACCAGCTTTTTCAGCTTCCTCCTGATCCAGCTCTTCTTGCGCCCGCTCGATAAGCGTCAGCACATCCCCCATGCCCAAAATGCGGCTCGACAGCCGATCCGGGTGGAATTCCTCAATGGCGTTTAGCTTTTCGCCTGTACCCAGGAATTTGATGGGAACACCAGTTACTTCACGCATGGAAATGGCGGCACCACCACGCGCATCACCATCAATTTTGGTCATGATGAGGCCAGTAATCTGCACCGCTTCGTTAAAATCAGTGGCTACCCGCACGGCTTCTTGTCCGGTCATAGCATCGGCCACTAGCAGCGTCTCCACCGGATTGACTTTGGACTTGATCGCTTTGATCTCGTCCATCATCATCGCGTCGATGTTGAGACGTCCAGCCGTATCCAGAATCACCGTTGTGGCTCCGGTGGCAACTGCTTTTTTAACGCCATTGGCACAAACGTTAACCGGGTTGCCCTCTGGCCCTTCATCGTAAACGGGGATGTCTAGCTGGCGACCCAGGGTTTGCAGCTGGTCGATAGCGGCCGGACGGTACACATCTGCGCCCACCAGCAACGGCCGTCTGCCCTGCTTGCGTAAATGAAGAGCCAACTTGCCCGCCATTGTGGTTTTACCAGCACCTTGCAATCCCACCAGCATGATCACCGCCGGGGATTGCATCCCCAAGTTTAACCGCCCTGGTTCACCAAGCGTTTCCACCAGCTCTTCCTGAACAATTTTTACCACTTGCTGGCCGGGGGTCAGGCTGCGCATGACTTCCTGGCCAATAGCGCGTTCACGCACGCGGGCCACGAAGCCTTTTACAACCTTGAAGTTTACGTCCGCTTCCAGCAAAGCCAGGCGCACTTCGCGCATTGCCTTGTCTACATCTGCTTCCGTAAGTTTGCCCCGCCGCTGCAAGCCGTCAAAAACGCCTTGCAGGCGGTTGCCTAATGATTCAAACACAGTGGTTCCTTACTCGACTACTCAGGTGACAGTCACTTCTCCAGAGATGGCAATTATAACAAACCAAGAGACTGTCACCTCTGTTGCTTATCCTGAGACAAAAATAAACGGGTCAATAATGGTATTAACCCGTTATTTGCTCGTTTCTATTGGTGGTTAACGTTGCTGCATTTGCTGCAAAAAGATTATGTTGCATTGCAGACGGGCAATTCTAGCCCAGGGGGAAGGTTGCGTCAAGAAAAAATTGTTAGCCTAACCGCTGGGTGCAAGCAGTGGCCACCCCGCAGCGGGCGCAGCGATTCCAATCGTTATGATCACGGTCTAACTCAACCTCGAACATATCTTCACGCATTTCTGTAAGCAGATCGAGTAAATCTTCACGCAGCTCATCTGTGTAATCTACTGCGAAGGCGCGATCTTTGTACTGGATGATGCCATGAGACGGCCGTATCCCATATTCCCTGTCAACTAGCCAACAGTAGGCGGCTAGCTGGTAAACATGACCCTCCCACGGCTCAGGTGGGGCTTTGCCCGACTTGATTTCTACTGGAATGATACGGCCATCTGCCTCTTCCACCAGATAGTCTGGCTTGCCCACCAATCGCAACTGTGGATCATATAACGCCTCATCGTTGGTCATCCAGGCACTGCCAGCATCGGTGTAAAGGATACGGCCGTCGGGCAAACCCGTCTGCTCCGCCAGCACCCCACTGCGCCACCACAACGCCAATGCCAACGCCAGCAGCACAAAACCAATACCCAGTGCATACCCACCCCAAATCATATCTCACACACCGCCAACCAGAGAGTAAGTAACCAATGCCACCACCACAAAAATGAGCGCATACGCAGCCCGTCGCAGCCAGATAGATTGCTGCACTTGCTGTCCGTGCTGGCGATGGTGCTGCTCACCGTGGGCAATTTCCCGTACGTTTTGCGAAGCAACGCCTCGGCTGCGCTTAAGCCACCAACTGCGGCGGCAGTAAAGGTAATCACCTATTTCACTTGCTCGAATCCAATAATCGCTCATATGTTCTAATTTTAGCGAAAACGATGACTATGTCAAATGATTATGAATAACAAACTGGATTTGGCACACAAGATTAATATTGCAGCGAATTACGCGAATTTCACGAATTATAGTTCGAGATAATTCGTTGCTGGAACATTTATGTTACGGCCGTATCAATACTTTCAACACCCCAGGCTGGGCCGCCTTTTCAAATGCAGCTAAGCCATCAGCCAGCGCGTATTCAGCCATGATGAGGGGCTGGGTGTGAATTTGGTTCTTGGACAGCAAACGCAGCGCTGGGGCAAATGGGCCACAGCGGGAGCCAATGACCTCAATTTCGCCGACAACAATTTTTGTCATATCCAGCCTGTTTTCGGCAGCAAATGTGCTTTTTAGCACGATAGCCCCCATTGGGCGCACCAAACGGAGTGCCTGGGCAAAACCAGCATTGTTACCCGTTACTTCGACAACAAGGTCGAAGCTATTGTCGTCATATTCAGACGTGAGACCCGTAGACATGCCCCAAGAGGAAGGCAATTGCAATGAGCTGTGTCGCCGCCCCAAAACGATTACATCCCCTCCACCCAGTTGCAGCACCTGAGCAACCAGCAACCCCAAACGACCGGGGCCGATGACGGCCGTTTTTTGCGACGGCCGTATCTTCACCTGCTCCCGTATTTGGAGTGCCGCAGCCAAAGGCTCTGTAAACACAGCTTGTTCGTCCGTAACATCGTCTGGGACGGCGTGGAGATTGCGAATCGGTACCGTCAAATATTCAGCAAAGGCACCATCCTTATCATGAACGCCCAATGCTTGCCGAGTGGCACAATGCTCTGGCCCATGCAGAAGACACATATCACAGGTTTGGCAACCGATATTCATGCTGGCCACCACGCGCTTGCCAACCCAATCTTTGTCTGCTGCATCTTCCACCACACCCACAAACTCATGCCCTAACACGCCAGAAAAACCGGAAACGTATCCTTTTACTATCTCCAAATCCGTAGAGCAGATACCAGCCAAGGTTATGCGTACCAATGCTTCATCAGGCTGTGGTATCGGTTTGGGATAGTCTCGGCGGCAGACAATCTGATTATTCTCACAATATAAGGCAAGCATGGTTTCAGGCTCCAATCGCTGGCTAGCCACTATCAGGAGTTGCGGTAGGTGTAGCTGTGGGGGTTGTTGCGGGTACGGCCGTTTCACTGTCTTCGGGCGTCGCAATGGGCGTGCTTTCCGGAGTGGATATTTCCTGCGAGAGCAATTCGTCCAGCAGGGTGTTGAGTTCAGCCAAAACCTCTACGTCGGCTGTGCCGATCCATTCGGCATCATAGACGCCAGCAGGCCCACGCACCAGCAGCCAGGAGCGGGTCACCTCTGGCGTAGCTGCGGTGTCGTTGTCCAAAAAGGTGTTTAAACCAGTGCGCAAGCTGCCGCTGGCTAGCAAATTATTTGTCAGGCTGATGACCTGACTGCTGGTCAGCGTGGTGCTAATTGGCTGGCTACTGTTTAGGCTGGCAACGGCCGTATTATCCATAAAAACCGTAAGCTGCGCGCCATCAATTCGCTGGTAATCGAGCACCGCAGTCAACGGAAAACCGACTGGAGGGCGGGGCAGCGTTACCTCGCTGGCTGTCAGCATCTCGTTCAGTGCATTGTCAAGCGCCACGTAAAGTGACTGCAAAGAAAATGGCACAGCAAATTCGGGGCAAACCAGGGCAATGAGCCGCTCTTGTTCACGATCAGCCAGCAGCAGCGATTCCAACGGCAACCCAGGGCAAGGGGCAGCATACTGCTGCGACAACGCCGGGGCATCTACCCCCGCATAAGCAGCTAAAAGCGCAGGGGAAGCGACACCCGCTGGCTCTACTTCCCCCTGATTAGCCATCCAGCGGAACAGACGGCCGTCCTCCATTATGGCAATGGAATGGGCAGGGGCATAGGCAGAGGCACTGCGCCGCAAGCCGATAATTGCCCCAGGAGGGAAATGCGGACCGAGAGTGATAGTAAAATAATTTTCCAGGCTCGCCAGCAGCACCGGATCGCGCAGCCAACCTTCTCCATCAACGCCAGAAAATGGCAAGCTGTACGCGACGCGCACGCAACTATCGCAGCCTTCTGGCACAGGGTTAGTCACCAGTTCCGGCAAAACCTGCTGCAAGTCGAGCAAGACGCTGGCCTGGTTGTCCCGCTGCACAGAAAAACCATTATTTTCATCCACCAAAATAATCTGGCTGTTCACGCTGCCTTGCAAACGACGATCCAACCCCAGGCTGGGGATAGTGAGGCGCAGTTCCACCACGTTGGCCCCAAAGGGAATAGGCGTGTTGGTGGCGCGAGTCGGAATCGGCTCTTGCGTTACGGTAACGGCGGGAATGACATTCAGTTCACTGCCGGGGGGTAACGGAGTAAATGTTGGGGGAATGGCGGGGGACGTCGGCACGGGTAAATCTGCCAGTGGCGTTTGCGCCACCGGCGGCTCAGTGCAGGCAACCACAGTGCCAATTACCAACAGCAATAAGGTGAACCAGATTTTCCGCACGATTTTTACGCTTTCAAAAACGGGAGTTCATTCTTTTCCCAGGCAACCAGCAGGGGAACGGCCGTAAAGATTGAGCTGTAGGTTCCGCTGAGCAAACCAACAAAAAGAATGGCAATAAATGGTTTTATGGAGGCACCGCCAAAGAGCAAAATGGCTACCATGATGAACATCGCATTGAGCTGGGTCGCCAGCGAACGATGGACGGTTTCCAAAATAGACCGGTTCACGACACGCTCGTACTTTTCCAACGGCCGTTTGGTAATGTTTTCCCGGATGCGGTCAAACACCACGATGGTGTCTTGCAACGAAAAGCCTGCCACGGTGAGTACGGCCGTTAAAAAGAGCGCATCGACCTCCCAGCCCAAAAACATGCCCGTCAGCGCAGCCACGCCAAAAATCACAAACAGGTCATGCACCATCGCCGCCACCGCACAGGCCCCATACCGGAAGGGATTCGGTACCTGACGGAAAACCACCATGATGTAAACCAAAATGATCAGCCCGGCAACCACTACGGCAATGAAGGCCGCATTCGTCACTTCGCCCGCCACCGTACCGCTGACGCTTTCCACCTGGGTGCTGCCGGGAACCAGCGGCGCAATATCGTTCAGCGCATCTTCAATGGTCTGTGCTTCTTCTGGGGACAGCGTCTCGGTGCGAATTTGCCACGCATTTTGCAAGTCTTCACCGCGCAAGGCGATGATACTGGGGTTGGAGATGCCCGCGTTGACGAAGACTTCTTCGACGGCCGTTTCTGTCACCGGCTCCGTAAATTGCACCTCAAACCGGGCACCGCCCCGAAAATCTACGCCCAGCAAAAATGGCGCACCCGTGCTGGCAAACGAATAAATCATTGCCAAAATGCCCAGCCCAATGATGATGCTGGAAAAAATGAAATATGTTTTTCGCTTTTCTACAAGATTGAATAAAAACATTACACACCTAACAGCCAACTGGTTCGGCTAATGCGGTCAGCCAACTGCCCCAACACCAAACGGACAAAGGTTCTGGTAACGATGACGGCCGTAAACATGCTGATCATTACCCCAATTGCCAATGTGAGCGCAAACCCCTGCACGGCACTGGCCCCAAAGCTGCGTCCAAATGTCCATAGCACCAGGCAAATGACCAGCGTGGCGATATTGGAATCTCGAATGGATGTCCAGGCCCGGTCAAAGCCCGTCAAGATTGCCTCCCGCAGCGAACTGCCATCCCGCAGTTCCTCCTTCATTCGCTCAAAAACCAGAATATTTGCATCCACCGCCATCCCTGTTGAAAGCAAAAAGCCGGTAATAGCCGGCAGCGTCAGCGTCACGGGAATAGCCATAAACACCGCCACATTAACGGCCGCATACAAAATCAGGGCCAAATCTGCCAACAGGCCGGGCAGCCGGTAATAGATGAGCATAAACAGGAGCACCACGGCCACCCCAATCGAGCCTGCCTGCACGCTAGACGCAACCGATACCTCACCCAGCGTAGCCCCAATTTGGCGCGTACTGTCGATTACCAAGGGGATGGGCAAGCTGCCAAAACGAAGCTGTAAGGCCAATCGTTGTGCTTCTTCCAGCGTGAAATCACCTGTAATGGTGCCCTGCCCTTCAATAACGGCACTAATTCGCGGGCTGGAAATCACTTGCTTATCAAGAACGATAGTCAAGAATTGCCCTTGATTTTCGCGCGTGAAGTTGGCAAATAGCTCTCGTTCCTCGGCGCGCAGCGTAAATTCCACAAAAAATTGGCTCAGCTCCGTAGAAGCAGATTCAGCCGACTGAATGGCAGCCCCGGTCATCACAGTCTCGTAGGTGGGAGCGGCCGTTCCAACCACCTGCCCATCTGGCCCCAGCTCACAGCGGGAGGGGCCTTCATTGAGGCTGGTACGGATGCAGGTGCCTTCCGCCAAGGGAATAGTGCCTGTATCCACAAACTCCAGCAAGGCAGTTTCCTGAATGAGGGAAACCGCTTCTTCTGGATTATCAATGCCGGGCAATTCTACCAAAATTCGCCGACTGCCCTCGGTTTGCACAAGGGGTTCGGCCACGCCCAAAGCGTTCACCCGCTGCTCAATAATTTGGCGGGACGTATCTAGCTGTGCGGGTTCAATTTCAACTTCTTCTGGCAGATCCGCCTTAAGCAGAACCTGCAAACCGCCCTGCAAGTCTAACCCCTGCCGAATGGGGAAATCTGGGTTTTGCACAACCCAAATTGCCCAGCCAACTATCGCCAAAATGACGATGAGCCACACATAATCTTTTCCTTCCATAACAATTTTTGCCTACACGTAGTTTAAGTAAATCACAGAAGGTTCTTTAAAAACGCATTCGTGAATCGTGATTTACTTTAAGGAGAACGAACGTTTTTTGCCAACCTGTTTTAAAGTTACTTTTCGTTTTCCACTTAAGGGTGGTTGCCTAATTCTCTCTAACGAATGAGCAACTGGCGGATTATAACAGCCGCAAAGCGGGTAGCAACTTTAGTCAGACGGCCGTAATTTGCAGAAGTAGAGGGTGTCACGCAATTCATTGGTAAGGTGATGGCGAGAATCGTGGCGGTGGGTGCCTTCAAATGTGAAGCCGCAGCGATGTGCAACGGCCGCACTTTGCTCATTTTTGGCATCGCAGCGAATGAACAGTCGCTCTGCCTCCAGATGCGTAAAGGCAAATTGGCAAACGCCGTTCACCGCCTCAGTAACGTACCCTTTGCCGGTATGGTTAACATGTATCCAATAGCCAATTTCAAAACTGGGGATGTCCCAATTGGCGCGGTGCAAGCCTGTACAGCCGAGCAAAGTTTGGGTGCCTTTCATGAAGATGAGCAACCAAAAATCTTTTCGAGCCAAATAGTTCAGTTCACCTTCCCGAGCCCGAATTTCATACCCTTCTTCACTGTCTATCTTCACGGCAAACGGCATCCACGGCTTTAGGTGGTCTTGCGATTCAAGTACGGCCGTTCGTACTCGCACCCCATCTCCTGGTAATGGCCCACGGATGGTTAGCCGTTCGGTATCAAACGAGTAAGGCACATCTTTAAGCAACGGATTCATAACAATATCGGTACCTCAGTACTAATCTTCACAGATTCTTCACCTAGCCGTAAGCCAAATAGACAGTGAAGCCCGTAAAATAGCTGCATATGTCTGAGTTGGTTTATCACATCAAGCGTAGGCCGTTTACGGCCGTTTGCCTGGCTATCCCAATGGTCTTTTTTGCGCTGCTGCGATTCTTTCCAACCCTGGATATTCACGCTTGGAGTTTATCATGGTACACACGCCTCATCCAATATTATTTTGGGGCGTTTGCCAGCTTCATTGCCCTCATTGCGGCTCTGTTTGCCAATAGCGCACTGGGCAAAAAAACCAGTGCCCGCTCCATTTTCCTCACCATTGGCTTTATTGCGCTCTCAGCACTGTTTTTGTTTAGCAGCTTGGCAACACCCAACATCCTCATTGAAGGCGGGTCTAACCCTGCGTTTATCTGGTCAATCCGCTTAAGTTTGCCCATTAGTGGCCTCTTTTTTGCGGCATCAACCTTCGATTGGCCACCTGCGGCTGAAAAATTTATCGTACGGTTCAGGCGTCTTTTGTGGCTGGCTGGGCTGCTTTTGTTGATGATTTTTGGCATTATCGCCTTTGGCAATCCATCTATTTTAGTTCGGTGGATGGCATACGATCCATTGGTGCCAAACCTGCTAGGAGCCCTAGCCATTACCCTGTTGGCTTGGACAGCATGGCGGGCGCGGGTTCTAAACTGGTACGGCAGCAAAGTGATAAACGGCCGTTTGGCGGTTGTCTTCCTGCTTTTGGCACAAGCCCAGTTCAGCCTGATGCTTGGCATAGCGGGTCAGCTTAGCTGGCTCATGTACCATCCTCTCGTTATTGCCGCCCTCATCGTCGCCCTGTCTGCCATCCTAAGGAGCTTCCAAACTTCCCGCGACGTGCAACTATCTCGCTACTTTGCCGCACTCGGCAGCATTCTCATCGCTGGTTTATCGCTAGCCAGCGTAGAGATTAGCTTCCGCTGGTTAAACACGGGCGGCGGCGTCAATCGCACCTCTCTGATTCCGCTGAGCATCGCCCAAGGCACATTGAGCTTCATCGTTCTTTACTTCGTCGTTTTTTACCTAAATCAGCTCATTACCGAGCGCAATGAAACCCTGCGACGTGAACAACATCTTCGCAGCGAACTGACTCAACTCATTGTCCACGATCTCAAAAGCCCGCTTACTGTAATTCTGAGCGGAATGAATTTAATGGGTAAAGAAAGCCTGGGCAGCTTAACCGAAACCCAAAAGCGGCTCATCGTCAACTTGGGTAAATCTGGTGAGAATATTTTGCAGATGATCAACGACCTGCTGGATGTCGAGCGGTTAGAAGCAGGGGTTTTAAACCTGCAAAAAACTTTGACAGACACGGCTCAACTGCTTCGTAAGCAAATCGAAGAAAGCGAGATTCTGGCCAGCACCAACAAACAAACCGTTACATTTACGTATGACAAAGAATTACCGCAAATTCGGATTGACAAAGCCTTGATGACCCGTGTATTTACAAATTTGCTCAGCAATGCCCTCAAATTTACGCCCGAGCACGGGCAAGTAAACGTCCACATTGCGCTGAAAGAGGCTCAACTGGTTGTCACCGTTGCGGACAGTGGGCCGGGTGTTCCTGCTGATGAACGTGACCGTATTTTTGAGAAATTTGCACAGGTAGATGGGGGAGAGCGGCGTGGTGCTGGCTTGGGCTTAACTTTTTGTAAAATGGTGGCCGAAGCCCATGGAGGATCGCTCACTGTGGAAGAAAGTGATTTGGGCGGTGCCTTGTTCTGCCTTGTGCTGCCATTCAAGCCAGAAGAATCTCTTCTTTTTACAGATGAAAACGTTCAGACCCAACCTCCCTACAGCGATTGGGCATTGGACACGCCACACCACACGCCAACCCCAAACTAATGTTTTCTTAGCCCCCTGTAAATTTAGCCCCCTGTAAATTTTGTTTTGAATCCTTGCTTGTGCAATAAATTGGCAATTTTGTCTCGGTGATCGCCCTGAATTTCGATGATAACGTCATCTTTGACCGTACCGCCACTGCCACACGCTTTTTTGAGCTGTTTCCCTAATTTGACTAAATCTTTTTCGGTTAGCTGAAAACCACGCAGGACGGTCACCTGTTTGCCACCCCGCCCCTTTTTCTCGCGCTGGATCCGAATAGTTTGCTGCGCAGGTGGCTGTGATTTTGGCGTGGCATTGGAACGCTCTGGTGGGCGCGCTTGAAAATCATCATCTGCCGATGAGTAAACCACATTTCTTCTTCGTTTTCTCATACTGTTTCCTTGTTGATGGGGCGTATTAACGGGCGATTATTGGCAAATAGATGATTTCTGATAATTCTATCGCCAACACCGTAATTGGGTCACTGCTGGCCTGATTACCTGCATTATCATACCCGACAACCATAAATTGGTATATGTGGCCTAATTGTGAGGGGTAAACGGCCGTTTCCTCCCCAATCCCCTCTAACCACAACACAAAATCGCCACCATCCACCGCAACCCATACATCATACATTGCCATGCCGCTGCCGTCATCGCTGCCAGTCCAGCTTAGTGAGATTTCAGTTGTGGCCGTTGTTGGAGCATTGATTGAAACGGTCGGCGGGAGGGTATCCTGTTCAATCAAAATGGCAGGCCGCCCGCCGATGGGATAGAGAGCCGGATCCCAGATGGCATTTTGGTTGGTTGCGGCTGGCAAGGTGACAGTGAATTCGCCATTTACGGCCGTTACCACCTCCATCGTCCCGTCAGGCCAAATAAGTTGGGCAGAGCCATTGGCGTTGGTAGTGGGGATGACGGCCGTTTGCGCCTCGCCAAACCGCGCCCACAAGCCCAAAATGCGCGATTGCGTGGCCGGTTGGTAAAAAGCAATCCACTCCTGTGGCCCGTTTACCGGATCATCATTGCCGGGTCGCAGCCGCCAAAGTGGTTCCACATCCGTGAAGTAAGTGGTAAGAAGTTGGAAGGCAGTGAAGCCAGGGCGCGGCGCACCGCCATTGGGATGCTCCCAGTAGCAACCAGATATGCCGGGATCGGCTACGTTGCTGAACAAGCCAAACGCATCCCCACCAGGATCGATGGTTGGGTCGCCTGAGCAGCTTGCGACGGGCGTAAAATTGGTGCCGCCGGGCTGGTTGCCGCAGTCGTCGTACAGTTGGAAGAAGAAGATGTTGTCGGCTCCGGCGTAGGTGGCGTAAAAGGCACTTTGGATGATGAAATCTGCCTGCTCATTCATTGAGGCGCGGAACGGGCTGGTAGGTTCGCACACGGGGCCGGGGTAATCGTCCCAAACCGGTACACCGGATTCGTTGAGCCAGATTGGTTTTGTCAAATTACGGGCGGCCAACGTGTTGTCGGCCCGCCACACGTGGTACCAGGAACGCCAAGCATACAGGTAGTTGTGCGTGGCTAAAATGTCATGGTAGTAATCGTAAGTGGCAGCCTGCACATCCGCGTCAAAAATCGTCATCACATCTTCGTAAAAGGAGAGGTTTGTGCTTTCGTTGGCCAATCCGCCAAAGAGAATCTGGGCATTGGGGTCGGCCAACTTAGCTGCCAAATAGCCAACTTGCAGCAGACGGGCATAATCGGCCGTGGTGCCATCCCAAAATGAAGCCAGGTCGGGTTCATTCCACATTTCCCAATGGGTAACGCCTTGCCCGGCAGGCCAGCCGTTTGCCTGGGATAGGACGCCGCCGGGTTTGTAGCGGGAAACGGCCGTATACACAAATCGCGCCCACCGATTGGCTGAATTAATCTGCTTGTCCGCGCTCAAAATATCTGAGTTGTCACTGAAAACAGGTTCGTACACTCCCATGGGCGTGGCCGCTTGCACCGCCTCGATGCCCAGCGGGCGACCCGGCACGGGGCGCGGCAAGGGATTCTCTGGCTTGCTGTTGGTCGTGTAAAAAGAGGGTGTACCTAGCAAAATGGCGTTTAACTGGAACCCTTGCGCCAGATCATTTTCCACAGCCACGTCCTGGTATGTCCAGTTAAAATTGTTGTCCGACTGCTCAATGTCGTACCAATACATTGGCCAGCGGTTCCAGGTGGCACCTGTGGCCTTGCCATTGTCGTAACGGGTTTGGCTGACCGGGGTAAGCCCTTTGGCCCAGCTAATGAAGTTGACGCCGTAAGCAGGCTGGCTGCTGATAGTAGCTCCCTCAACGCGCAAATCGGTCACGTCTGGGGGAGCGGCGGCAACGACCGTTGCCAAAAGTGCAAGTAGGCAAATAAAAAGAAGCAAAGTGAGAAACGGCCGTTTCCTACCTTGCTTCAAACTTCTTTCGTATCTATTGAAGGTTGCTTGGGTCATTTAAGCAGACGCAGAACCATCACAATGCCGGAGGCCGGAGAGCAAGGTGCGCAATCCCGCACTAATGCGCTGTAGCGAAAAGCCGCGCGTTTCACGTTGATAATAAAAGAGATCGGCCTTGAGCGGGGCCAGCAGAGCATCGGCCAAATAATCAATGTCTAGTCCTTCTGGCAGTTCGCCGTTGG
Organism: Candidatus Leptofilum sp.; assembly: GCF_965223285.1. Taxonomy (GTDB): domain Bacteria; phylum Chloroflexota; class Anaerolineae; order Promineifilales; family Promineifilaceae; genus Leptofilum. The sequence goes on along the minus strand of NZ_OZ244997.1, from coordinate 1,212,756 downwards.
CAACGGCCGTTTTCAGCAAACCACTCACCGTCATATATTGCCAAAAGTGGGGCAGTTCCAGGCCATCTGAGTCCTGCTCTTGAAGCAGGCCAGCCCGCTGCACCTCACAAAGCAGTGGCGCATGGGCATCAGTAAAGTAGATGAGCGCATCCATAAACTGATCTAGCTGCTCCATCTTGGGCATATTTTGCGCCGACATTTGCTGCATCCGGGCAATCATCCCATTTTGGAAATCAATCATTTGCGTATCCATGAGTGCCAGGCACAGCTCTGCCTTATTGGTAAAGCGGCGATAGAGCGTTCCCTTGCCCACCTTCGCCGCCTGGGCAATGTCGGCCATGTTCACGTTGGCCACGCCCTGCTCGGCAAACAGCTTTTCGGCCGTTTGCAAAATGCGGATACGGTTAGCCGCCGCATCCCGCCGCTCATGGCGCATACTGCTGCTCGCCTCGTCAATGGTTCCTAATGAAATTGTGTTTTTTTCAGACGTGGTCATGTTTGTGTCCAAATTCGTTTCCACATTAAAAGGATACTTGCTCCATCCCCTTTACAGTAAAAGACATTTTGCTCATTTTGTAAACAGAGGTTGTTAATTCAGTTCCTTTTTCCGGTGAAAAATGTTGTTTCCTTAACTTTTTCTGAGTTTGTCTCTCGCGCCTTGACAAGCGGACTCAAGTCCGCTAATATTCTAGCGCAAATACGGACCAGAGTCCACTTAAACAATATTTCTTTAACCCCTATCTAATTCTAATTAAGGAGATTATACAGCAATGAGTTGGCAAATTGATTCTTCACATTCACACGTTTACTTTACAGCACGGCATATGATGATTTCAAAGGTGCGCGGCAGTTTTGAACAGTTCAGCGGCAGCGTTAATTTTGATGAGGCAAATCCAACCAACACCACCGTCAACATTGAAGTTGACCTGACCAGCATCAATACCCGTGACGAGCAGCGGGACGGCCATCTGAAATCCCCCGATTTTTTTGACGTAGCTAACTACCCCACTATGAAATTTGTAAGCACCCGTGTGGAACAAACTGATAACAACAACGGCCGTCTCTACGGCCAGCTCACCATCAGAGACGTCACGAAAGAGATTGCCCTGGATGTAGAATATGCAGGCATTGCCAAAAGCCCCTGGGGTACCGAAAGTGCTGGTTTCTCTGCCAGCGGCAGCCTGAACCGCAAAGATTGGGGCCTCACCTGGAACCAGGCCCTGGAAACCGGCGGTGTCCTTGTCGGCGACAAAATCAACATAGAAATTGAGCTGGAGTTGGTAAAGCAGGCGCAAACCGAAGCTGCGTAATTTTTGAGTAAAAAGCATATAGTGAAAAGTAAAAAGTGATGGGTTGGCACTTGGCCCACTTATCACTTTTTACTTTTCACTTTCGTAGGGAACACAGTATGATAGGCAGCATGGAAGCAATACACCCAAACACTCAAATTGGTCTCGTCTCGCTAAAAGTGGCAGATTTTGGTCGCTCCCTGCCCTTTTACACGCGCAACATTGGTTTGATGCTGTTGAGCCAAGAAGACAACACGGCCGTTCTCGGCACAACAGAACGGCCGCTTCTAGAGCTAATCCAGCAGTCCGGGGCGACGCCATCTGGTGGCACCACGGGACTGTACCATTTTGCCCTGCTGGTTCCTAATCGCGCAGAGCTGGCCCGCACGTTCAAAAACCTGGTGGAAACCCGCACCCAATTCGAAGGCTTTTCAGACCATAGCGTCAGCGAAGCAATTTATTTGGGCGATCCAGACGGCAACGGCATCGAAATTTATCGAGATCGAAGCCGAGATAAGTGGCCGATGGTAAACGGCCGTCTGCAAATGAACACGCTGCCCCTAGACTTGGAAAGTTTGACTGGGGAGTTAAACGGCCGTGATGAACCCTGGACAGGCATCTACCCCGGCACCGTCATGGGCCACATCCACCTACACGTGCGCGATCTGGACGAGGCTGAAGCATTTTACTGCGACACCCTCGGTTTTGAGCGCGTCATGCGCTACGGTTCTGCCGCTGGCTTCGTCTCTGCGGGTGGCTACCATCACCACATCGGCCTCAACACCTGGGCTGGCAGAGGGGTTCCCCCAGCACCACCAGAAGCGACTGGCCTG